>CAZGXU010000005.1:0-61469 GCA_964530075.1 uncultured Thermotogae bacterium
CCGGACACGGACGCCCACGGTGCCTCGCTCTCAGGAATGCTGGGCGAAGCTCCTGCGGAAGTGGTATCCGTAGATGGCGAGCGTGACCGCAAGGGGAAAAGCCCTGGGGCGGCGGAGGACGGCCCACGCCAGGAGCTTCCAGTACTCCAGCCTGCCTCTGTCGAGGACGCCCAGACGGTACACGGAGCGGAAGAACGCGAGGATATGCTGGAGATCGAGATGGATCCGGTTTCTCCGGAGCTCATACTGCCGCAGGAAGGTCCTGATGCGTCGGTAGTGCATCCGAGGCGTGTAGATCGTCTGCACGATCCGTCGGTATCCCGCTTGCAGCGTCTCGGCATCCATTCGCGGGACGATGTTCGTCGTCCCGTCCACGTTGTCGCCTGACACCTGCGATCGCAGGCGCCTCTCTCGCCTGAGACGCTCGTACAGCTTCGTCCCGGGGATCGCCTGGAGCAGCCCGACCATCGCGGTGACGATCCCGCTTTCCTGGATGAAATCGATCACGCGCTGAAAGGTCGCGGGCGTGTCGTGGTCGAACCCGACGATGAACCCGCCCTGCACTTGCAGGCCGGCCCGCTGGATCCGCTTGACGTCGGCGATCATGTCGCGGTTCGTGTTCAGGCTTTTCCCGCATTCGGCCAAGCTGGCCTCATCCGGTGTCTCGATCCCGACGAAGACCGTCGTGAACCCCGCTTGGACCATCTTCCGCATCAGCTCTTCGTCGTCCGCCAGATTGATGGAGACCTCGGTGGCAAACTGCATGCCGGCCTTGTCCTTTCGCCATTCGATCAGCGCCGGCAGGAGCTCGTCCTTGAGATAGCGCTTGTTGCCGATGAGGTTGTCGTCGCCGGAGAAGATCGGACCGTGCCACCCCAGTTCGTGGAGCTTGTCGAGCTCGCCGATGATCTGATCGACCGCCTTGACGCGGGTTCGGTGGCCGAACAGTTCGGTCACACTGCAGAACTCACAGTTGTAGGGGCAACCTCTGGAGAACTGCACGATCATCGACGAGTACTGGCGCATGTCGACCAGATCCCACAAGGGCGCCGGGCTCTGCCGGATGTCGGCGAACTCGGTGGTGGAGTAGATCCTCCTGGCCCGTCCTTGAGCCAGATCGGCAAGAAACAGCGGGAGCGTCAACTCGCCTTCGTTCAGAACGAAGTGGTCGACCTCGGCGAACGGGTCCCGTTCGATGGTGAACATCGGGCCGCCGGCGACGACGAGGAGGCCCGCCTTCTTGCACCGCGCGATGATCCGACGTGCCGACTCCCTCTGGATGGTCATGCCGCTGATGAACGCGCAGTCCGCCCATTCCATGTCGCTTCGCGTGAGCGCCGAGACGTTGGTGTCCACCAACCGCTTCCCCCATTCCGCCGGCAGCATCGCGGCGACGGTCAGAAGGCCCAGCGGCGGCGAGAAGGCGCGCTTTCGAATGAACCGAAGGGCGTGCTGGAAGCTCCAGAAGGTATCCGGGAACCGGGGGTAGATCAGCAGGACGTTCATCGGGCTCCTTCGCCAGCGTATCGCGCCTCTCGCTCGTCACGGTCCGCCACGACGTGCAGGCCCTCGAGGCAGGACGATTGTAGGACGATCGAGATCGGTTTCAAAGCCGCGATCGAGACGCAAGAGGAGCGCAATGCCTATCCAGGCGGGAAGTCCGAGCAGTATCTCCTGAGGCCATCCGGCGCAACCGATCGGTCGTGACGCGCGTCGCCGCGGCGAGGGGAGCGCGTCGTGAGCGGAGGCTTCGACATCATGGCGCGACCGGGGGAGACCGGGTATACTCGGAGCAGTTTCGTAAGCAATTCACTCGCATACCGACCCAACGCGAATTGCAGTCAACCCGAGCTGAGCGTGCGACTTGGCTCAACGGAGCCAAGGAGTGTTTCTCTTGAGTTTCGAACGATTCTTGCTTGACCGGCGGATTGCCGCCGGCGTGAAGTCCGTCGGCTACACGGTTCCCACACCGATCCAGCAGAAGGTGATCCCGGCCATCCTCCGGGGGCGCGATGTGCTCGGCCTTGCCCAGACGGGAACAGGGAAGACGGCCGCCTTCGTGCTCCCGATTCTCCAGCGCCTGAGCAATGGACCGCGAGGAGGAGTGCGCGCCCTGATCGTGGCGCCGACTCGCGAACTGGCGGAGCAGATCCACCAGGAGATCGTCAAGTTGGGCCGCGAAACGACGGTTCGCAGCGTCACAATCTACGGCGGCGTGAGCAAAGGGCCCCAGCTCGCGGCATTGCGCCGGGGGGTTGAGATCGTCGTCGCTTGTCCAGGACGGCTGCTGGATCACGTCGATGCCGGCGCGATCGATCTCTCGCGCGTGGAGGTCCTGGTTCTCGATGAGGCGGACCGCATGTGCGACATGGGTTTCCTCCCCGACATCCGCCGAATCCTCCGCGAGGTGCCGGAGAAGCGACAGACGCTCTTCTTCTCCGCAACCATGCCCAAGGACATCCGCGCGCTTGCCGACGGAATCCTTGCGGATCCGGAGACGGTGCAGATCGGAGCGAATGCGCCCGCGTGCACGGTCTCTCACGCCCTCTACCCGGTGCCCGATCAGCGCCGGGACGAGCTTCTCATCGCGATGCTCCGCCGGATGTCGACGGGTCGCGTTCTCGTGTTCACGCGGACCAAGCACCGTGCCCGAAGGCTTGCGGCCAACCTGAAGAAGCACGGCCATCGTGCGGCAGCGCTTCAAGGGGACATGAGCCAAAGCCAGCGACTGCAGGCGATCCATGGATTCCGTCATGGGAAGATCGACGTGCTGGTCGCCACTGACATCGCGGCCCGCGGGATCGATGTGTTGGAGATCTCCCACGTGGTCAACTTCGACATGCCCCACACCGTCGATGCGTACACTCACAGGATCGGACGGACCGGCCGTGCCGAGCGAACGGGCGAGGCATTCACGCTTGCCGTTCGGGGAGACGGTCTGATGATCCGCCAGATCGAGCGGGTGCTCGGAGCCTCGCTGGAACGACGCCGGTGTCCGGACTTCGACTACGGTGAGGGCTTCGACCCCAAGAACCAGTTCCCGCGCGGAGGTTCAAAACCGATGACCCGCTCTCGTTCCTCCTTCAGGGGGCGCAGCTTCCGCCCGAGAATCGGCCGCTAAGAGCGCTCCCGATCCCCGGCGTGCCAATCGGTGAAGAGCCGGGGATCCGAGAGGAGATCGGGGAACGCAGACTCCAACTCTTCGCACCGAGAAGCCGCGGGCGGCTTGTCCCGTTTCTCACCTCACACTACCGTCTCCGCTCGTCATGGCGGATCCTGTTGGCTCTTCAACCCCCTTGCCGTGGAAGCGGACGGCGCTCCTCTTCGTCGGGCATCTGCTCAACGGCGGGTTCGCCAGCTTCTTCGCGCCATTGCTACCGCTGTTGATCGATCGGCTCGATCTGTCGCCCGGCCACGCCTGCGATGACCTCCTTTCCCACGGAGCGCGGCGAGAAGTCGGGGCAGCAATACCGCAAGAGCAGACTCGATGCTCATACAACCGAAAAGCCGGTGGAGACGGTTTGCTGCGGCATGAGCCGCCTGGATGCTCAGCTTGCGCGGTACCCGTACTCTGTCATCAGTCTGTCGAGCCTGCCGGCTATCCGCTGCTCAGTCGAGAACTCCTGTTTCGCCGCCTGCTCGAGGATCGCCCAGTGACGTCTGACCTTGTCCGCCGGGTTCCTCTCGATGAATTCGAGGGCAAATGCCATCGCATCAAGCGCTGACTCATTGCATTCCCTGATCAAGTCGCTGATCGCCGCTGCGTATCGTGCGGCATCGTAGCTACTCTCATCAAGCTTGCTCAGCAGCAGCGCGTCAAACTTCGCGAACCGCAAGCGCTCCACAAGGCCGGAATCGTCGAAATTCCGGAAATTGAAAGCCTGCGAGTAGTAGAGCTGGAGAAGGTCCAGCTTCGGGTCAAGGAGACGGTAGTCGGGATGGGACAGGGAGCCTGTCAGCCGACTCTCTTGCCGGAGCCGAGCCTGGACGGCCGTGCCCGCGTACGGCGACATCTTACAGAAATGTACAAGTGCGTCGCCTTGTGCAGCAACGTGTCTGAGAAACTGAATGTTCTCTCGCACGGTCTCGAAGCTGCTGTCTGGAGTGAAGAGCATGAACCCAAACTCGTGTGGGATCCCTAGCTGGTGAAGGCGATCGACTGCCTCGTATACGGCTCCAGCACTGTAGCCCTTGTTCATCGCCTTGAGTTCCGAGTCGCTGGCAGACTCGATCCCCACGTAAGTGGTGGCAAGGCCGGCATCGCTCATCCGTTTCAGGTACTCGCTGTCCAGGTCGTCAACGCGACACGAGATGCGCCAGAGGATCTCCTTGCCCATCCTTGATGCGTCCAATTCAGCCAGGAAGTCGTCCAGCCATCGCCTGGGTTCCGAGCCCTGCGTGTAAATGTCATCGTCCTGAAAGATGAAGACCCGCGTGTCGAACCGCGCCCGGAGGGCCGCCATCTCTCGCACAACATTCTCCGGAGAGCGAGCCCTACGCGCGGGGCCTGGTGGGTCTCGATAGAACGCGTTGATGCTGCAGAAAGAGCAATTGTAGTAACATCCCCGGCTCGCCGAGATCGATCGAAAATCCACGCCGCGAGTGGCTTTGCTCTGAGAACGGCGTACCGGGAACGGGAGATCGTCCAGGTTCCCAATCAACGGCCGAGGAGGATTCGACTTGACGTGTCCGTCGGTTCTGTAGGCCAGTCCGAGAATATCAGCCCACGAATCGGGAGCATCGACTCCCCTGACAAGCTCCAGCAGCGTCTCCTCTCCCTCATAGCGAACGACCGTATCCAAGCCGGGGGTCGAGGAAAGGATCTCTTCGTAGGCGAAGGTGGGGAAGTGTCCCCCCATTGTGAAGTGGGCCGTCACGCCTTCCTCGCGGAGGAAGGCGATCAGATCGGCGAAGAGGCCCAGCATGCGCTGGAAGATGAGCGAGAACCCAACAAGCCGAGGCCGATCGGACTGGATGCGCTCCAGGATCTGCTCTTTCGTGACACCCTGCATCGGTTGGATATGCGCGATGTAGCCCTCTTGTTCGAGGAAGGCCGCAAGTGAACGCATTCCGAGGTTCTCCTGAGATTCGAATCCGACCAGGAGAGCGTCACAAGCTCTATGCCGTTCGCTCACTGCACCAGTACCATTGAGATACCCAACCAAGCCCGCAGGCCAGGGCGACCGCTGAGGGCTTCGCCGTCGACGGCACGGCGAACCGATGCTACCCGACCTTGTACTGCTCTCTCAGAGCATCGAGTGCTATCTTCGATGCCTCGAGCTGCATTTCCAGCAGTTTGATCTGCGTCTCAAGTTGTACGACCTTGATCCGCGCCACGAGGTGTTTGTCCAACAGCATTTCGATACCAGGGTCGGCGACGTACCCGAGTCTAGCTCGGATGATGTCCTCGTTGAGTTGGTACATCTCTCCTCCTTTCCGGTATGCCTCCAGATCAGTGCGCCTTGCAACCTGTAAGCACATCGAATTCGTGAATGATTATGCGTACGAACGGGTACTCAGTCAATGCGAGACAGCTTCTACAGCGTATTCACCTTCACCGTGAGTTCCGTGGACCGCTACTCCTGCATGATAGGACCCATTAGGCATGGTCGAGCCGTGCGAACGCCAGCATACGGACCACGGCGCTTTCCAGCCCGATCCGGGACGCGCCCGCCGGGGTGGAGTAGGATCAGCGGACGCATGCCCGATTCGGCGGCCTCCAACAGCGACGGCTCGCTTGTGCTCCTTGTCCAGGACAACTACCATCTTCCCTCGCCATGGCGGATCCTGCGGTTCCTTTGACCTCACCCGCGAGGACGGCGAGCAGTTCATGGAAATCGCCGTGCGCGTCCCGATCGAGACCGCAGTCACTCCGTTCCCGCTCGAAGGGGCGAACGAAGCGTTGAACGCGCTCCGCGAAGGGAGTATCGAAGGCGCGGCGGTGTTGGAAGTCCAGGCCTCGCGGTTGTCTACGAGCTCCGGAGCCCTATTCCAAGACACCCCCCCGCGGTGTGACTCCTGACTGGGACCGATGAGGAGTCCGCATCCTCCGCACTCAGCCAGCATGGGAACGATGTTCCTGTCTACAATTGCGAGCCAGAATCCCAGGCTCTCCAGCGTATGACCGCTGCATCGGATTCCCGGCTAGCACGCCACTGGCGTGCCGCACGTGAGGGCGTCGGCTGCCCGGGTTCCGAGGCTCGGCGTACAGATGGCCGACCTCAAGGCGCGAATCGCTCAGCTACAAGATCCACTTCGCTCGGATGTTCCGCAGGCTGAGAACGAACAGGCCGATACAGAAGGCCGCGAGAATCGGGAGATCAACGGCAAGCGGCAGGGATCGAGTGCCGATGACTGCGCCCCGCATCGCGTCCACCCCGTATGTGAGGGGCAGCGCGTAGGACAGAGGTCGGATCGCCCAAGGCAGCCTCTCGATCGGGAAGAAGAGCCCGCAGAGAAAGATCATCGGAAACCGAAAGAAGTTCGAGAAAGTCTGCGCCTCGAACACCTCTCTGACCGCTACAGCGACGAACAGACCGACGAAGGTGGACGACAAAGCGAGGAGGACCACGGTCGGCACGAGGACGGCCCAGGCAACGCCGGACAGATCAACGAGGAACGCCGCCATCCCGACCGGGACGAACGCGTTGGCGATTCCGAAGAGGACTGCGCCCGCCGTCTTGGCGAGCATCAAGAGGTCGAGCGGGATCGGGGCAAGCAGAAGCCGCTCGAAAGATCGGCCCTTCTTTTCAAACGTGATCGTCACAGCCAGCATCGACGTCGTCCCGAACAGGATCGAGATCGCCATCACGCCCGGAAGGAGCGACAACACGTCGCCGGCCGATCCGCCGGAACGAATCAGGAACATTCCGGTCCACGCGAACGGGAAGATCAGCCCCCAGCTGATGTTGGGCGGCTTGAGGTAGTACGATCGCATGTCCTTGGCGAGGATGTTCCAGAAAGCAATCCAGCGCTTCACTCGCTTTTCCCTACCCTCTCCTTCTCGCGGCGCATCGCGTCGGCCTCGATTCCGGTAACCTCGACGAAGACATCCTCCAACGATGGGCGCACGCGCCGCGCTTCGGACACTTCTATCCCCGCCTCTTCGAGAAGGCGCACAATCGGACCGACGGCCAGGGGCTCCTTGGACTCTACACGAAGCTGCCCGGTCCGGAGCATCTCGAATCGATCGTCGGGAAACGCTGAGATCAGCGGTTCGATCTCGATCGGGGCGGGCTCCGACAGGTCGATGACCGCAACGTGGCGTTCGTGCAGCGGCTGCAGGAGATTGGGCACCGCGTCCACGCGCACGATGCGTCCGCGCACGATGAACGCAATCCGCCCGCAGAGCCGCTCCGCCTCCTCGATATAGTGGGTCGTCAGCAGGATCGTCGCCCCGTCCTCGTTGAGCGCCGCGATCAGCTGGCGGATCTGCCGAGCGCTGGCGACGTCGATCCCGGTAGTCGGCTCGTCGAGAAACAGAATCGGCGGTCGATGGATGATCCCCGCCGCGATCGTCAGCTTCCGCTTCATCCCTTTCGAGTACCCGCCGAACTTGCGATTCGCTGCATCCGAAAGCCCGAAGTCCCCCAACAGTTGACGCGCTCGCTTCGTGCGCTCGCGCTTCCGGATCCCGTAGAGGGAGGCACAGAACGTGAGGTTCTCCATCCCGGTCAGCTCGGGATACAGGTTGCTCTCGTCCGGGACCACGCCGATCAAATGCTGCGCCGCCTTCACGTTCTCAGCGCCATCGATTTCGCCGATGACAATCGATCCGCTGTCAGGGCGTGCCAGGCCCGTCAGCATGTTGATCGTCGTGGTCTTGCCGGCGCCGTTGGGTCCCAGCAAACCGAACAGCTCTCCTTCGGAGACTTCAAAGGAGACGTCGGCGACAGCCTGAACGTCGTCGAACGCCTTGGAGAGGCCCGAGACCCGGATCGCCATCGACTAGTCGCCTTCCCCCTCGGACGCGCAGTGACGATCCCCTTCGGATCCGTGGCACTCCCGGATCCGTTCCGGTGGGCAATCGCCCGGACTCACGCTCCGCCCCTCTCGAAAGCGGTCGCCCTTTTCCTTCTCACACGGTTCCTCCTCGTGCTTCGCATACCGTTTGGGCTTCTCCCCGTCCGTGGTCCCTTCACCGCCCTGTCCCGCTTGGAACAGCCCGAGCAGCTCATCGATCGCGTCTCGCCATTGGGCGAGGTGCTCCGCGTTCACTCGGTAGTGGACGTAGTACCCATCGCGCTCTGCCGTCACGAGACCGGCATCCCGCAGGATCTTCAGATGCTGAGAAACGGCACCTTGCGTCAACCCGAGCCGACAGGCCAGCGCCCCGACACATAGATTGCGCTCTCTAAGCAACATCAGCATTCGCATCCTGGTTTCGACCGATAGAACCCTCAGTCGTCGAGAAACATCAGCGATACGAGCGTCGCGCCGTGCCGTGGCATCCATATTCGTCGTGGCTAATATACCGTGGCGCGACGTCACCGGCAAGAGCGAAGGACACAAGTTCGGAGGATCTGGCACGTTCGCGATGCTTGTGCTCCTTCTCCGGGACAACTACCATCTCCCCTCGTCATGGTGGATCCTGCGATTCCTTCGACTTCACCCCCGTGGAAGAGAACGGCGCTCCTCTTCGTCGGGCATCTGCTCAACGACGGGTTCGCCAGCTTCTTCGCGCCGCTGCTCCCGCTGTTGATCGATCGGCTCGATCTGTCGCTCGCCCTCGCCGGAGCGCTCGGGACGATCCGGATCGTCACCAACTCGCTGCTGCAGCCAGTGCTCGGCCACTTGGTCGACCGCGTCCAGCGCCCGTGGCTGGTCGTCACCGGCCCGTTCCTCACGGTGCTGGCGATGTCGCTGATCGGCCGGGCCGGGGGCTTCACCCAGCTACTGGTCATCATGCTGATCGCCGGCGTGGGGACGGCGCTCTTCCACCCCGCCGCCGCGGCGCTCGTGGCGGCCGATCGTCCTCAGCGGCACGGGATGCTGATGGCGTTCTTCTCGGCGGGTGGATCGCTCGGCGGGGCGGCCGCACCGATCGTGATCGTCGCGTTCGTGGAGCGCTTCTCGATCTTTCGCACGCCGTGGCTGATCGCTCCGGGGCTCCTCATCCTGGCGGCGTTCGCGATCCCGCTGCGTCGAGCCCTCCCGTCGATCGTGCGGAAGGACGTCCGACTCGCTCGGTTCCGCGAGCTCCCGTCCCGACTGGTGCTGCTGTGGTTCGCGATCGTGTTGTCCTCGATGTGCTCGACGGCGTTCGCCACGTTCCTCGCGGTCCTCGTCACGGATCGGGGCGGGTCGGCGTTCATCGGCGGGGCCGCGATCAGCGTCTTCCTGCTCACCGGCGCCGTGGCCGGGTTCCTCGCCGGGAACCTCTCGGATCGGGTCGGCCGGAAGCGCGTAATCCTCGGGTCGCTCGCGCTGGCGACGCCGTTCTACATTCTCTTCCTGTACGGCCCGGTCTCGGCCGCCCTTCCGTTCATCGCCGCGGCCGGCATGTTCGGCGTCTCAATGACGCCCGTCGGCGTGGTCGCGGCGCAGGAATGCCTCCCGGGGCGGACCGGGCTCGTCTCCGGTCTGGTGATGGGGCTGGCGTGGGGCGTCGGCGGCCTGGCGCTCACCCCGATCGGCTGGCTGGCCGACCGCTTCGGCCTGATCGCGGTGATGACCGTCGTGTCGTTCCTCCCCCTCGCCGCGGCCGGCTTGATGGCCCTGTATCGCGAGCCGCTCCCGCCGCAACCCGAGGCGGCGTAGATCGCCTCGATCCTGTCGCCGTGAGAGTGGAAGCCGCACGCCGCTGTCAATCGACGTGCTCCGACGACTCACGAACCAGTCCACCACGCCTGCTCGTGGGGATTCCGAGCTCTTGAACTGTGCAGGCATATTCAGAGAGCAGGATTTCAGATCCCATTCGAAATGCGATATAACCATCATGGCGGCAACCCACAGTCTGGAAGGAGGTGACGGGTCGTCGACAGGTGAAGGAGGATTGCGATGTCGGTAGAACAGAACAAGGCCTTGGCTCGCCGCTGGCTGGAGGAAGTGTGGGGGAAAGGAAGCGCGGCCGCGGTGGATGAGCTTGCGGGAGACGATTTCGTCTGGCATTGGGCTCCTCCCGGAATGGGAAACGATCGCGAGGGGTACAAGCAGTTCCTGAGGATGGACTTCGAAGCCTTCGCCGACGTCAGCTGCACCACCGACGACATCGTTGCGGAGGGAGACAGAGTCGCCAGCCGCTGGACGTGGCGCGGGACCCACAAAGGTGAGTTCATGGGCGTCGCCCCGACGGGCAAGCAGGTGGCACTGACCGGTATGTGCATCAACCGCTTTGCGAACGGAAAGGTCGTCGAGGAGTGGGGCGAGATGGACATGATGGGCATGATGCAGCAGCTCGGCGCGATCCCGCCGCCGGGCTGAGCATTCTGCCGATCTTCACCGGTCTCGCGCGGAAATCCGAAGAGGTAGGCCGGAGACAGGTTCGGCCCGTCGCTGGCGCTTCCGCTGAAGGGGTTGCCGCCTTCATCCAAGGGAAGACAGATCGAAGCCTTGAGGACTCGATCTCGCGCAGGTTCGGCAATCACGATCGCCGCGGCGTGGGCGATCTATTCGAAGAGGCCCACCCCGTCCGATCTGTGTCCCTAACGTACCGTTCGATACGTGGTCTCGCCAGCGACTCCCAGGAAGCGCCCCAGATCTTCGACCTCCGCCTCGATCCGCGTACGAAGGGTCGGGGAGAACCGGTGGAAAGGATCGACCGTCACTGCCATTCGCTTTCCCCGCCGTCGGGAAGACCATGTGCCGCACACCCGGCCCCGATTCAGCACGACCGGGGACAACCATCCCGCCTTGCGAAAGACTCTCCGGGAGTGCTGTCGATCGACCAGGTGTCCCTTTTCCCGGTGGCCCAGCAAATAGGGATCGAAGCTCGGCAAGAGTCGAACGGCCGAGCCGTCCGACTCCTTTGCCGGGACGTGCTTGAGATCTTGTCGCAGCAGCAACGTAGTACGCGACCCCCTATGACGACCTCAACGAGCTCGTCCGTCAGACGCTCGCGAATCGAACGGGCTTCCTTCACGGCTTGGCCGGACCATCGGGCGTAATCCTGAAGAGTCGCTGGGCCGTACCCCTGTAGATATCGGCGGAAAAGCGCTTCACCGGCCTGTTCTTCGTGCATTCCGTGAAACCCGGGGAGGTGTTGGTCCAGACGCACGAAGGTGACCTCCACCCCTCGGTTCGGGCCGAAGCAGACGTGTCCCTGCAGAGCGGCCTGCTTCACGACGCCACCCCAACTGTGCTCCACCCACGGCCTGACCCGCTCTCCGAGCCGGGAGACGAGGCGTTCCGCCAGCTCCTTGCGGGTGAGTAGCCCGGAGGAGAGTGCTTCAGGGATCGCCCCTGCCAGGGTGTCGGCCTCCTTGGCATCGATTCCTTTGTGGGAGAGCCACCGTTGAACCTCGCGCGCGCCGCTTTGCTTGAGAGCGCCGACATACATGGGCAGCTCGTCCGCCGGAACCAGATGGACGGTGCCTCGCATAGCCCAGGTCTTGACGAGCCTACGGGTCTCGCACAGAGCGCGCTCCACGTCCTCTCGGTCGAGGTCTTGCACTCGTGCCCACAACGCGATTTGGGCGGCGGCCATGACCTGAGCTTGGACACCGCATCGATCTCTTACCACCGTGACAAGCGAATCAGCCGGAGCGCGCTGGAGAAGATGATGGCGTAGCAACCGAAAGGAGGAGACTTGCCCCTGCCGCAGTTCCACGTGTGCCTCCACGGATGACCGCCTCCTCGATCCAGTCACCCAAGATTGTACCGCTGGCAAGTCGAGATCCAGGTCTGTCGTTCCATCTGGATCTCGCGTGGATGCTGGTGGGCGTGTCTTCGGTCTCGGTGTTCCGGGGCCGTCCGACCAATCCGCAGCAGCCGACGTACGCACGCACAGCGCTCGATAGGCTGCAGTACGCCTCTGGTTTACTCACCGTGCTATCATTGCTCGACACCTGTGTAGGAGGGGCTGGGAATGCTTGAGCTGCTGAAGAAGGTCCGACTGTTCTGCGAGCTGGACGAGGCGGCCCTGTCCGCGCTGCAAGAGGCGCTTCGGCCGGCGACGTTCGCGGCGGGGGAGGACCTCTGCCGCGAGGGCGAGGCCGGAGACCGGATGTTCATCATCGAGTCCGGCGAAGTCGCGGTCCTCAAGGAGGTCAAGGGGGAGGAGCCGATCGAGGTCACGGTCCTCAAAGCCGGCGATGTCGCCGGCGAGATGGGCCTGTTCGGTCAGGAGACGCGCTCGGCCACCCTGCGCGCGCTCAGCGAGTGCAGGGTCTGGACGCTCGGCTACGACACGTTCGAGCGGTTGCTCGAGAGCAGTCGGTGCGTGGCGAAGGGCCTCCTCTCCTACATGTCCGGGCACCTGGTTCGCGAGACGTCGACCGTCGCGCGGTTGCTCGCGAGGGACATCGAGCGCGGGCTCCGCGTCGCCTTCTACCACGCCAGTCCCTACCGGAACGAGCTATACCGGCAGAAGAACCGGCACGGCTTCGCGATGCGCTTCTTCACCCCGCGCCTGGAGCTGGACACCGTCCCCCTGGCGGCCAACTCCCCGGTGATCGTGATCAGCGCCAACGACTGCGCCGACGCGGACGTCATCAAGGGATTGAGCGCGCTCGGCGTCGAGATGATCGCGCTCCGATGCGCCGGGTACAACAACGTCGACCTCGAGGCGTGCGAGCGGTTCGGGATCAGCGTCGCGCGGGTCCCGGCCTACTCGCCGTACGCCGTGGCCGAGCACGCCGTCGCGCTGATGATGGCGCTCAACCGGAAGACCCACCGCGCGCACGCCCGGGTCCGCGACGGCAACTTCTCCCTGAACGGCCTCGTCGGATTCGACATGCACGGTCGGACGGCCGGCGTGATCGGGACCGGGAAAATCGGCGCCTGCCTGCTGAGCATCCTCCACGGGTTCGGCTGCCGGTTGCTCGCCCACAGCCGGACGCCGAAGCAAGAGCTGGTCGACCGGTACGGGGTCCGCTACGTCGAGCTCGACGAGCTACTCGCCGAATCGGACGTCATCAGCCTCCATGCGCCGCTGAGCCCGGAGACCCACCATCTGATCGACGCCGGTGCGATCGAGAAGATGAAGACGGGGGTCATGCTGATCAACACCGCTCGCGGAGGGCTGATCGACACCGAGGCGCTGATCGACGGATTGAAGCGCGGGAAGGTCGGGTACGCCGGTCTGGACGTCTACGAGGAGGAGGCCGAGTACTTCTACAAGGACCTCTCCGACAGCGTGATCACCGACGACGCGCTCGCCCGCCTGACCACGTTCAACAACGTGATGGTCACCGGCCATCAGGGGTCGCTGACCGACGTGGCGCAGACGAACATCGCGGAGACGACGATCGAGAACATCCGCGAGTACGAGCTCGGGAAGCGCGAGAGCGAGCTGGCGAACGCCGTCCGGCCCAGCGGCCCGTGAGCGGGCTGCGGTCGCGCCCCCAAGTTCGGCGCTGCGTGACAGCTTCGTCGGCGCTGCGCGCCAGGCGCTAAAAGAAGATCAGCAGCCCGATCGATAGCCAGGGAACGCCGACGGTGTCGAGCGTGGCGCCGAGGTCGAAGTAGAGGGATCGACCGAGCCGGAAGAGCAGGCCGCCGCCGACGTGGGGGATGATGAACGCGTCGGTCCCCAGCTGGACGTAGGGGAGGAGGAACGGCGTCGCCTCCAGGCGCGTCTCCTCGAGAAGCGTATCGCCGTCGCCGATCCCTTCGCCGACGAGCCGCTCGGCCATCCGCTCGACCCAATCGACGGAGGGCGAGAAGTAGAGCCGTCCGACCAGCCCGAACAGGATCGCGTTGACCCCGATCGTGAACCGCGGGATCTCGAACCCGTTCTTCATCGAGAACCCGAGCTGAAGCCCCGAATCGATTCCGATCGTCAACGAGCCGGACCGCGCGTCGTACGCGTCGACGACGGATTGAACCATCGCCGCCGAGCCCGACGGGACGGCCGGCTGAACCGGCTCCGGCGCGGGCGCGCTCACGGGCGCAACGGGCGGCTCGAATCGGATCTCGACGATGCCGTCCACGCTGATCGACTGGACGTCGCCGCCCTCCGTCCGCAGGCCGAAGACGTCGCTGATCCCGCCGAGCGTCCCGACAATGATGTTCCCGTCGAACGTCTCAACGGTCACCTGGCGGTCTTCCCCGAAGCGGATGTGCTTCATGTTCGCCCGCTGCACGGTGAACACGTCGCCCGTCTCCGATGTGACGCTGACCGTCGCCGGCAGGCCCGTCTCGATCGTGCCGGTCAGGACCGAGCCGCCGGACGTGATGATCGTCTCTGCACCGCATGCGCCGAGCACCAGCCCGATCGACGCGGCAAGTACTACAGCTCCAATCGCAATCCTGCGCATGATTCCCTCCATCCCCCGCTTTCAGTTCCGGACTCGCGGACCATCATACAGGAAGGACGATGCGAGAGAAACGGGAGAAGGTGTTCGGTCCGCATCGATCCGATGAAAGGGGCCGAGCGGATCGGTGCCCCTCACGGAGCCGGCCCGCCGGGCGCCGAAGCGGCCCCGAGGGGACGGTCGGCGTCCTCGGAGGAGATCCGCTTCTGGCCGGAGACGACGTGATCCTGCATGTCGCGATAGAAGTCGAACGCCCGCTTCTCGAGGATCCGGATGATCCTCATGTTGCCGGGCTGGAACTCGGCGACGACACGCCCCACGCCCCACGCGTGCGCGAGCCGGAGACAGCAGTCGGTGAACGCACTTCCGAGTCCCTTGCTCTGCCACGGATCGGCGACGAGGACGGCGTACTCGGCGGCTTCGTGCGCCGGATCGGCGAGAAGCTGCGCGACCCCGAGTAGCGCGGACGAGCCGTCCACGTGGGCTTCGGCGACGACCGTGAGCTCCGCCTCGAGATTCGGACAACAGAGGCGACTCGCCAGCGCGCTCGCCGGTTCTTGAACCACGCGCTCGTATCGGGAGTAGAGGCTCTTCGGACTGCACGAGGAGAGCATCGCGCTGCACGCCGGAACGTCGGTCGGCCCGATCAGCCGGAAACACACCTCCGTGCCGTCCCGCAGCTGGCAATGCCCGTCCCGCTCGCAGACGACCCGCAGCGTGTCCCCCATCCCGCTTGACCGCACCGCAGCCGACGAATCGCTATCGACGTGCCCCATGGTACCAATATAGGCGAGAACGCTCTTCAGGTCTAGTCCTGGGGCGTTCGGATCCGCGCCGAGTCTTCTTCGGGTATGATCGATCGGGCCCCGGAGAGCGGAACTCGCCCGGAGGAGGTCCGGATGGATGAATCGCCCGCAGCGCTGCAACTCGCCTACCAGATCAGCGGAGCGCGTCTCGGGAGGCGACGGCTGGCGCATCGGACCGGCCTCACGGAGATGTCCGTTCGGACCGAGTTGGATCGGCTGCGCGATCGGAAGCTCGTCAGGCTGCAGCGCGCGGGCGTCGACCTGACCCCCGCGGGGCGGAGGCGCTTCGCCCGACTCCTCGATCCGATCCGGTCGGTCGCGCAGGTCGAGTTGACCTCCCTCCGACTCGACACCGTCGGCCTTGCCGCCCACCTCGCAGCGAGAGAGGCGGACCCGGCCTGGGCGCTGCGCGACGAGGCGATCCGCGAAGGTGCGACCGGCCTTCTACTCCTCCGATTCGGTCACGCTAGCTGGTCCTTCGCGCACGATGGCGAGCCGATCGCCCCCGACAACCCCGAGGACGCCCGGACGATCGAGGCGGCCTTCCCAGGACCGTCGGCCGGGGACCTCCTGCTCATCGCGTCCGGACCGGACCTCAAGCGCGCCGGGCTCGGGCTCTGGCGCGCGGTTCTCGCGGTGCTGGAGGGGAACTCCTAGTCTTCGCGTTGCAGACGTTCTCAACTGCTGCTACGATCAGCGCACCTTGTGGGATGTGACATCCCACTACAAGGAGGAGCTCCTCATGAGAAGCATCCCGATCCTCGTCGGGCTCGTCGCCGCCCTCACATCGGCGGCGATTGCCCAGCCGTTCCCCGTCGCGGTGACCGACGACCGCGGAGAACGGGTCACCATCGAGTCGATGCCCCAACGGATCGTCGCCGTCGGCGCCCTCTACGCGGAGATCGTCGTCGGCCTCGGGGCCATCGACCGGCTGATCGCCGTCGCCGACTCGCCGGACAACCCTCCGTCCACGGCCGGCCTGCCGTCGGTCGGCCCAACGTACGCCCCGAACGTCGAGCTGATCCTCTCCAACGAGCCGGACCTCGTCCTCGGAGCGACCGACTGGGGCGGCGAGCGTCCCGCGCTCGAGGCGGCGGGGGTGACCGTTCTCACCACACCCCTGCTGACGAGCATCGCCTCGATCTTCGAATCGATCCGGACCCTGGGCACGGCGATTGGGGCGTCGCAGCAGAGCGTCCTGTTGGCAGGGAGCATCGCCGCGGAGATCGTCGAGGAGGAGGCCCTCGTCCTCGGGCGCCGGCCCGTACCTGCGGCGTTCCTCTACGCCGCTTCGGCGGACGACCCGCCGTATGCGGCAGGCTCCGGCTCGCTCGAGAACGAACTCATCTTTCGGGCGGGGGGGACGAACGTGTTCGCCGACATCGACGGGTTCCCGCAAGTCGGGTTCGAGGAGATCATCGCGCGGGATCCCGAGGTGATCTTCACCGCGCCGTCCCAGATCTCGAACATCACCGGCAACGCGCTGCTCCGCGGCGTCTCCGCCGTCGCGCACGGCAGGGTCGTCGGCATCCGAGCGAGCGTCGTCACGTCGACCCGCGTCGCCGAGGCCCTCGGGGCGATGATCGAGGCGCTGCACGGGATCGAGCCGTAGTATGGCCGCCTCACAACGACGGATCGGACGCTGGTTCGTCTGGGGACTCGTCGTCCTCGTCGCCGCGTCGCTGTTCGCCGGACTCGTCGTCGGACCGGTGCCAATCCCCGTCCGCGCCGTCTGGGCGAGCCTGGTCGGCCGCGCGGCCGAATCCGTCTCGCCCGTCCACCGCGTGATCGTCTCGGAATTGCGGCTTCCCCGCGTCTTGCTCGGCTTGCTCGTCGGCTCGGCGCTCGCCGTCTCGGGCGTCGCGATGCAGGGGCTGTTCCGAAACCCGCTCGCCAGTCCGTACGTCCTCGGGATCGCCAGCGGCGCATCGACCGGCGCGGCTCTGGCGATCCTGTTCGCAGCCGGGTCGGTCCTCGTCCTGCCGCTGGGGGCGTTCGTGGGGGGTGCGGCCGCCGTCTCGATCGTCTACGGGCTGGCCCGCGGTCGCGATCGGCGGACGTCGATCTTTACGCTCATCCTGTCCGGGGTCGCCGTCGGGTCGCTGTTCTCCGCCGTGACCAGCTTCCTCATCTTTCTCAGCTCCGGCGGCGAGAAGCTGTCCGACGTGCTGTTCTGGATCATGGGAGGGCTGGGGCGCGCAAGCTGGACGGCCGTCGCCGTCCTCGGGCCGATCGCACTCGTCGGCATCGGAGCCGTGTTCTTCTTCGCCCGCGATCTGAACGCGCTCGCGCTGGGCGAGGAGGGAGCGTTCCACGTCGGCGTCCACCCGGACTCGCTCTATCGGTGGCTTCTCGGCCTGACGACGGTGCTGACCGGCGCGGCAGTCGCGATGGCCGGGACCATCGGATTCGTCGGACTGATCATCCCCCACGCCATGCGCTTGTGGGTCGGCCCGGACCACCGTCGCTTGATCCCCGTCTCCGCGTTGGCAGGCGGCTGCTTCCTCGTCTGGTCGGACATGGCCGCACGGACGGTGTTCGCGCCGGCCGAGCTGCCTGTCGGGGTGATCACCGCCTTCCTCGGAGCGCCGTTCTTCCTCTACCTGTTGAAGACGAGAGGGGCGCGACTGTGATGCGGATCCGCACGGAAGGCGTCTCGTTCGCCTACGACGCCGCGACGCCCGCCCTGCGCGGCGTCGATCTCGAAGTGGACGACGGCCAGTCGCTAGCGCTGGTCGGGCCGAACGGCTCCGGCAAGAGCACACTCCTCAAGATCCTGTCCGGGGTCCTACGACCGGACGGCGGGGCGGTTCTCCTCGACGGCACGCCGCTCCGCGCGCTCTCTGCCAGGCAGATCGCGCGGCGTGTGGGGATGGTCGAGCAAGAGCGCTCGATGGGGTTCGATTTCACCGTCCGCGAAGTCGTGGCGATGGGGCGGATTCCTCACCGTGGGCGGTTCGCGAGAGAGTCGGCGGCCGATCGATCCGCGATCGATCGCGCGATGGACCTCTCCGACGTTCTCAGGCTCGGCCAACGGTCGATCCGCGCCGTTTCGGGGGGCGAACGCCAGCGGGTCTATCTGGCCATGGCGCTCGCGCAGCGGCCCGACGTCCTCCTCCTCGACGAGCCGACGACCCACCTCGACTTGCGCCACCAAGTGCAGTTCATGGAGATCGTGCGCGAGCGCGCACGAGACGGGATCGCCGTGCTGATCGCGATTCACGACCTTACCCTCGCTGCGCAAGCGTCCGACCGGATCGCGCTCCTGCGAGAAGGTCAGATCGTGGTAGCGGGGGCGCCCGATAAAGTGCTCACGCGATCGAACGTGCGCCGCGTGTTCGACGTCGAGGCACTCGTCGGCCGGCATCCGGAGCGGGGGACGATCTATGTCCTCCCGACGCTCGTCCGTCGGCCGCAGCCCTCGAACGCAGCATCGCCGGAAACGGACGATCACCCCGGAGGAAGTGGAATCTGCCCAACGTAGAGGTCGGCGAACCGCTCGTCGGCCGACAGCTCGATGTACTCCACCGCCCGCGCGATCCGCACGGCGTCCTCGCGAAGGCCGCGGTCCAGCAGGGCGCGCCTCGCCCCGTGCCCGGCCGTGTTCCCGACGACGTGGACCCGCGATGGGTCGATCCTCGGCAGAAAGCCGGTCGAGACGAGGTGCTCGCCGGACAAGCCGACCGAGAACGCGCCGGCGATCAGCACGCGGTCGACTTCTCGCGGGTCCAGGGCCGCGTGCTGGAGAAGGATCTCGATCCCCGTCCGAACGGCCGCCTTGGCAAGCTGGAACTGGCGGACGTCCCCCTGATGAAGGTGCACCGGTTTCTCACCGTCCGTCAGTCGAAACCGCCGTTCCTTCCCCTCCCCTTCCAGCCGGCGCGACAGCGGCGATGCCACGTCGGAGAACCGTCCCGACGACTCGATGACCCCCGCCGCATGGAGCTCGGCGACCGCGGAGACGAGGCCGGTTCCGCAGAGTCCGGCCGGCGATGACCCGCCGATGACCGCGCACTCGATCCGGCCGTCCTGAACGCGGACGGACTCGATCGCCCCGTCGAGCGCCGCCATCCCCTGGACGATCGACGCACCCTCGAACGCCGGCCCCGCCGCCGTCGAACAGGCGACCAGCCGACCTCCCTGGGCGAGAACGATCTCGCCGTTCGTCCCTACGTCGAGGAAGAGGGTGCACCCTTCGCTCCGCGAGAGATCCGTCGCCAGAATCCCCGCCACGATGTCCGCGCCGACATAGGCGGAGATCGCGGGAAGCGTTTCGACGACCCCGCGCGGATGCATGCGCAGCCCCACGTCCTTCCCCCGGCACCGGACCGCCCCGCCGAAGACCGGAGCGTACGGACTGACGTCGATCCCCCGCGGATCGACGCCGAGAAACAGGTGAAGCATCGTCGGGTTACCCACGACCGTCGCCGCATAGATCGACTCGGCCGGGACCCCGCTGTCGGCGATCGACCGCTCGACCAGCCCATTCAGACCGTCAATCACCGCCGAGTGGAGCTCCGCGAGGCCCGGATCGCCCCGGCGCCGGACGTGCGCGATCCGCGCGATCACGTCGCCGCCGAACCGACGCTGCGGGTTCCGCGACGCCACCGCGCCGATCTGCTTCCCCGCCGAGAGGTCGAGCAGGTATGCCGCCAGCGTGGTCGTGCCGACATCAAGCGCCAGGCCGTAGAGCCCGGTCGCGGATCCGGCTCGGATGTCCACGATCTCGCCCTGCCCCTCGGCGACCGAGACGATCGCAGCGACCCCCTGCGAGGCGATCCCCAGACGCCGCAGCGCCGAGAGCGGCACGCGCACCCCGACGCCGAGCGCTCCGCGCAGCCGGACGACCGCGGGGCGTGGATCCTCGCGCGATGGCGGATCGAAGCGGACCTCGCGCGACGTCACCATCGGGGCGAACCTGCCCCCGAGAGCGGCCATGTCGGCCCGCGCTTTGTGGTCGAGTTCGCCGGCCGCGAGCCGAACCTCGATCGTCGTCGTCCCCGCCAGGAGATGAGCGCACGCGAGCCGCCATCCATCGGCGAGCTCCGACGCCTCGAGCTGCGCCCGATCCGCGGGCACCGGCCTCGGCGCGCCGTCGAGGAAGCGGATCCGACACTCGCCGCATGTCCCCTGCCCGCCGCAGGATCCCGGGATCCGGATCCCCTCCTCCTGCAAGGCGTCGAGGACCGTCTGGCCCGGCTGCCCTCGGATCACCCGCCCCTCGGGCATGAGCACGAGCTGGACCACGGCTTCCTGCGACCCGTCGTCGCTCCTTCTAGATCCCACGATCCCCCCGCTTGCGCTTTCCCATCCGGCGTCTCGACGGCTAGCGGCGCTCGCGCGCTCGATGGTGCCGGATGTACTCCATGCAGTACTCGTCGTTGCCGAGGAGCGCCCGCGCCGCGCAGACCGTCTCCGCGATCCCCGGATCGGTCGGATCGAGGATCGCTCCCTCGAGTCCGGCCTCGAGCAGCATCGCGAGGAACACGCGGTTGAGCAGCCGCCGGTCCGGCAATCCGAACGAGACGTTGCTCACCGCAGCGAGCGGTTTGACCCCGAGCTCGTCCTTGACGCGGCGGATCGCCCCGAGGACCTCCCGCCCCTGCTCCGGCGAGCTCGCGACCGACATGCAGATCAGATCGACATACAGCCGATCGCGCGTCACGCCCGCCGTCTCGCACTTCTCGACGAGCGCCGCCGCCTCTCGGACCCGGTCGTCGGCCGACTTCGGCATTCCGGCCTCGCCCATCGCCAGGCCGATCACCTCGCATCCGCGCTCCGCCGCGATCTCGATCAGCGCCGCCTTCGAGGGCTCGTTGCTGATCGAGTTCATCAGCGGCGCCCCGGAGCACCGGCGGATCGCCTCGGCCATCACGTCCGGATCGGACGTGTCGATTCCCAACCGTACATCGGGGCCCGATTCGTCCTCCACCACGCCGATCAGCCAGACGAGGTCGTCCAGCTCGCGATCCATCGACTGTCCCGCGTTCAGGTCGATGACGTCCGCTCCCGCCTCGAGCTGCCTCCGCGCGAGCCCGCGGATGTGCGTTTCGTCTCGATCCGCGATCGCACGGCCGACCCGCTTCCGCGTGGAGTTGATCAACTCGCCCACAATCAAGAACATGCCCGTCCTCCCTCGGCGGATGATCCGCCAATCCTAGGTTCGGGCGCCCCTCGAGGCAAGGCTCGCGCCCTATTCGTAGTAGCCCTTGTGGTTGAGGGTCCGCGCCCACATCTCCATCCGCGGTCGAAGCAGCATGGCGATCGCGCGCGGTTCCCAGATCCCATCCGTCGTCAGCCCCTGGTAGATCGGGTACTCCTTCAACGTCTGGTAGACGTCGAGCAGCTTGTCGTCTCGAACCTTCATCAGCGCCCTGGCCCCTCCGCCCGCTTCGAGCGCCGCTTCCACGTCCTTCGCCGAGCGCGCGTACTCGTCGATCATCGCCAGGATCACGAGCCCATCTCGCACGCGCACCAGCTCCTCGCTCGGATCGTTTCCACACGCGCTCTCGAACGCGTCGCGCGCCGCAAGCAGGTCCCCGCGATCGCGCCGGTGCCAATACGATTCGATCCGCTCGATCCCCTGGGCAACCGTCCGGCGATCCTCCGCGGTGGAGGTCAGATAGCCCGCAGCGGCGTCGACGAGCTGCTCCCGCGCGACGGCCGGATCCCACGCCATGCGCATGAATGCGAAGTCGGACAGGAACCGGCCCGGCGGCGCGAGCCGATACGAGCACACCCCGCTCGCAGGAAGCCTTCCGGTGTACTCGAACTCGTCGATCGTGTGGTCGAGATACGGTTTGGGGAACAGGCTGAGTCGATCGAGCATCCCGAACTCCTTGTCCATGTAGAAGAAAAAGTTCCTCGACCGGAAGCCGCGTTTCGCGGCGACCTCGAGGATCTCGATCGAATCCGAACGTGTCAGGCGCGGCCCGAACTCCTGGTCCTTCGTCAACTGGTTCACGCTCAGATCCATGAACACGACATCGGACGGCATGCCCCGAAGCAGTTGATCTTGGATCTCGTCGACGTTCTCGATCGCCGTCGTCGGGGGGTAGATCCCCCGAAGCGCCCCGAAGAACCCCGACAACCAGTTCCAGAAGACGACCTCTCCTTCGGGGTTCCGCTCCTTCAGGGCCCCGCCGATCTCGCGGACGGCGTCCAGCCAGACCGCCGCTGTATCCGGCCTGCAGCGCTCACAAAGACACCACCCGAGCGGCTCCGTCACCATGATCTCGATCCCGTCGAGGCCCTCGAGGAAGTCGAGCGAGTACCGGTGGTACTTCATGATGACGTCCTTCGCCTTCGACCAACACAGGGCGAGCCCGAAGTAACCACGGAGGGCGTCCGTCCGCAGCTCCGGGTGATCCCAGAACACCTGCGTCGGCACGTGGTTGTACGCCGCCATGACGTTCACTTTCATGCCCTGTTCGTGTGCGTACGCGATCGCCTGCCGCTGCACCTCCAGTCGCCACTTCCCCTTGTGGGTGGAAGGCACTTCGGGGTGGTACGGAAAGAGGCCGAGGATCGACAGCCGATTGACATTGAACCCGCGAACGAAGTCGATGTACGTCTTCCACTCGTCGAACGTCCACATGTCCGGCGTCATCTTCGTCATGCCCATCGCGTACGACGCCACCCCGACACGTCGATCGGGCCAGCGCGGCGTCGACACGGAGTCCCAGGTTGCAGAGAACGGAGCGCGGATCTGCTCCGTCCTGATCCGCATAAGCAGGCCGTAGATGCCGTTCGCGGCGCCCGCATCGGAGTTGGCGGCGATCTCGATTCGAGCCGGCAAAGACGAGCGGATCGCGTACCCCTCGTCCCCCAGACCGGGGACCGGCGGCGTTTGCACGCCCGCCAGGATTTCCGCGTCGAGCGGGACGTCGCACCACGTCCGAAGCCCCGCCGAAAGCCGCGCCGCCGCATGATCTACCTGCGAGTGGAACCCGGACCCGACGCGGCCGGTCGTTCCTCCCGGCGCGATCCGAAGCACCCTTCGCTCAGTCACTTCCCTCCTCCTGTCCGTGACGCCATGGGACACGGGGAGAGGCTGGATCCTGGCTGAGTCAACCGACACTGACAGCGTGGAGTCTACGGGAGAGCTCGGATCGGATCAACCGCGCCCCGGCCTTGCGACGCCGGATGCTCGATCCCATCTCGTTCGCAGGACGCCGCCCAGCCTCCCCTTGCCGCGAAGCGAGCCCGGTGGATTGCTTGACGGAGGCCGCCGCGTATACTGTGCGACGCCAGAGCATAGCCTTCCATGATCCACCTAGTCACTCCGCTCTGACCCGACAGGCGGCCAACGCACAATCGCCCGAAGTTGGCGGGGCGAGCACACGACGGCGCAGAGAGGAGTGATCGAGATGATGTTTGAACCGAATCCGGATTTCGGGAGACTTCGCCGTACCCTACTGTGTCAGGAGCCGGACCGCGTTCCGACTGCCGAGCTGTACGTCGATCGCCCGGCGAAGGAAGGGTTCTTCGGAGAGCCGGTCGACAGTCTGTCGAAGAGTATCGAGTTCTATCGCGCGGCCGGATACGACTACTACGGGCTCCGGTTCAGCTACGCGGACGACTTCCACGTTGGGGATTTCAGCAAGTCCGGCCGCGGCAACGCGACCTATACGAAGACCGCCTACGGAGACGAGGGAACGAGGAAGCGCCATTGGGTCAGAGGCAAAGACCACTACATCAGCACCCTGGTGGACTTCGAAGCGTTCGAGTGGCCGGTCGCGGAGACGGACAAGGTTGCCGGAGAGGCGGACATCGACGCCATGCCCGCCGAGGAAGCGCTCGACATCGTCCGCGAGCACCTGCCGAAGGGGATGAAGGTGATCGCCTGGTGCTCGGGGATCTTCGAGTACGTGAGCTGGCTCATGGGCTTCGAGAAGTTCTGCGAGGCGCTGTACGACGATCGCGAGCTCATCGGGCGGATGTTCGAGCGGGTCGGCGGCCTGTTCGCCAGCCTGTTCGAGTACATGGCCTCGATCGACATCGTCGGGGCGCTCTGGTACGCGGACGACGTCGCCTACGCCCAGGGGCTCCTCTGGTCTCCGAACCTGATGCGCAGATACCTGTTCCCCTGGTACGAGGAGCTCGGGTCCATCGCGCGCCGCAACGACCTGCCGCTGATCCTGCACTCGGACGGCGACCTGTCCAAGATCCTCGAGGACTACATCGCGTTCGGGTGGAATGCGATTCAACCGGTCGAGCCGAAGGCGATGGACATCCGGGAGCTGAAGCGCCAGTACGGGAAGAAGCTCTGCTTCATCGGGAACGTCGACCTGAGCTACACGTTGACGCGTGGAACCCCCGCGGAGGTCGACGAAGAGGTGAGAGGCCTGATCCGCGACGTTGCGCCAGGCGGTGGGTTCTGCGTCGGATCGTCCAACACGATCACCGACTACGTGCCGGCGGAGAACTACCGCGCCCTGCTCGAAGCGACGTTCCGCTACGGCGAGTATCCGATCCGTCTGCCCTAGTCGGATGCGTTGCGGGCCTCGGCTGCGCACCGCAATCGCGTAGAGTCGAACGGGAGTACAGCCCGGCTCACCCTCCCTTTGCTTGACATCGGAGCGGAACTGTGGTAGCGTATAAACGTTTACGTAAACGTTTAACCAGGAGGGGCTCATCTCCACGATCAAGGACGTCGCGAAGGACGCGGGGGTCTCCATCGCAACCGTCTCCCACGTGGTGAACGGCACCCGACACGTCAGTGAGGAGCTGACGGAGCGCGTCCGGGAGAGCATGACCAGGCTCGACTACCACCCGGACCGGGTCGCCCGAAGCCTGCGAACTCAGAGGACCCACTCGATCGGCCTGATCGTCTCCGATATCTCGAACCCGTTCTTCTCGGTGCTCGTCCGCGGCGCGGAGGACGCCGCGGCCGAGCGGGAGTACAGCGTCATCATCTCGAACACCGACGAGGACTTGGAGAAGGAGCGTCTCTACGTCAACGTCCTCCGTCAGCGCCGGATCGACGGCATGTTGATCGCCCCCACCGGCCAGCTCGACGAAGATCTTCAGTTCTTGACGACTTCGGGGATCCCGTTCGTCTTCGTCGATCGGAAGATCGAGGGCGTCGCGGCACCGGCTGTCCTCTCGGACAACATCGACGGTGCCTTCGCCGCGACGCGACATCTGATCGAATTCGGCCACACGAGAATTGGAATCATCCTCGGCCTGAAGGGCGTCTCCACGAGCGAAGAGCGGTACCTCGGATACCAACAGGCGCTGCGGGCCGGGGGGTTGACCGAGGAAAGCGACCTCGTCGTCCGAGGAGATCTCCGCATCCCCGGAGGAATACGCGCTTGCAACGAGCTCCTCGATCTCACCTCGCCGCCGACGGCCATCTTCAGCTTGAACAACCTGACGGCGATCGGCGTGCTTTGCGCCATCCGGGAGCGCGGCCTGAAGTACCCGGCGGACATCTCGGTGATCAGCTTCGACAGCCCGTGGTGGATGGACCGCGTCCTGTCGCCGCGGTTGACCTACGTCCGCCAGGATCCCTACGAGATCGGACAGAGAGCGCTGAGCATGTTGATCGCGCGGATCGAGGCTGCCACTTCGCAGGAAGAGCAAGCGGCGCCGGACATCGTCCGCATCCCCACCGAGCTGATGCTGGGCGAGTCCGTGCAACTCCTTCGCGAGTCGCGGGAGGCACATGGATAAAGGGAAGCAGCTTTCGGGCCTATGGAACGCCTCTCCGCTGGGTCCCGAACACGCTTCGAGGAGGTGGTAGGGGAGAGGATGACTGGGAGGATCTGAGGAGGCACTGGCACCGACCTGGGATCTAAGGAGGCGTGAGGATGAGAACTTGGCGCAGCATCTTGGCATCTGCGCTTCTTGTTGTGGTGGTCGCCATCACGGCGGTCGCCTACCAAGAAGCGCCGATGTTCGAGAGACTCGTGGCAGAAGGGAAGCTACCACCTGTGGAGGAGCGCCTTCCCGAGAACCCGCGCGTTCTCGAACCGCTCAGCATCGGGCGGTACGGCGGAACGGCGCACGTCTACACCAATTCGCAGTTCTGGCTTTGGAGCGGAGAGATCGTCGGCTTCGATTGGCTCCTGACAATCGACGCCAACTACGATTGGGGAATCCCGAACATCCTCGAAAGCTACGAGTTCAATGAAGACGCCACGGCCGTGACGTTGCACCTTCGCAAGGGACTGAAGTATAGCGACGGCGTCGAATTCACGACCGAGGACTTCCTCTTCAACTGGGAGTACGTCTATCAGAACACCGATCTGTTCGCTGAGATTCCCTATTTCATGGTGGTCAACGGAGAGCCGCTCGTCATGACGGCAGTCGATGACTATACCCTGCTCATCGAGTTTGCGGCTCCGAATGCCCTGTTCCTGAACCTGCTATCGGGAGCGGGCGCCACGCAGACGTGGCAATGGTGGTACGGGTTGTTCATGCCGGCACACTACTGCAAGCAGTTCCATCCCGCCTTCGTCGGCCAGGACACGGTCGACGCTGCGGCGGAGGCCGCCGGCTTGGCGAGCTGGGTGGACTACTTCTGGACCAACGCGGGAGGGTACTTCGGCATCCAAGAGCAGCCGTACACGGAAATGAGTCCCGTCCTGACGCCCTATATCTGCGTCGAGCGGACACCGGAGCGTGCGGTCTGGGAGCGAAACGCGTACTACTGGAAGGTCGACACGGAGGGGAACCAGCTTCCGTACATCGACCGGGTGATTCTCCACTTCGTGGAGTCGACCGACGTCGTCGACGGGAAGATCATCTCCGGCGAGGTCGATGCCGAGTGGCTTCTGGCCGGCCTCGACTCGCTTCCGGTCTACATCGACAACCAGGACATCGGCGGGTACGAGGTGCGGCTCTACGATACGCCGGCGATGGGCGCCCTCTCACTGAACCTGACCCATCCGGATCCCGTGATCCGTGCGATCTTCAACGACCTGCGGTTCCGTCAGGCGCTCTCCCTGGCGCTCAACCGCGACGAGCTGAACGAGGCGACATCGCTCGGCCTGGCAACACCGCGTTCGATGTCCGTTCCGAAGGAATCTCCGTACTACGTGGAGGGAGGCGACACCGCGTACATCGAGTACGACCCGACCGAGGCCGAGCGACTTCTCGATGAAATGGGCCTCGACCAGAAGGACGCGGACGGCTTCCGCCTCCGTCCGGACGGCGAGCGGCTCCGGCTGACGATCGAAGCGGCCGAAGTGGACGCGGGCCTTGAGCTTATCCGCGAGTACTGGCGTGCCGTGGGCATCGACGTCGAAGTGAAGGCGCAGACGCAGGATCTCCTCAACGAGCGCGTCGCGGCGAACCTGATCGACATCATGCCGGTTGGCGTTGAGTTCAACATCGAGCCGGCCTTCTCCATGCTTCCGCAGTTCTACGTGCCGCTGACGTACACGTGGCCGGGACTGTGGGCCAACCAGTGGTCGCTCTACAACATCACGAGCGGGACGCAGGGCGAGCAGCCGCCGGAGAAGATCCAGCAGCTCATCGACTGGTACGGGGAGATCATGACAGCGCAGACGGTCGAAGACCGGATCGAGCCGGCGCAGAACATCATGGCGTCGCACCGGGACAACCTCTGGCAGATCGGGACGCTCGGCGGGGCGCCTTGGCCGGTCATCGTCAAGAACGATCTGATGAACGTCCCCGAGACGGGTTTGATGACGTGGGATCTCAACCGCATGCTGCCGTACGAGCCTTGCACCTGGTACTTCCTGGGCCGGGCTGCCATTCTGGAGCCTTGGCCGGGGCGGTTCGAGTAGGATCGGGTTCTCAATCGCGTGAGGGCTTCCGCTCCGCGTGAGCGGGGGCCCTCGCATCCTCATCGCCGAGGCGGAGAAGGGAAGGCATGGGCAGCTATCTCCTGGGGCGTGCCGTGTACGCGCTCGTCGCGATCTTCATCATCTCCGTCGTTTCCTTCGTGTTGATTCAGGCTCCACCCGGGGACTACCTCACGTCTCAGCTCACGCGACTGCAGGCGTCGGGGCGGAGGTTGGACGACGCCACAGTCGAGAGAATGAAGGAGCAGTACGGTTTGGACAAGCCGATCTACGTCCAGTACGGCAGGTGGATCGCCCAGATGTTCCGCGGAAACTTCGGTCAATCCTTGTACTACAACTACTCGGTGCTCCGTCTCCTCGGGGACTACATGCCCATGACGATCATCCTCGCCCTGATCACGCTCGTGTTCATCTACGTCCTCTCGATCCCGATCGGGATCTTCACCGCGGTGAAGCAGTACTCCGTCTTCGACTACCTGTTCACCGTACTCGGCTTCATCGGCCTTTCGGTCCCGAACTTCGTGCTCGCGCTCGTCGTCATGTTCTTCTTCTACAAGACGTTCGGGATCAGCATCGGCGGCCTCTTCTCCCTCGAGTACGCGGACGCGGCGTGGAGCTGGGCGAAGTTCGTCGACCTCGTCCACCACCTGTGGGCTCCGGTCATCGTCGTCGGGATCGCCGGCACAGCGGGAATCATCCGCGTTATTCGGGCCGCGATGCTCGACGAGCTCGGGAAGGACTACATGCAGGTCGCGCGAGCGAAGGGGCTTTCGGAGTTCCGACTGCTCATGAAGTACCCGGTCCGGGTCGCGCTGAACCCGATCCTGAGCACGGTCGGATGGCAGCTCCCGAACATCATCGGCGGTTTCGTCATCGCGGGGATCGTCCTGAACCTGCCGATCATCGGCCCGGTGCTGCTCAACGCCCTGACGGCCCAGGACATGTATCTGGCCGGTGCCATCGTCCTCCTACTGAGCGTTATGACGGTGCTGGGAACGATCCTCTCGGACGTCACGCTGGCGATCGCGGATCCGCGGATTCGCTACTACTGAGAGCGAGGAAACGGTGCGACGCAAGAAACGAGACGGACGAGAACGGAAAAGCCTTTCCCATCGACAGTTGGTGTGGAGGCACTTCAAGCGGCATCGCCCGGCCTTGGTCGGGCTGGTGATCCTGACCCTGCTGTACGTGATGATCGCCCTCGCCGGGTTCGTCGCCCCGAACAATCCGACCGAACGTTTCTCCGGCCGGCGGTACAGCCCGCCGCAACCGATCCACTTCGTCGACGCCGACGGGCGGTTTCACATCGTGCCGTTCGTCTACCGCGTGAGCGGCGAACTGAATCGAACCACGTTCCAGTACGAGTACGTGGAGGACACGAGTCGGATCTACCCGATTCACTTGTTCGTCCGAGGGGCGGAGTACAGGCTCTTCGGCCTGTTCACGACGAACGTCCATCTCTTCGGCGTCGGGACGGAGATCCCGTTCCTCCCCTTGGGAACGGACCAGCTCGGACGATGCCTGCTCAGCCGGATCATCTTCGGATCGAGGATCTCGTTGACGATCGGTTTCCTCGGGACCGCCATCAGCCTCTTCCTTGGACTCCTCCTCGGTGGGGTCTCCGGCTACTACGGTGGTGTGCTCGACACGACCATCCAGCGGTTCACGGAGATCGTGCGATCGATCCCGACGCTTCCGCTCTGGATGGCGCTGTCCGCCGCCCTTCCGCAGACCTGGTCGACAGTGACCACCTTCTTTGCGCTGGTGGCGATCCTGTCCCTGTTGGGCTGGACGGAGCTGGCACGCGTCGTTCGCGGCAAGTTCATCTCGCTTCGGGAAGAGGATTTCGTGATGGCCGCGAAGGCGTGCGGCGCCTCCGAGACGAGGATCATCGCGTTCCACCTCGTTCCGAACTTCATGAGCTACGTGCTGGTCAGCATCACACTCTCCATCCCGGCGATGATCCTCGGAGAGACCGCGCTCAGCTTCCTCGGAATCGGCCTGCGGCCTCCGGTGATCAGCTGGGGCGTCCTCCTCCAGCAGGCGCAGAATTTCCAGACGGTGGCTCTCTACCCGTGGCTCCTCCTGCCGAGCCTGTTCGTCGTCGTCGCGGTGTTGGCGTTCAACGTCGTCGGAGACGGCCTGCGGGACGCGGCGGACCCGCATTCGATCCGAAGATGAGCATGCTTCAGAAGGGATACGGAAAGGGTTGCACGATGAACAGCAAAGAGCGCGTGATCGCGACGATCGAGTGCACCGGGCCGGATCGTCTGCCGTATCTCCCGGTCGTCGACGTCCGCCGGTTCATGCAGGATCGCCCCGAGGACGTACAGAGGGTCCTCGAAGTGATCCGGTCGGCACGAAACGACATCGTGATCGTGGAGAACAACGCTCCGCCCGGGTCGGAACCAACCTCGAGCTACCGTGCGATGGCGGAGGACGGGATCGACCAATGGGGAACGATCTGGAAGTCGGCCTACGCGTCGACGCACCCTCTCGCCGACAACGACTTCGACCTCGACTCCTACGAGTTCCCAGATCCGAAGGCCGACGGCATCTTCCGGATCGCAGACGAGATGATGGCGGAGAACCCCGACAAGTACATTGTGGCGCAGGTCTGGTGGACCCTGTTCGAGCGGATGCACCTCCTGCGTGGGTTCGAGAACGCGCTCATCGACTACTTGCAGTATCCGGAGAGATTCAAGCGGCTCCAGAAGATGGTCTTCGACTACGCCATGGCGCTTCTCGATCACTGGGTCGACACGGAAGTCGACGGGATCTACTTCAGCGACGACTGGGGCGACAACAAGGACCTGCTGATCGATCCGGGCACGTGGCGGAAGCTCTGGAAGCCGCTGTACCGGGAGCTGTTCGGGCGGGTTCGAGAGGCCGGGATGCACGTGTGGCTCCACAGCTGCGGCAACGTCACGAAGATCGTTCCGGATCTGGTCGAGCTCGGGCTGAATGTGCTCAATCCGGTCCAGCCGCGCGCCCTCGACGTCGAGCGGCTTGCCAGGAAGTTCGGCGGGAAGCTCTGCTTCTACGGCGGAGTCGACTGCCAGCACACCCTGCCGCACGGCACGCCGGAGGACGTCCGCAAGGAGGTCAAGTACTACATCGACACCTTCGGACGGTTCAACGGCGGCTACATCGGCGGCGTCTCGCACACCGTCATCAGCGACGTCCCGTTGGAGAACATCGTCGCCTTGTACGAGGCGTTCGAGGAGTACTCGTAGACGTGAGAAAGGCGGACGGATCGTGAACGCGAGGGAGCGGCTTCTGACCGTTCTTCGGCGAGACGGAACACCCGATCGGGTCCCGTGGGCCCCTCTGATCGACGGCTACTACATGAGCGCCCGGCCGCCCGGAACCGACATCCTCGATGCGTTTCGCGAAGTCGAGGCCGACATCATGGAGCGCCACGTCTGGACCTACCGGGTCAACATGAACCTCCCGAGGGAGCCCGGGGCGATCGAGCGATTCCAGTCGGAGGGGGAGGTCACCTTCGAAGAGGAGGGCGTTGTCGTCCACCTGAAGATGGAGCCGCGTCCGAAGGGCATGCTGCTGACGAAGAGCTACGAGATTCCCGGGAGAACGCTGACCGAATCGGGGCTGTTCACCGAGCAATCGCCCTACCTCCCCTTCCCGGTCGAGCCGTTGCTCAAGTCCGTCGCAGACATGGAGGCGTACGAATATGTCATCAAGCGACGCCGGTTCGAGCCCAACTACGACGCGTTCATCCGGGAGGATGAGCGGATCGGCGCGGAGGGCATCGCGACCGACTCGGGTCTGACCTCGCCGATTCAGGAGCTGCTTCAGCATTCGATCGGCATCGAAGCCTTCTACACCACGTTCTACACCGAGCATCGTGCCGAGCTGGAATCCCTGATGAAGACGATGCACGAGAGCAACCTGCAAGCGTACGAGGTGATGGCGGACTCGCCGGCCGAGGTCGTGATCGGCTACGAGAACACGTCCACCAGCTTCATCTCCCCCGCCATCCACAGGGAATTCGTGTCGCCCTGCATCAACGACTACGCCGACCTCCTGCACGAGAAGGACAAGATCTACCTGACCCATCGGTGCGGGACGCTCAGGGCGCTAGTCGACGCGATCCGAGACGAGCGGGACGACGGGGTGGTCGACATCAGTCCGGCGCCGACCGGCGACCTCCCGTTGTGGGAAGCGAAGGCGGCGTGGCCGGACAAAATCGTTCTCGGGGGGTTCGACGCGACCTTTCTGACGAGTTGGACGCCGGACAGGATCCGCGACTACGCCGCGGAGATCCTCGAGAAGTCCGGTGGAATCGACCGGTTGATTCTTGGTAGCGCCGACGCCGTGCCGAAGACGGCGCGCGTCGAGAACCTCAGGGCCGTCGGTGAGTTCGTGAAGGAGCGAGCGACGGCAGAAATCGAAGGCAGGCCCGGCCCGAGCGCTGGGCGCGGAAGAAAGGACACGGAGGCAGAATGAGCGTACTGAAGGAAATCGGTGAGAGCGTCCTCTCGTACCAGCCGAAGAAGGCGGAGGAATTGACAAGGCGGGCCCTCGACGAAGGGAAGTCGGCGGCCGAGATCCTCAACGAGGGTCTCATCCCGGCGATGGACACCGTCGGCAAGAAGTACGAAGGCGGCGAGATCTACGTCCCGGAGATGCTGATGGCGGCGAAGTCGATGAAGGCGGCGCTGGCGATTCTTCGGCCGATCCTCGCGGAGACCGGGGTGGAGTCGAAGGGGAAGGTCGTGATCGGAACGGTCGAAGGCGACCTGCACGACATCGGACAGAACCTGGTCTCCATCATGCTCGAGGGCGCCGGCTACGACGTTCACAACCTGGGCATCGACAACACGGCCGACGCGTTCGTCGAAGCGGTGAAGGAGACGTCGCCCGACGTCGTGGCCATGTCTGCCCTCCTGACGACGACGATGATCCAGATGCCCGGAGTGATCGAGGGACTCAAGGAAGCCGGTCTTCGAGACGGGGTCAAGATCATCATCGGCGGCGCACCGGTCACGGAGGAGTACGCGAATCAGATCGGCGCCGACGGCTACGCGAAGGACGCCGCGGCCGCGGTGACGTTGGTCAGGGACCTGCTCAAGTAGGAGGACGAGTCAGGAGGAGACGTGGGCAGTTTTCCGTTGAAGGACCCGAAGCCGGACTTCGAGGCGCTCGAAGCCGTGGTGCTCGGACGGGCCGAGCCGAAGCGCGTTCACTTCGTCGAGGAGTTCGCCGACGTCGAGGTCATCGACTACATCGTACAGAACATGATGGAGGAGGACTTCCCGTCGCTCGACGAGACGTGGGCCTCCGCCGGGAGCGATTCGCACCTTCTCGCGAAGGCACAGAAGCTTCTCTCAGGCGGCGCGTTCAAAATGATCGACGGCGAGCCCGACGAGATTCGCATCAAGCGCGACATCGCCTTCTACCACCGGATGGGATTCGACTACCTCCCGGACCTCGCGCCGTGGCACATGATGTGTGCCATGTTCGGGACCCTGGCGACCGAGCAGGGATTGGCGAGTTCCTTCGAGAGTCACAGCGCTCCCGACACGGCGGACGAGAGCCTGTCCAGAGGGATGCGAAACTGGATGGAGGAGAAGATCGGCTTCGTTTCGTCCTGGGAGGACTTCGAGAGAATCCCGTGGGAGCGCGTCGACCTCGACATGCTCGGCATCGACGAGTACTACGCGTTCATGGCAAAGCACCTCCCCGACGGAATGAAAGTGACCGCGCTCGGCTGTACGTTCGGACCGGTAGTGACCACGCTCGGGTTCGAGACGATGTGCACCCTGCTCTACGAGGACCCGGACCTGGTCCGAGCCGTCGCGGAGAAGTGGGGGCGCTTAAACCTCGAGTTGTACGAACGGATGCTTTCCCACGAGTGCGTCGGCTTCGCGTGGCAGGCCGACGACCTCGGGTACAAGACCCAGACGCTCCTCAGTCCGGCGCACCTGCGCGAGTACGTCCTTCCCTGGTTTGCACAGTACGCCGACCTCGCCCATCGCCACGGCAAGATGCTCTGGCTCCATTCGTGCGGGAACATCTACGCAATCATGGAGGACCTGATCGAGGACGTCGGGATCGACGCGCAGCAATCGTTTCAGGACGAGATCATGCCGATCACCGACTTCATGGACACCTACGGAGGCCGGATCGCCGGACTCGGAGGCGTGGACATGGACAAGCTCTGTCGCCTTCCGAAGCCGGAGCTGAGTGCGTATTGCCGCTCGATCCTCGACCACTGCATGCCCAAGGGCCGCTACGCCTACGGGACGGGCAACAGCGTCGCGAACTACGTCCCGCTCGACAATTACCTTGCGATGATGGACGAGGGGTATCGGTACCGCGGATGAGGGAGATCGAGCAGGCAGAATGAGAAAGGAATCGAAGGGATGAGCACGTTCCCGCTGAAGGATCCGAAACCGGACTTCGAGGAACTGGAGAAGGTGCTGCTCGGACGAGCCGAGCCGAAACGCGTCCACTTCGTCGAGGAGTTCGCCGACGTCGAGGTGGTGGACTACATCGTACAGAACATGATGGAGGAGGACTTCCCTTCGCTCGACGAGACGTGGGCCTCCGCCGGGAGCGACTCGCACCTTCTGGCGAAGGTGCAGAAGTTCCTCTCCGGAAGCGCGCTGAAGCTGATCGACGGCGAACCGGACGAGATCCGCATCCGGCGCGACATCGCCTTCTACCATCGAATGGGGCTCGACTACCTCCCGGATCTCGCGCCGTGGTTTCTCATGGGCGTGTCGCTCGGCGCGCTGATGCGTCAGGCCGGTCTCTCGGGCGGCGGATCCCGAAACGCCCCGGACACAGCGGCCCAGGACGTGTCTCGAGGAGCGCGCAACTGGCAGGAGGAGACGTCGGGTCTGATTCGCTCCTGGGACGACTACGAGAAGGTCCCGTGGGATCGCGTCGACCTCGACATGCTCAACATCGACGAGTACTACCGGTTCGTCTCCGAGCACCTGCCGGACGGCATGACCGTCTCAGGCGTCGGATGCGTCTTCGATCCCGGACTCATCGGCACGTTCTTCGGGTTCGAGGACTTCTGCCTGCTCCTCTACGAGAACCCGGAGCTGATCCGCGCCGTGGCCGACCAGTGGGGACAGCTGAACCTGGAGCTCTACGAGCGGATCATGCCGCACGCGTGCGTCGGGTTCATGTGGCACGCCGACGACCTCGGCTACAAGACCCAGACGATCATCAGCCCCGGCCATCTGCGGGAGTACGTCCTGCCGTGGCTGAAGAAGTACGCCGCCGTCGCCCATCGGCACGACAAGATGGTCTGGCTCCACTCGTGCGGGAACATCTACGCGATCATGGAGGACCTGATCGAGGACGTCCGGATCGACGCCAAGCAGTCGTTCGAGGACGCGATCCTGCCGATCACCGAGTTCATGGACGTCTACGGGGACCGCGTCGCCGGCCTCGGCGGCGTCGACATGGACAAGCTCTGTCGGCTCGACGAGCCGGCGCTGCGAGCGTACTGCCGCTCGATCCTCGATCACTGCATGCCGAAGGGACGGTTCGCATTCGGGACGGGAAACACGGTCGCCAACTATGTCCCGATCGACAACTACCTGATCATGATGGAAGAGGGGCATCGATACCGGTAGGCTCCGACGGCCCGGAGGTCGGAAGAGACAGGAGGGCAGCATGGACGTACCGCTGAAGCACCCGAGGCCGGACATCGACCGGTTCGTGGCCGTGATCACCGGGCGGGAGCCCCCCGATCGCGTCCGCTTTGCCGAGCTGTTCCTCGACAACGAGACGATGCAGGCCATCTCCGAAGCCTACTTGGACCGCGAGTGGGTCGCGCCGGACCTCGCGAACCCGGCGACGTTCCTTCCCTACTTCGACAACGTGATCGAGTGCTGGTATCGGCTCGGCTACGACTACGTCTGGGCCGGCGGCTGGCAGGAGATCCTGTTCCAAGGGAAGTACCGACTGGGAAGCGACACGGCCGAACGGGCCAAAGCGACGCGCATCTGGATGGAGGAGTCGGAAGGGATCATCGGGACGTGGGAGGACTTCGAGGCCTATTCGTGGCCGGATGCCGACGCGGTGTCGCTGGCCGCCTACGAATACGCCTCGCAGCGCCTCCCCGCAGGAATGGGGATGTTCGTCTGCTTCGGTCAGGGTACGCTGGAGAACGTGATGAACGTCCTCGTCGGCCTCGAGCCGCTCTCGTACATGCTGTACGAACAGCCGGATCTCGTCGAGGCGATCTTCGAGAAGGTCGGACAGACCTTGTATCGGTTGAGCGAGCGGATCATCGGTCTGCCGAAGCTCGCCGGCTTCTTCCAAGGCGACGACATGGGCTACCAGAGCGCGACGCTGATCTCCCCCGGCCACATCCGCAAGTACGTCCTCCCGTGGCACAAGAAGATCGCGAAGCTCGCGCACGACAACGGGCTCCTCTATATCCTCCATACCTGCGGGAACGTCGACGAGATCATGGAGGACCTGATCGAAGACGTCCGGATCGACGCCAAGCACTCCTTCCAGGACAAGATCCTCACCGTCGGAGACTTCAAGGAGAAGTACGGCGATCGGGTCGGGGTCCTCGGAGGCGTCGACGTCGACAAGATGTGCCGGTCCACGGAAGAGGAGATCCGGCAGTACGTGCGCGAGATTCTCGATCGTTGCATGCCCGGTGGGAGGTACGCCCTCGGTACGGGAAACAGCGTCGCCAACTACATCCCGATCGAGAACTACCTCGCGATGCTCGACGAGGGGATTCGCTGGAAACGGGGCACGTAGCGAGCAGTGAGGAGGAAGCATGATGACGGAAGGGCAGAGCAGCTTCGGCTCCGGCACGCTTCGGAGTCTGCCGCGAATCCGCAACGTGAAGCGGAGGCGCGAGTCGAGCTGGGACCGCACCGGAGCGAACAACGACTTCGTCACGATTCGGCCGGGAGAGACGCACGTCCTCGCATCGATCGAAGGCGCCGGATGCATCACGCACATCTGGACGACCCTTCGCTCCAACGACGTGAACTACCTTCGGAACAACGTCCTGCGCGCGTATTGGGACGGCGAGAAGAACCCGAGCATCGAGGTGCCGATCGGCGACTTCTTCGGGATGGGGCACGGCCTGACGAAGAACTTCGTCTCCGCCCCGCTCGCGATGAGTCCCGAGCACGGCAAGGGCCTCAACTGCTTCTTCGTCATGCCGTTCGCACGAGGCGCCCGGATCGAGGTGACCAACGAGAACCCCGCGGACGAGCTGATCCTCTACCACTACGTCGACTACGAGACGTTCGACGAGCTCGAGGAGGGTCTCGGACGCTTCCACGCGCAGTGGCGGCGCCAGAACCCGTGCCAGGGAATCGATCAAGGCGATATGGACAACTTCGAGTTTCAGGGGGTCTGGCACCACGCGGGCACGTCGAAGAACCTCGACGGAGCGAACAACTACGTGATCCTCGAAGCCGAAGGCCGCGGACACTACGTCGGCTGCAACCTCAACATCCGCAATCTCCGCCGGACGAACGAGTGGAACTGGTACGGAGAGGGTGACGACATGATCTTCATCGACGACGACGAGTGGCCGCCGACCCTGCATGGCACCGGGACCGAGGATTACTTCAACACCGCGTGGTGCCCGACGCAGGAGTACTGCGCCCCGTATCACGGCGTCATCCTCTCCGGTGGACCGAACTGGGCCGATCGGGTCACGCTGTACCGGTACCACATCGAGGATCCGATCCACTTCTCACAGCGGATCCGCGTGACGATCGAGCACGGACATGCCAACCACCGCTCGGACGACTACTCGAGCACCGCCTACTGGTATCAGACCGAACCTCACAAGAGATTCCCGAAGCTGCCCTCGGCCCGAAAGCGGTTGCCGTGAAGAGGGACGGACCGACGCGAAGAAAGGAGAACGAACGATGGCCCCACGCAAGGTAGGGATCCTTACATTCTCGGACGGCAGGGTCGCGGTGCACCGCGACCTGGAGCCGCTGAACCGGAAGTACCAGAGCCGGCTCGCCGAGGCGCTCCGCGCGACCGGCGAAGTGGAGCCGGTCGAAGCGGAGGAGATCGTCTGGACCAGCGAGATCGCGAAGAAGGAGGCGATCCGACTCGCGAACGCCGGCTGCGAGCTGACGATCTTCAACTACGCCGTGTGGGCCTTCCCCCATCTTGCGGCCGTCGCGTCCCGGTTCGCCCCGGGCCCCTTCCTGCTGTTCTCCAACATCAACCCCGAATACCCGGGGATGGTCGGGATGCTCGCTTCAGCCGGCGCCCTCGACCAGGTGGGGACGTTCCACGGCCGCGTCTCGGGCGACATCGGAGACGCCGATGTTCTTCGCCGCGTGATGGCGTTCGTCCGAGGCGCGTCGGCCGTCCGACGTCTGAAGGGCGAGACGTTCGGTCTGTTCGGAGGGCGTCCGATGGGAATGTACACCGCGGTGGCGAACAGCGACCAGTGGATGCGGCTGTTCGGGATCGACGTCGAGCACATCGATCAATCCGAGATCGTCCGCCGCTCGGCCGAGGCGCCGGACGACGAGGTCGAGCGCGCGTTCGAGTGGTTGTCGTCGAAGGTCGGGAAGATCCGCTACGACGGGAAGCAGCTGACGCCGGAGAAGCTGAAGCTTCAGGTTCGGAGCTACATCGCGGTCCGGCAGATGATCGAGGAGATGAACCTCGACTTCGTCGGATTCAAGGCGCAGCCGGAGCTGACCGATCACTTCGTCACGATGGACGTAACCGAGGCGTTCCTGAACGACCCGTACGACTGGAACGGCCCGAAGGAGCCGATCGTCGCCGCAACGGAGGCCGACATGGACGGCGCGCTGACGATGGAGATCCTCAAGCACATCACGTCGGAGCCGGTCTTGTTCGCCGATCTGCGCCACTACGACGCGGAACTGGGGGTCTTCGACCTCTGCAATTCCGGGACCCATCCGACGTACTTCGCCGGACGCTCGACCGATCCGGACGTCAACCTGCCGAGCGTCGAGTTCTACCCGCAGGGCTTCTACTTCCCAGCCGGCGGGGCGTCGGTCCGCCACTTCGCCGCGCCGGGCGAAGTGACCCTCGCGCGGCTGGCGAGGCGAAACGGCGAGTACTGGCTGGCGATCCTCCCGGCGGAGTTCATCGAACTTCCGAAAAGGACGGCAGAGAAGAAGGCCGGCGAGGTTCAGATCGACTGGCCGCACGCTTACGCACGGTTTCGCGTCTCGCCGGACGTCTTCCTGTCCGAGTACGACTCGAACCACATCCACGGCGCTTACGGGAATTGGGTCGAGGATCTCGTCTGGGCCGCGAAGACGCTCGGCATCGAGTACCGGATCTTCGACGACGGATGAGGGAGGCCAAGTGACCTCACGTTATCTGCTCGGCTCTGACATCGGGACGACGCTGACGAAGACCGTCCTGGTCGATCTCGACGGGAGAGAGGTCGCCGCGGCCCGTTCGGAGTACGGGGTTCTCCACCCGCACCCGCTGTGGGCCGAGCAGTGGCCCGACGTCTGGTTCGACGCCTTCGTGGCGACGGTCCGCGACGTGCTCGCACAGGCGAGCGTCCGACCGGACGAGATCGGGGGCGTGGGGATCAGCGGACTCTACGGAGGCTCCGGCGTCCCCGTCGATGAGAAGACGGACCCGATCCGACCGTGCATCATCTGGATGGATCGCCGCGCCGTGCAGGAGGTCGAGTGGATCCGATCGCACGTCGACCTGGACGAGCTGTTCGAGATCACCGGCAATGGCGTCGACACCTACCACGGGTTCACGAAGATCCTCTGGATCCAACGCAACGAGCCGGACAATTGGAAGAGGATTCACAAGCTCCTCACGCCGCACGGCTATGCGATCCAGCGGCTGACCGGCGAGACGGCGATCGACCAGTCGTCCGCCGGGAACATCGGCGGTGTCTTCGACCTGAAGGCGCGGACGTGGTCGGAGCGCAGCTGCGAGTCGCTCGGGATCCCCGTCGGGCTGCTGCCGGAACGGATCGTCGATTCGAGCGAGATCGTGGGAGAACTGACGGCCGAGGCGGCTCGATTCACGGGCCTCGCTCCCGGAACGCCGGTCGTCTCCGGGGGGATCGACGCCGCGGTCGCGACGCTCAGCGCGGGTGCATTCGACGAGGGAAACCACGTCGCGATGATCGGGACATCGATGTGCTGGGGCGTCGTCCACGAGGGAGAGTCCGTCTCCCCTCAGCTTGTCAGCATGCCCTACGTCGCCTACGCGGCGGACAAGGTTTACACGTTCGGCGGCGCGGCGACCGCCGGGGCCCTCCCACGATGGTTCCGCGACCAGTTCGGACAGCCAGAGGTCGCACGAGGGGAGCGGGAAGGCCTCGATGCCTATGCCCTGCTGGATGAAGAGGCAGCCAGGATACCGCCCGGCTCCGATCGACTCGTCGTCCTTCCGTACTTCATGGGCGAGCGAAGCCCGATCTGGGACAGCGACGCGAAGGGAACGATCCTCGGGCTCACGCTCTCCCACACCCGCGCGCATGTCTACCGCGCGCTGCTGGAGGGCGTCGCGTTCGCCCTCCGTCACAACATGGAGGCGGGCGAGGAGATCGGCCTCCGCCTGGACGAGACGTGCACGCTCGTCGGCGGGGCAGCCAAGTCGCCGCTCTGGCGCCAGATCCTGAGCGACGTGACCGGGTATCGCCTCGCCGCGACGCGAGGCTCGGAGGCGGCGCTCGGAGACGCCTTGCTGGCCGGGATCGGAATCGGCGCCGTCGATCGTTTCGAGTCGATCCGCGACTGGCTGACCTTCGAAGAGCCGACGACCCCGAACGCGGCGAACAGAGAGACCTACGACCGCCTGTACTCGGTGTACAAGGGCGCCTATCCGAGCCTGCGAGAGCTGATGAGTGCGCTGTCGTCGCACGACGCGACGAGGAGCGGGACGCCGGAGAGCCATGAAGCCAAGGAGGATCTGAGATGACGGACACCAAGGTTGCGCTCGCGTTCTACTACCCGCTGCGGCGCGAAGAGAAGCCGGGCTTGGTCGTGCAGGACCCGGACTACAGCTACGAGGACCGAGCCGAGGAGCTCAGCGATGCCCTTGTGGCCGGCTGCCCCGGGATCGAGTTCTCGACCGTCGTACTCCACGAGCAAGAGGACGTCGTTGCTCTGGCTGAGCGGAGCAGTGAATTCGACGGCTTCGTCGTCTACGCGCTCGGGGTGGAGTACATGCGCGTCATCTACGAGGGGCCGCTCGCCGAGACGGGAACTCCTCTCGTGATCGTCGATGACTTCCTGGAGAACTACGGATTCCACAACTACGTCGCGATGCGGAGGGCCGGCCTTCCGGTCCTCTGGACGGCGTCATCGAAGATCGAGGACGTGATCGAGAAAGTGAAGTTGCTCCGCGTCGTCCACCAGGTGCGAGACGCGAGGATGATGGTGCTTCACGCCGAGTGGCGACAGACCGAGATCTTCGGGCAGCCGCTCAAGACCTTCGAAGACGCGCTCGGAGAGGTTCTCGGATCGAGCCTCGTCCGCATGACGAAGAAGGAGTTCATGGAGGACTTCTACCCGAACGTCTCCGAGGCCGAGGCGAAGGCGGTCGCCGAGCGATGGATCGACGAGGCGGACGCGATCATCGAGCCGGATCCTGCCGAGCTCGTCACGTCGGCCAAGGTCTACCTCGCCCTGAAGCAGGCCATCGAAGACAAGGACGTCCAAGCCTTCACCACCGACATCGCCGGGCACGTCTACCACGACTGGCCGGACGACGTCTTCGCTGCCCTCAGCCCCGGCATCGATCCCCAGAACCGCGGTGAGTACCCCTACAAGCTTCCCACGTTTCCGTGCATGGCGTTCATGCAGCTGCAGTCGGACGGGTTCCCGGCGACCGGCGAGATGAACATGCACACGCTGCTGAACGTCATGGTGATGCACTACCTGACCGAGCAGATCGCCGGCGAAGCGCGGGCCGGGTTCTCCGGCGGTCGTCTCTTCGATCTCAGTCGCGACGCCGTTGTCTACCACCTCTGCTGCGGGCCGAGGAAGTTCTTCGGAGCGAGCGGCCCGGCCGCTCCGTATACGATCCGCACGGAGCAGGAGACGGGGAAGAGCTGCTGCGCGTCCGCCACGATGCCGGTCGACGAGCCGGTGACGGCCGTCTCGATCCATCCGGAGAGCCGGTCGGTGATCGTGCACGGCGGGACATCGCTCGGAAGCGTGAAGAGCGAGCGGCGATGCCGGAACAAGCTCGCTGTCCGCGTCAACATGGAGAACTTCATCGAGAACAACCTGCAACCGGAGTGGCCGATGGGGCACTTCCGGACCGTCTTCTTCGGCGATTGGCGCCCGTACGTGAAGGACCTCACCGTCCTCCTCGGAATGGACTTCTACGACGAGGATGGACACTACGGATGGGTGCCCCGCCGCTCGGCGGCGGGTGAAGAGATCGACCACCCGTGGCGCGGGAATCGGAATATCCTGAGTCGGAAGCGGAACGTGGAGTAGGCCGAACCACCGGAGGAAAGGAGCCCACGAATGCCCATCTCGATCTACGCGCAGGCTCCGGGCCCCGTCCACCACGCGGCACACAAGCTGTCGGACCACACCGGGATTCCGTTGGGAACGGACGATGAGGGTGGTCAGCCGCTGCAAATCGAGCGGAACGTGGAGCGAGATCCGGCGATCTCCGAGCAGGGCTACGTCATCCGAACGGGCGACGATGGAACCCTCCGGATCTCGGGAAACGACGACGAGGGCGTCGCCAACGGGGTCTACACCCTATTGCGGACCCTGATGGTCGAGCATCGCACCGATCCGTTCTCGCGAACGTGGGAGATCGTGGAGACGCCCCAGTTTCGGATTCGAGGGATGTACGTCGCTCCCTATCGGTTCGGGGGCTCGTACGGTTTCGCCGTCCTCAGCCCGGATCGTTGGTCGCTCGACGAGTGGATCGAATACATCGACCTGATGCGCCTCTGCAATCAGACGACGCTGACCCTCGTCCCCGCCGGGCGCCTCTACCATCCTGACGTGCCGCAGACGGAGAGAGAAGCCTGGCGCTACGAGGTCTGGCGGAACGTAATGGCCTACTGCCACCAGGTCGGGATGAAGTTCAACTGGCTCACCACGCCGAACTACGTCCCCCCGCAGACCTTCTGGGAGAACCCGTCGCTCCGCGCCGAGCATCAGGAGGTAGGCGGCTACTACGGTTGCGGCCTCGTCTGGAACAAGGCGAAGGACCTGATCCTCGACGTCAACCGATACACCTTCGAGTACTTCAAGGAGCTCGACGGGCTGGAGATGATCTACAGCGAGACCGGCCTCTCGTTCGACGAGGAGACGGCCGCTGATCCGGCCGGCTACTTCGCCGACGCGACCCACGCGTACCGCAAGCTCCTGCGAGAGTGCGGGAACGACGCCGATTACATCTTCTGGAACTGGGTCTTCGACCTGTGGTCCCGCGTGGTGATTCCGCAAGCGCTTCTCGAGCGGTGTCCGAAGTTCCGGACCATCCTCGACGACCTCCTCCCGCTTCTCCCCAAGGACATCGGCTGGACGGACGCGTCGATGCTCAGCGTGGCGCAGATGTTCGGACCCGAGATCCGTGCGCGCGGGAATCCGGCGATGAGAGAGGGTGTCCTGCTCGGGAAGAAGTGGGGGTTCGATCCGGTGATCAACTGCTTCTGGTACATGAACCCCGAGTACGCACTGAACATGCTCCCGCACCCCTATCTCACAAGAGCCGTCCAAGAGGCGGCCTATTCGAGGGACGAGCTCCGTCCGGACGGCGTCCAAGGGTATCGGCTCGCCCCACCCTGCCGGTTCCTCGGGGACTACACCTTCTTCCGTCTCGCCTTCAATCCGTCTCTAGCGCAGGAGGAGTTGATCGAGGAGATGGCGTCGCTTCTCTGCGAGGAGCCCGTCCATCGAGCCGCCGTCGCCGAAGGGATCGGCCTCCTGGAGGCGTTCTGGCTCGATCACGATCCGCAGCTCCTCGAGCGGGCCGAGAGCCTCTTTGCCGAGGCGGTGAAGGCCGAGCCGTCGAAGCACCTCGCCCGCGTCGGCGGAGGGACGACCTTCCTCCTCCACATCGTGCGGATGGCACAGCCGAACGTCTCTCCGGAGGCGCGAAAGGCGATGCGCTGGGAGCTCTACCGGATCCTGAAGACGCTCGACGTCTTCCAAGGAATCACGTCGAACATCGTCTGGCAGCCGGAGTCGTACGCATTCTTCTGCTGGCAGGTCGATCTGATGGTGCGACAATACGAGTGGTTCCGAGCGAGCCGCCCGGACCGGATCGACCGAAACATCTATCCGGAAGCAACGGCCGACTTCGCGGCACTTCGATGGCCCGAGGACATCGACACGCCGGACCCGTCCACGGACCGCCCGCGGGGCGAGATGCCCGGGCCGCTCACCTATGATTAACGGGAGTGAAGAGGTGCGGAAAGGGAGCATCGCATGATCGAGAAGAAACGGTTCGGTCGAACGGAGCACGAGAGCACGCGGGTCATCTTCGGCGCAGCCGCCTTCTTCGACGCGACGCCCGCCGATGCCGACCGCATGCTCGACGTCCTCCTGGAGCACGGGATCAACCACATCGACACCGCCGCCGACTACGGGAAGTCGGAGAAGCTGCTCGGCCGCTGGATCGGCCGCCATCGGGCCGACTTCTTCCTCGCGACCAAGACCGCGGCACGCGACCGCGCCGGAGCCAAGGCGTCGATCGAGCGTTCCCTGGAGCGCATGCGCATTGACCACGTCGACCTCTTCCAGCTCCACTGTCTGATCGAGCCCGATGGGTGGGAGCAGGCGATGGGACCCGACGGGGCACTCGAAGCGGCCGTCGAGGCGAAGGAGGCGGGGCTCACGCGGTTCCTCGGCGTGACGGCGCACGAGACGGTCGCGCCCGCGGTGCTGATGCGAAGCCTCGATCGCTTCGAATTCGACTCCGTCCTTCTCCCGTACAACTATCCGATGATGCAGAACGCCGAGTACGCGGCCGGCTTCGAGAAGCTGGCGTCGATGTGTGCGGAGCGGGACGTGCCGATGCAGACGATCAAGGCGATCGCGCGACGCCTGCGCCGCGACGAGTCGAAGGCGTACAGCACGTGGTACGAACCGCTGCAATCCCAGGAGGACATCGACCCCGCCGTGCACTGGGTTCTTGCGCGGCCGGACGTCTTCCTCAACAGCGTCGGGGACGTGAACATCGCTCCGAGGATCTTCGACGCCGCCGAGCGATTCGACCGGACGAGTGCGCTCTCGGACGAGGAGATGCGCCGACTCGTGGCGGAGGCGGGCCTCGAGCCCCTCTTCCCCGTTCCGGAGAACACCCATTGATGAGAAAGGGCTTCATCGCGGCGGCACTCGCTCTTGCGATCGCGCTGCCGGTCCTGGGAGGGGACACCGTGAAACGAATCAACGACGACGGGTTCGGCAACCCGAACAACATCGGCATCGTCCACATGGAGGTACATGAAGGACGGCTGTACGCCGGGACGTGGAATCCGACCGATGGTTGCCTCGTCTACGCATCGGGCGACGGCGAGGCGTGGGAGCCGGTCAATGCGCCGGGGTTCGGCGACGTGGGGAATCAAGCGGTCGTGCGGATGCGGTCCGTCGGGGAGTACCTCTACGTCGGAACGTGGAACAACCGAACCGGGGGGCAGCTTTGGCGAGCGAGGCAGCCGGGCGCGTCTTCAGACTGGGAACAGATTACGGGAGACGGGTTCGGGAACCCCGCGAATCTCACGCTCTGTTCGATCCGGCCGTTCGGCGAGTGGCTGTACGTCGGCCTGTTCAACCCGAGCCAAGGCGAAGAGGTCTGGCGCAGCCACGACGGGACCCGCGGTTCCTTCGTAAAATCGTTCGATAAAGGCCTGGGGATCACCGGAGCGACCGACGCGAGCGTGCTGTACGTGTGGAAGGACCACCTGTATCTCGGCACGGAGTCGGCCCAGCCGCCGTATCCCGGGTGCGACGTCTGGCGGACGGCCGGACCGGACGAATCCAGCGAGGAGACGTGGATCCGCGTCGGGCAATCGGGCTTCGGCGACACCAAGTCGTTCAACGCGTTCCGCATGATCGAGTTCCGCGGCGATCTCTACGTCGGGACGTGGGGCTTCGGCGTCTCGTCGTTCACGCCCCACCTCGGCCCGAAGGGGACGACCGTCTGGCGCACGAGCGGAGAGGGCAAAGGCCCCTTCACCGACTGGGAGCAGGTGAACGAGGACGGGTTCGGCAACGTCGGATACGACTGCACGCTCGCGATGGAGGTCGTCGGCGGCACCCTCTACGTCGGTGGATTCGGCAATCACGGATTCCTGTTCGCTACGGAGGACGGCACCACGTGGCGAGAGATCACCGAGGACGGATTCCTGGAGACGTCCGAGTTCGGAATCCACGCGTTGGAAGAGCTGAACGGCGACCTCTACATCGGGATTCAGAACTGGACCAAGCCAGCGGAGCTCTGGGTACTGCGAGGAGCGCAGTGACCGCGGATCGCCGAGGAGACACGAACGGAACACGCGCGGGGATCCTCGTCGACCGGTTCGATCTGGACGGGGTCGACATCGAGCTCGCCTCGGAATCGCTTTGGCCTGTGCTGGAACGCGGCGGTTTCTCGCGCTCCGACGCGGTAAGGACCCGGGTCGATGAGCTGCTGCCGCTCGGCGCATCCCTTCTCCGTCCCCGAGCCATGGGACGGTTGTACGATGTGGGTGCGGCCGCGGAGCCGGAGCGAGCGACGCTGCCCGATCCGATCCGCGAAGCGGAGTTCCTCTGCTTCGGCCTCTGCACCGCCGGGCGGGCGATCGACGACCGCGCACGGGCGCTCTGCGAGGAAGGGGAGCTAATCGACTCGATGATCCTCGACGCGATCGCGATGACCGGCCTCTCGCTCATCGGCGATCGACTCGGTCGAACGATCTTCGGCTGGGCCGAGGAGCGCGACCTGTCCGCGAGTCGCGCGTTCTCGCCGGGCGCTGGCGCGAGCCACTGGGGCTTGGAGCACCAGCGCTTCCTGTTCGACCACCTACCGGAGAGGCCGCTCGACGTGGAGCTGACCGACCGGTTCCTGATGAAGCCGTCGAAGAGCGTGTCGTTCGTCATCGGGATTGGCGAACGGATCAACCGGGCGAAGAACCCGTTTTCGTGCGAGGGGTGCGATCGGTTCGATTGCGCCTATCGCCACATTCCGGAAAGCGAAACGGTCTGTCCGGAAACCGGTTAGGCGGGCTCTTCGCAGGAGGAGAGGACATGAACGAAGCACACGAGGCGGTGTATCGTCGACTGGCCGAGCACCTCGATACGTTGCCGGACGGGTATCCTCCGAGCACGAGCGGCGCCGAACTGCGCGTGCTGGAACGGCTGTTCACGCCCGAGGAGGCCGAGCTGGCCGTCCATCTGACCCTCGATCGGGAGACGGCGCAGACCATCGGCGCTCGTGCGGGCCTCTCCGTCGAAGAGGCCGCACCGCGGCTTGACGGGATGGCGAGGAAGGGGCTGATCCTCTCGGTCGAACGGGAAGGTGAGCCCACGCTGTACCAGGCCGTTCCGTTCGTCGTGGGGATCTTCGAGTTTCAGGTCAACGACCTCACGCCCGAATTCCTGGGCGATCTCGTGGAGTACGCGGAGACACGCGGCGAGTTTCCAAAGGTGAAGAGCATTCCCCAGCTCCGCACGGTCCCCGTCGGGGTCAGCCTCGCGTCGCACACCGAGGCGCTTCCGTACGAGCGGGTGGAGGAGCTCGTCCACACGCACGATCGATTCGCCGTCGCCCCGTGCCTGTGTCGTACGATCGCCGGCATGGCCGGAACCGCCTGCGACGCGCCGGTCGAGACGTGCCTCTTCTTCGGCGACTGGGCCGACTTCTACGTGAACACCGGTCGCGGCCGGAGGATCGAGCGAGAAGAGGTTTTCCGCCTTCTCGAGCAGGCCAACGAGGCGAACCTCGTCCTGCAGTCGAGCAACTCGAAGGAGACATCCGTGATCTGCTGCTGCTGCGGTTGCTGCTGCGGCGTGCTGACACCGCTCAAGGCGCTGGAGAATCCGGCAGACGAGGTCGCCAGTGCGTTCACCGCGGCGTACGACGAATCCGCTTGTGTCGGTTGCCACAAGTGCCTGACCAGGTGCCAGATGGACGCGATCTCACGCGACGGGGATCGGATCGCTCTGGCCCGCAACCGCTGCATCGGATGCGGACTGTGCGTCGCGACCTGTCCGAGCGGGGCGCTGCGACTCGTTCGCCGCGAGGGGGCCGACGACGCACCGCCGCCCGACGACGTCAACGCGATGTGGAAGGTCATGCGCAAGGCGCAGGTGGGTGGAAGCCACGACGGAGACGATCTCCCGATTGGAGGTTGAACGAGCCGATGTCCGTCATCGCCGATCCGACGACCAGCAAGGTCGGCCCCCCTCCGTATCGCGCTCGGGAGCCCGTATGAAGCCGAGGATCGAAACGGCGAAGGACTACGACGACCTCAGCGCGCGAGCCGCTCGTTTTCTGTGCGATTTCATCCGATCGACTCCTCGCGCTGTGATCGCGTTGCCGACCGGCCGGACTCCCGTCGAAGCGTATCGGCAGACGGTCGAGCGACTTCGCGCCAATTCGTCGGATTGCTCGAGGCTGTTCCTCGTCGACATCGATGAGATTGCCGGCCTTCCTCCGGATCATCCCGCAAGCTGCGCTCAGACGCTGCGCCGGCAGCTCCTCGATCGGCATCCGGTCTCGATGGCCTCCTGTCGCCTACTCGACGGTGCGGCGGACGACCTGACCGCGGAGGCCGCGTGTCACGAGAAGGCGATCCGGGACCGTGGAGGCCTCGATCTGGCGGTCCTCGGCATCGGCGTGAACGGCCACATCGCGCTCAACGAACCCGGCACGCCCTTCGACTCAGGAGCCCACGTGTCCCCGCTCACGAGCTCGACGATCGAGAGGCTCCCGCTGCCCGGCGGATCCGACGGGATGACACCGACGCTCGGCTTGACGTTGGGAATCGGAACCATCCTTCGAGCACGGAGGATCCTGCTGCTTGCGAGCGGCGACGACAAAGCCGACGTCCTCAACGCTGCGCTGAACGGCGACGTGACCGAGCGGATCCCTGCTACCGCGCTCCAGATGCACCCGGGGCTTCACGTCATCGCCGACGAGCCGGCCTTGACCCTGTGGAGGCCTCAGCAGGAACGGGCAGGATCACGAAAGCGGAGGGGAAGATGCCTGCGAGGTCCTTGAAGGTCTGCGTGATCGGGGGCGGAAGCACCTACACGCCGGAGCTGATCGACGGCCTCATCGATCTGGGTCGCTCGCTTCCCATCGAGGAAGTGGCGTTGATGGACGTCGATGCGGGAAGGCTCGAAACGCTCGGCGCACTGGCCCGGAGGATGGTGGCCGCCGCCCATCGTGAGATTGCGGTCCGGACGACGTGCGATCGACTGGACGCGCTTCGCGATGCCGACTACGTGGTGACGCAGATCCGCGTCGGTGGGACGAAGGCCCGGATCCAGGACGAGCGGATCCCCCTCAGGCACGGGGTCATCGGCCAGGAAACCACCGGTCCCGGCGGCTTCGCCAACGCCCTGCGAACCATTCCCGTGATGCTCGACATCGCGGCGGACACGGCCCGGGTTGCCCCGAGGGCCCGTCTCATCAACTTCACCAATCCGTCCGGCAGCGTCACCGAAGCGCTGGCCAAACACTCGGAGGTCGAGCCTATCGGACTGTGCAACGGCCCCATCGGAGCTCGACGGGCCATCGCAGAGCTGCTGGACGCGGATCCCGAGCGGATCTTCATGGACTGGGTCGGGCTCAACCACTTGAGTTGGGTCCGCGGCGTCACGCTGGACGGGCGGGAGATCATCGGTGACGTCATCGAGCGGGCGATCTCCAGTGGGCTCGTTTCTCAGTTTTCGCCGGCCTTGCTGAGAGGGCTTGAGATGCTGCCGAGCTACTACCTCGACTACTACTACAACACGAACCGCGTCCTTTCCGAACAGCGAGCCGCCGAGCGGACCCGCGGCGAGGAGGTGCTCGAGATGGAACGGCGGCTCCTCGACAGCTACGCGGATCCTGCACTCGCCACCAAGCCGGCGGAACTGGGGAAGCGTGGTGGGGCCTACTACTCCACGGCCGCCGTGTCCCTCATCCGTGCGCTCGAAGGTGAGGACGGCATCCACATCGTGAACGTGCCCAACCGCGGGGCCATGGCGGAGCTTCCCGGAAACGTCGCGGTGGAGGTTCCGTGCTCCATCGAGAGCGGCACGGTGCGGCCTTTGCCCTGTTCGCCTCTTCCTGCGACGATTCGCGGGCTCGTGCAGTCCGTGAAGTCGTACGAGGAGCTGACCATCCAGGCGAGTGTGGAGGGCGACGAGGACGCCGCCGTTCTGGCGCTCCTTGCCCACCCGCTCGTCCCCGGCTTCGATGTCGCCGAGAAGATCTGGGAGGACATCAAGAGGATCCATGCGCGATACTTGCCGCAGTTCGTGTGAGAGCGGCGAACGGAGAAAGCGCTCGTGGAGCATGTGCTCGGCGTAGACGGAGGCAATTCCAAGACGTTCGCGTTGATCGTCGACGTCGAGGGACACGCGCTCGGCTTCGCGCGAGCCGAGGGCAGCAACCACGAGCGAATCGGCTTTGCCGAAGCCGAGCTCGTTCTCGAGCGGGTCGCGCGCGAGGGCCTTGCGCAAGCGGGAATCGACGCACCCGCCGACTTCGGATTCTGGGGTCTCGCCGGAGCGGACGTACCTTCCGACTTCGAGGCGCTGGACGCCATCGTCGCGCGAATCGGCGCCGCGAGGAAGAACACGGTGAAGAACGATCTGGCCGCCGCCATGGGTGCAGGACTGTCGCGAGGGTGGGGCGTCGGAATCGTCTTCGGGGCCGGGTTCAGCGCCGGAGGACTCGCGCCGGACGGCCGCGAGATCAAGTTGCCCTCCATGGGGGCCACGACCGGGGATTGGGGCGGCGCAGGCGTCCTGGCCATAGAGGTGCTTCGGCTGGCTCACCGCAGCTACGACCGCCGCGGCGACAGGTCGCTGCTCGAGAAGCGGGTGCCCGCCGTCTTGGGGATCTCCTCGTTCGAAGAGCTCCCCGCGAGACTCCGCGACGAAACCATCGATTGGGAAGCCGCCTTCGCCGAACTGCCGCCACTGCTGTTCGAGGTGGCCGCTGCCGGAGACGGGGTCGCTCGCGGCCTGGTCGCCCGTGTCGGAGAGGAAGTCGGCACGACCACAGCCGCGCTGATCGAGCGGCTGGGATTGCGAGAGACGGACGTCGAAGTGGTGCTCGGCGGCTCCGTCTTCCGCGGTGAGGGATCGCTTCTTCTCGAAACGGTGCGGACGGCGATCAGGCCGTTCGCACCGCGGGCGCGCATCGTCCTCCCCGAGTTCCACCCCGTCGTGGGCGCTGCCTTCCAGGCAATGCGGGAACTCGGAATCGATGTGGACGATCGAATCCGAAGGAACATGCGAGCCAGCCTCCCTGCCGAGCTGCTGGAACCGAGAGCGGAGCGTGGGTAGCGGGAATCGAAGCCGTTTCGCGGAAGGGGAATCCCCCCTCCGTCTGCGACGCCGAGCCGACGGACCGCGATACGCTACAACCCAGCGGCCTCCAGCACTTCGGGGACCCGCTTCTCCCAGCCGAGCGGCATGATGTGGACCCCTTGACAGACGTCCACGATCTCGCCGATCAACCGCGCGGCGATCTCGACCGACTTCGCCGGGCGGTCCTCCGCGTTCGCCATCTCCTGGATCAGCGCATCGGGGACGTGCACGCCGGCGACGTTCTTGTTCATGAACCGCGCCATGCCGGGCGACTTGAGGAGGATGATCCCGGCCATCACGGGCACGCCGAACCGCTCCGCCTCCTCCATGAACCGCGCGAACGCCTCCGCGTCGAAGACCGCCTGGGTCTGGAAGAACGCGGCACCCGCGGCGATCTTCTTCTCCATCTTGATCAGCTGCGGCTCGACGGGATCGGCTCCCGGTGTGACGACGGCCCCGAGGCAGAAGTCGGGGCTCCCGTCGAGCTCGTTGCCGCCCATGTCGTTTCCTTGATTGAGCCCTTTCGCCGCGGCGAGGAGCGACACCGAGTCGAGGTCGAAGACGGCCTTCGCGTCGGGGAAGTCGCCGAGCGCGACGTGATCGCCGGTCAAACAGAGGACGTTCTCGATCCCGAGCGCCCACGCGGAGAGCAGATCGGACTGCAGCGCGATCCGGTTCCGGTCGCGACACGTCACCTGGAAGACGGGTTCGATCCCGCGCTCCTTCAGCATCCGCGACGCAGCGAGCGACCCGAGGCGCATCACCGAAGACTGCTGATCGGTGATGTTGATCGCGTCGACGCGCGGATTCAGCCGCTCCGCGTTCTCGATCATCTCCGCGGTGTCGGTCCCCTTCGGCGGGGCGACCTCGGAGGTGATGACGAACTTGCCGGCACGGAACAGATCGGTCAGTTTCATCGGGTCACGTCCTCCGTCGTCTTCATGTCGATCGCCCACGTGCGGGTCCCTCGGATCGCGCTCGGCGGACGCATCTGCGCGTGGTCCTTGACTTGCAGCGGACTGCGGCGCAGCAGGTCGAGCCGCCCCTGCTTCTCGAGGCGCTCGTAGATGACGTCCCACGCGCACCGCCGAACCTCCGGCTCGACCTCGCACCGCCCGTCCTTCGCGCCGCCGCACGGCCCGTTGACCAACTGCTTCGCACAGGCGGTCAACGGACAGACGCCGGCGGTGAACTCGAGGAAGCACTGCCCGCACTCGGCGCAGCGCTCCTCCCCCTGCCATTCGCCGCGTATCCCGCCGAGGGAGATCGTGTTGCAGGCAGGATGGACGGCCTTGTCGATCACCGTCGCCGACGCTTGGATCCCGATCCCGCATGTCGAGACGACGACCGAGTCCGCGCGCTCCAGTGCCTCGGCGAACGGCCGGAGCCCGGTCCGGATCAGCGCCTTCTGGCAAAGGAAATCGACGACCTTCCAACCGACGACCTCCAGCCCGCGTCCCTCCAACTCGGCCTTCAACGCCTGGATCTCCGGTCCCCCACCCGTTCCGGAGGCGGCCGCACATCCGTCGCAGCCGAGGAGGAAGACCGCACGCTCTCCGGCGAGGAACCCCATGATCTCGTCGATGGGCTTCCGTACTGTTACGAGCATTTATCGCCTCCTGAGTTCCTGTTGAACGATCTCGACGACCCGAGGAACGGAACGGCGGACGACGGTCGACAGGTCGAGCCCCCACTCGATCTTCTCCGGCTCGACCCCGATCACGACGACTTCCGGGGCCTCCCCCGGCGGGCTGAGCGCGCGGAGCGTCTCCAGCAAGCCCACGTCGTGGCTCGCCCGTCGGACACCGGCGGGATCGGGTTCGACCCCGTCGCCGAACCGATATACCGTGCCCGGCGCCTCCCCGCCGCGGACCGTGTCGACGACGATCACGCGATCGAGCCCGTCGAGGTCGAACGCGACGTCCGGGTCGGTCCCCGCGTCGATCACCAGTACCCCTTCGGGAAGCTCCGCGTCGGCCAGCGCGCGGGCGACGTGAACGCCGACCCCCTCGTCCCTCATCAGTCCGTTCCCGATCCCGACGATCGCCGTTCTCATCGCGCCTCCTAGCTCACCACGTACCGCCCCAACGATCTGCCGCGGGGCGTGTTCAGGTGGACGGCGCAGGCCAGACACGGATCGAACGAGCGGACGATCCGGACGATCTCGAACGGGTTCTCATCGTCCCGGATCGGCGTGCCGACGATCGCCTGCTCGACCGGACCCGGGTTCCCCTGTTCGTCCTTCGGCGAAGCGTTCCACGTCGTCGGGACGACGCACTGGTAGTGGTCGATGACTCCGTTCTTCAGTCGGACCCAGTGGCCGAGCGCCCCTCGCGGAGCGGCGGTCAGCCCGGCCCCTTCTCCTTCGTCGGGGATCTCGTACGGCGCGTAGACCTCACCGCCCGGCACGAGGTCGAGGACCCAGTCGGCCATCGCGTCGGCGACGAGCTTGCATTCGATCGCACGGGCCGCGTGGCGTCCGAGAACCGAGTTCAGTGCCGCCGGTTCGGCGTCGAGCGCGCTGAGAACGTGGTCGATCAACCCCTTGACCTTCTCGTTTCCGCGACCGTAGTTCACGAGCATCCGCGCCAGCGGGCCGCCCTCGTAGACGCGGCCGTCGTAGCGGGGTGACTTCAGCCACGAGTATCCCTCCTCCTTCGTCGGGGCCGGCTCCGTCTTCCCCGCCGTCGGATGCCGGGATTCCCCGTCGTCCGAATACCAGGAGTGGGCGACCGACTCGGTGATCTTCCCGACGTCGAGCTCCTGGGGAGCGAGGTCCATCGAGGTCGTGCCCGAGTCGAGGAAGCGGCCGCTCTCGAGACGGAATCCCCCGTAGCTGATGAAGCTTCCGCATCCGCCGCCGATCTCGGTGTAGTCGCCGTAAGCGCGCGCGACCTCAAGGACGTCGGGGACGTAGACGTGGTCGATGAAGTGGCGGATCTCGTTCAGCCGCCAGAGGAAACCGGCGATCGTGTCGACCTCGGGGATCTGTGTGACGCCGCCGGGGACGATCCCGACGTTGTGCGGCATCTTCCCGCCGAATACCGCCAGGAGCTCGTGCGCCTTCCGCCGGACGTCGAACGCCTGCACGTAGTGTGACGCGAGGAGCTGCGCGACGTCGGTCGGGAATCGATAATCCCCTTCGTACCGCGGGACGAACGGGCCGAGCTCGCCGCGGCCGAGGAACGCCTTCGCTGCAAGCAGGCCCGGATCCGAGCCCTCGTAGGTCGCGACCTCCGTCACGTCGACGTAGTCGAGCGCCGCCAGATGGTAGAAGTGCAGGACGTGGGACTGGATGTAGTTGCAGCCGAGGATGAGGTTTCGGATGACCCGACCGTTCGTCGGGATCCGATCGGCGATCCCGAACGCCTCGTCGAGCGCGAACGTCGACGCCGTCGCGTGCGCCGTCGGGCAGACGCCGCAGATCCGCTGCGTGATCCGGGGCGCGTCGCGAGGGTCCCGCCCCCGAAGGATCAGCTCGATCCCTCGGAACAGCGTCCCCGTGCTTCGCGCCTCCACGACGACGCCGTCGTCGACGGTCGCTTCGATCTTCAGGTGCCCCTCGATCCGCGTGACGGGATCGATGACGACCGTTCGCATGGTCAGGACTCCTTCCTCGGCACCAGAAGGGCCTCTTCCGGAAGCCTCTCGTAGAACGGTGAGATCAGGTCCGGGAACTCCGGCTCGACGCAGCCGTTGCACGGCGCGCCGCTGCCGATCACCCAGTTGGTTCCGTTGTTCCAGCGCCGCAACGGGCAGTCGGCGTGGGCGATCGTTCCCTTGCAGCCCAGCTTGTACAGGCAGCCCTCGTCGCTGAGGTGCTGCGCGAACTTCCCCTCATCGAAGTACGCGCGGCGTGGGCAGTTCTCGTGTATCAACCGGCCGAAGAACCGGGTCGGCCGTCCGAGCTCGTCGACCTCCACCGCGGACAGCCCGCCGACCAGGATGGTCGCGATCGTTCCGATGAACCAGTCCGGGTGCGGCGGGCACCCGGGGACGTTGATCAGCGGCGCGTCGATCCCCTTCTCCTTGAGGAGGGCTCCGACGCTGACGCAGCCCCCCGGATTGGGATCGGCGGCGAAGATCCCGCCGAACGATGCGCAGGTTCCGAGCCCGACGATCGCCATGGCGTTCTTGGCCAGCGCGACCACGCGATCGACCATCGGCTCCTCGCCGAGCGTACCGTAGACGCCGCCGTCCCTCGTCGGAATCGATCCCTCGACGACCAGCACGTACGAACCGGGATCGCCCTTCGCGGCCGCGTCGAGGACCTCGACGACCGGCTCGCCGGATCCAGCCATCACCGTGGCCTGGAACCGGAGGTTGACGTGGCGCCCCGGAATCACCTCGCTGAGGAGGACGTCCGTGATCTTCGGCGCGGCCGAGTTGAGCACGGACACAGAACAACCGCTGCACGTGGCGGCCTGGATCCAAACCACCGGAATCTCTCGGGTTTCTGGCATCGTCTCACCCTCCCTCGGGGCGAATGCTTGCGCCGTTTGATCTGCAGAAAAACGCGACGAACTACTATACGAAAACTCAGTCGGGAAGTGAAATCCGGTCGGCTACGATCTGCAGTCGTCCGGTCGATGGGGAGACGATCACCGGACGCGACGTCCCGTCTTCCAGCCCGGAGTTCGCGCGCCGGCCCATCCGGAAGGCGAAACCGAGAGGAGGGAGGCGCGTGCCTCTCTTCTCTCGGCTCGCAGAACCTGAATCTCTAGAGCGTTATCGGTTCTGTCTGGACCCCCCATTCGAATTCGCCGTAGCGCGTCCACAGGAAGTACGCGTGGATTTGATCGATCTCGGGCTCAATCCCCTGGGGATGATCGAGCGACGTCGTGACCGCGGCACCCTCGTCGGGCATGCAGTCCGTCGGTCCCAGAAAATCGCCGAGGACCGAACTCAGGTTCGTGACGCCGTCATCGCCTCCGAGATCGGCGAGAGGGATCGTCAGTGTGAGCGCGCTCCCTGAGACGGCGGGCGCCGCATCTCCCACATCCACCAGGGTCGTTGCCGAGATGACGTCGTAGTTCCCCGCCGCATTCCGCTGGAACAGCGAGACGAATAGATCGGACCCGATGGCGGAGATCGGAGTACACGGACAGTACGTCGCGTTCGCCGACGCGAATCCCGTGGTGCTCGACTCATCGACATCGAAGTCGATGAATCCCGCCAAGTCACCCGGTCCAGCCACGGCATTCGCGGCCGGTAGCACCGGAGGCGTAGCCGAGTCGAACAGCACGGTGATGGTCAACGCCGTGGACGTCCTTGCCGTCGAGATACTGACGACATCGAAGGTCGCAGGACCGAACATGTCGCCAACTGCGTCGACGATCTCCGCGGTCGCAGACGGGACGAGCGTCACCACCGCCGAGCCGGTGCTCACAGCAACGTCCGTGTACGTGGCCCTGATCGTCACTGTCGTGACCGCCGTGACGGTCGCCGGGGCCGTGTACACGCCAGCAGCCGAGATCGTGCCTGGCCCCGCGTCGACGGTCCACGTCACCGTCACGGGATTGCCAAACTGATCTGTCGCAGCAAAGGCCACGGTCTCCCCTGCCTCCACAATTGCCGAGAGTGGAACGACGGTCAGTGTCTGAACGCGCATGCAGCCAGCCAGCAGAACCAGGGCCAGGACCAGAACCGGTCCCACAAGATGCGTTCGTTTCATTGCACTCTCCTCTGACACGGTCTCATCAAGCGACCTGACGAACGGATCGAGAATACCTCCGATTCGTCGCGCTCCGGAGGATAGCAGGGAGCCCGACAGGGGAAATACGTTCCCTCCGCACAGCACCATACCGACCAAAACGATGCCGCGTGCGCACCGCGAAATGGACGTGCGCGACGCCGCGCGTGTCCCTCGGCCACGAGTCTCTTGTCCTCCCCGAGCCGGTTCGCTCCGTCTAGTGTGAGGACGGGCGAACCACACAGAGACGAGTCCGCTTGGGGCGCTGCGATTTGACCTGTTCGACCTCCGTCGCAGCGCCCTTCGCCATATCGATGTCACGTGAGACGCCCTTCCCCGGGGCGCGTATACTCCCACCATGCGCCGCTACGAGAAAGAGGGGAAGCTGATCACGCAGATCGGATCGCTCCCGTTCGCCGACGTGGATCGCGCGGTCGCCTACAGCCTGGACCACGACATCCCGTTCCTCCCCGAGCTGACCGCGCTCGGCGACGCGATGCTTCACTACATCAAGGAACCGGGGCACCTCAGCTGCCTCGACGCGTTCAAGCGCCACCGGTTCGACACGGTGAAGATCCAGTGCATCGGTCCGGCGACCCTGCTGCAGAACGGCTACGACGAGGACGACGCGATCTCGCGCGTCTACGCGCACATCGAGGCGATCCTCGACGGCCTCGCGGCCGACGAGACGATCCTCTTCCTCGATGAGCCGGCCCTCGGTTACGCCGGGTTCGACTACCGGCGGCTGTGGGTCCCGTTGTTCGAGAGCTTCCCCGTCGTCCGCGGCGTGCACGTCTGCGGAAACATGCAGTGGGACCAGCTCTTCGACGCCGAGATCGACATCATCAGCTTCGATGCCTCGAAGTACGACATCACCAAGTACTACCAGCAATCGCGAAACGAGAAGCGGATCGCGTGGGGAATCGAGCGCCTCGAGCACGTCGCCGACTACCGCCCCGGGGATCTGATCACCCTCCCCTGCGGGATGCCGCATCGCGCCCACACCGAGGCTCAGGCCAAGGAGCAGTTCGGCATGCTCCGCGACGTCGCGGAGTCGATCCGGAAGATCCGCTGAGCAGGCAAGCAACGACTCCCTCGCCCCAACTTCCGGCCGTGGCTTACCGCGTCGATGACGGGAACCATATGGCCGTCCTCGTCGAAGTCACCGGCTCTGCAGTCACGAGGTTTCACAATCTGCAAACGGACGTCGACCAGGGCATTGCTGTCGATAACGACGGAGTGGGCAATCCCACCGCAGATCGTCGGATCGAGTTACATCCGATCTTCGAAGCACTCGTCACTGCCGAGATCCGAAGCTCCGAACGGATCGGCATGATCCTGTGGAGTCCATAACATCACGCTGTGTTGATACTAGCGGGTCGCAAGTCACAGCGCCTTCTGAAACGAACGCGAGACGAAGGGGGAGAAGTATAGCAACGTAACGCTGTTCTTAAAGTCTGCCTGGGAGGAGGACGATGTCAACGAAACCTGCAGTCCGAGTCGGCGGCAGCGGCGCCTACACCACGATGTGGGAGTGGCATCTCGAGGGGACGAATCACGAGATCGGTCGGGACTTGGCGACGTGGGGCCGCGATCAGCTCGGAGCAGCCCCGCTGCCCTGTCCGGACGAGAGACGGATCGCATCTCAGCGGCGGTTCTTCCAGAGGTTCTACCCGCCCCACTACCAGCGGATGCGCGGGGTCGCAGAGGCATTTGGGCTTTCCATCGACGAGGGGTCGAGCGACGTCTCGTCCCTCTGGTTCGACATCGGGCTTCCCGGCTGTACCGCGGCGTTCGTCCCGGGCGCCCGTATGGAGACGGGCGGTCCTCACGTCCTTCGAAACATGGACTTCGGAATCGACCTGTCGCCGCAGGCCGCGGTCCGCCCGGCCTCTCGCCTGGTCGTGCTCGGCCTCCGACCGGATGAAGGGTACGAATCCCTCGGGATCGTCGTGTTCGATCTGCTCGGCGCGATGGACGGGATCAACGAGAAGGGGCTCGTCGTCGTCTGCAACGCGCATGCCGACTACAGGCTCGATCCGGCCTACAGGTTCGAGCGGGTCGAGCATCCCGAGGCCGGGCTGAACGAACTCCAGGTCGTCCGCTGTCTCCTCGACCTGTGCTCGGACGTCAAGGAAGCGAAGGACGCCCTGTTGTCGCTCCGGTGGTACTACGGGTACACACCCTGCCTGTATCTCGTTGCCGACGTGCAGGGGCGAGCCTTCGTCTGCGAGAAGTCCCCGTCCGGAAACCGCATCCGCTTCACCGAGCGAGACGGCGAACCCCTCGTCATGACCAACTTCGGCCTCACCCGCTTCCCGACTGATGCCGCCCTGCCCACGGACGACGGACCCGACAAGGGGTTCGCCTACACGCGGTATCGCCTGGTCAACGCCGCACTCGCGCCCTGCGATGGCCCCCTCGGCACGGAGGAACTCGCGTCGATCGCTGCGCGCGCCTCGTTCGATGCGCTTTCCGGACCGAAGCGGGACGGGAACGAGCACCCCGACCGCACGATCTGGACCAGCCTCTACGACATCGAGGCCCGCCGGATGCTCGTCTCGTGCTATCTCAGCGAGGAGGATCGGACGAATCGATCGGAGTTCGTCGAGATCGCGCTCGACACCACTCCGTGAGATCGCAGGACTCCCCAGTCTTGTCCGCTGTCGCGATCGTCGGCGTCGTCAGGGCTCTGTTCCCCGAGGGAATAGGCCTTCACCTCTTCCTGTGGTGCCACGAGCTCAGCTCCGCAGGCGTAGGAGCCCCTCACGACGCGGCCGCAGGCGAGGCGCACCGAGCCAGCCTCGACGGATGAACCGAGCCGTCCCGGAGCGGCACGAACGGATGATGGATCGGTCCGAGGAGCGCCTTCCTGATCCGAGTGGCTCGCCCTGCGGGAAGCCCGTCGAAGGAAGCGCTGGTCGGTCGACTGCCAAGGAGGATGGAAGGAGGATGGGATGACACATGCGGACGTGGAGTCGGGTCGAACGGAGCTCAGGCTGGAAGTGTCCCCGGGAGTGAAGCTTCACTTCGTCATCTGGCCGGGCGAGGGGCCGGTGATCCTTCTCGAATCCGGTGGCGGCGAGGACCTCACGCAGTGGGGCGACATTCCCCGGGACGTCGTCTCCAGGACCGGCGCAACGGTCGTCACCTACTCCCGCGCAGGCTTCGGCGAGAGCGACCTTCCGGACACCCCGTACGACATGAAAGAGGAAGTCGACTGGCTCCTCGCGGGGCTCCGGCAGATACACCTCGATCGCGACCTGGTCCTCGTCGGGCATTCCTACGGCGGATGGCTCATCCGGCTGATCGCGCACGAGGCTCCGGACCGCGTGATCGGAATGGTCTTCGTCGATCCCTTCTCGCATGAGCTGGTAGCGCGCGTCGGTGCGGAGGCAATGGACCAGATGTCCAACGCCGAGAGCATCGAGGCGATTCCCGAATCGGAGCGTACGAAAGCGCAGCGGGCGGACGTTCGGATGATGAAGGGGGGGATCGCGCCGAAGGCCGAGCTGATGGAGCAAACCGTCTTCCCGCAGGATCTTCCGTACCGGGTGATCACATGCGGCCAGACCGATTGGCTCGGGCCCGCCGGCGAGATGTGGCGCTCGGTGCACGAAGAGCTTGCAGCCAAGACCGGTCACGGCAAGCTGCTCATCGCAGAGGGCGCCCGGCACATGATTCCTGCCGATGCGCCGCAGACCATCGTCGCTGCCGTCGAGGCGGTAGTCGGCGAGGCCCAGCGAGTGTGATATCCCGGACCGCATGACTCCAAGATCTCCCAAGCACCTGAGTCATCGCGGCAGCTTCGTCCGGCGGACAGCGTCCGCGAGCGCAAGTCCCTTTCGAAGCCGAAGCCCGGGAAGCTGCTTGCGCACCTTCGGCAGCAGAACGCCAGACGCGCGGTCTCGTCGCTGTTCACCTTCCGCAGCTCACCTACCGCGAGCTTCGCCGACGGCAGTTCCCGCCGCGTGTGGCAATCGGATAGGATTCTCGGGGGAATCACTACCAGGGTGGGTTGGGTGAGGGGCCTTACCGATATCAACGGTCGTCGCTGCACTGATCGCTGGCTGTGGAGCCGGTGCCGTCACGGGCTTGATCGGGGCGAGCGCCGTCACGTTCGCTGTTCCGGTGCTCGTGCTGTTCGCGTGCGTTTCCGCCTACCAAGCCATCGGAGTCAGCTTGCTGACGGATGTCGTGGCATCGCTCGTCGCCGTTGTACAGTTGGGAGGCACACCGGCGGAGGCCGATGCCAAGGGGTATGGGTTTTCGGGGATGAGAGGGTGCGCACA
>CAZGXU010000006.1:0-60655 GCA_964530075.1 uncultured Thermotogae bacterium
CGAGGTGGCTCAATTCCTGGCCGTCGAATGGCTCACTTCCTCAGCGTCGCGAACAGTACACGTTACTCGACTTCACGTCCTACAACGAGCCAAGGATCTGGGCAATGTGAGTGCCGCCTGCCGTGAGGCAGGGATCTTGCGGTCGCTCTGCTACCGGTGGAAGAAGCGCTTCGAGCTGTACGGAGTGGATGGACTGCATCCGCGCAGAACAGCTAGACGCCCGGGGCGCCGTCCGCGCAGCTGGACACGATGAAGGAGCGCAGGATCGTCGCCATGGCGCTGTCGTGGCCTACCTGGGACCGAAGCGTCTATGCGTTCAGCTGGAAAGGGAAGGCGTGGTTGTCTCGTCGAGCACGGCGTGGAGGGTACTACACCGACTGGGATTGGGAACACGAGCTGACCGTCTGCTCGTTCTGGAGACCCACAGCGCCAACCGTGCAGGGCTTCTCACCGAGCGAACACGACGGAATCTCTCACGCCGCAAGGTCTGTCACGTACAGGCAGACAGACCTGGAGATCTCATCTGCATCGACACGTTCTACCTCGTTATATGAGAACTCGCCGCTAGTCCGCGAAGGCCCCAGCCATCAGGGCGCCGATCTCGGCCGGGCTCTCCGCGACGCGGACCCCCGCCTGTCGAAGGGTGGAGATCTTGGCTTCGGCGGTTCCCGATCCGCCGGTGATGATCGCCCCGGCGTGCCCCATCCGCCGCCCGGAGGGCGCGGTCCGTCCGGCGACGAACGCGACGATCGGCTTGGTCACGCCTTCGGCGATCGCCGCGGCGGCCTCTTCCTCCGCCGAGCCGCCGATCTCGCCGATCAGCGCGATCCCCTTCGTCTCCGGGTCGGCCTCGAACATCGGAATCAGCTCGGCGAACGAGAGGCCGACGATCGGATCGCCCCCGATCCCGATGCACGTCGATTGCCCGATCCCGAGTCCGGTCAGCTGATGGACGACCTCGTAGGTGAGGGTGCCGCTTCGGGAGACGATCCCGATCGGGCCCGGCTTGTGGATGTAGCCGGCCATCACGCCGATCTTGCACTTCCCGGGGCTGATCAGCCCCGGGGTGTTCGGGCCGACCAGCTTCGCGCCGCACAGATCCAGGTAGCGACGGACCTCGATCATGTCGTGAACGGGAATCCCCTCCGTGAGGCAGACGATCAGCGCGATTCCCGCCTCGGCCGCCTCGAGGACGGCGTCGGCGGCGAACGCGGGCGGCACGAAGATGATCGACGCGTTCGCGCCAGCGGACTCGACGCCCTCGGACACGGTGTCGAAGACGGGGACGCCCTCGACGTCCTGCCCGCCCTTCCCCGGGGTCACGCCGGCGACGATTCTCGTCCCGTATTCGAGCATCCGGCCGGTGTGGAATCGGCCTTCGTTCCCGGTGATCCCCTGGACGAGAACGCGGGTCGAATCGTCGATCAGAATGCTCACGATCCCTCCTTCACCGCGGCGGCGACCATCGACGCCGCCTCCCTCAGGTCCGAGGCGGTGCGGAACGCCAGACCGGAGGCCCCCAGGATCGCGCGTCCAGCCTCGACGTTCGTCCCCTCAAGGCGGACGATGACCGGGACATCGACGTCGACAGCCTCGGCTGCGGCGACGACCCCCTCGGCGAGGACGTCGCAACGGAGGATACCGCCGAAGATGTTGATGAAGACGGCCTCGACGTCCGGGTCGGCGATCAGGATCCGGAATCCCTTGTCGATCATCTCGGCCGTCGCGCCGCCGCCCACGTCGAGGAAGTTCGCCGGGCGGGCGCCGGCATGCTGGATCAGGTCCATCGTCGCCATCGCGAGTCCGGCGCCGTTCACCAGACAGCCGACGTTCCCGTCGAGCTTGATGTAGTTCAGGTCGACCGACGTCGCTTCGACCTCCAGGGGGTCCTCCTCGTTCAGGTCGCGCAGTTCGCGGATCTCGGGATGGCGGAACAGGGCGTTGTCGTCGAAGGTCAGCTTGGCGTCGACGGCGATCGGCTCGCCGTCTTCGGTCAACCCGAGCGGGTTGATTTCGGCCAGGGAGCAGTCCGCTTCGCGGAACAGCCGGCAGAGGGAGACGACGACCTTCGCGACGCCGCGCGCCGGCGGACCGGAGAGGCCGAGCCGATGCGCCAGGCGGAACGCCTGGAACGGCCGGAGGCCGATCATCGGGTCGACCCACTCCTTGAAGATCGCGTCCGGGTTCCGGCGGGCCGTCTCCTCGATGTCGACGCCCCCCGCACGGCTCGCGATGGCGACGATCCGCCGCCGCGCGCGATCGACGATCACTCCGAGGTACAGCTCGCTCGCGGCCCGCACCGCCTTCTCGACGAGCAGAGTTCGAACGACGCACCCCTCCGGGCCGGTCTGGTGCGTGACCAGCGGGGCCCCGAGGAGCCGCTCGGCCGCACGGCGAACCCCGTCGGTCGTCGTCGCAACGACGACCCCACCCGCCTTCCCCCGCCCGCCGGCGTGGATCTGCGCCTTGACGACGACGGGGAGCCCGATCTCCTCCGATGCGGCCACGGCCTCCTCGACGTCCGTCGCCGGACGGGAGGGAGCGATCGGGATCCCGTGTTCGGCGAAGAGCCGCTTGGCCTGGAATTCGTGAATCCGCATCGAGGCACCCCCTTTGTGCGCCGCCCGCGGCCGAACAGTATGCGAACCCAGACGGCGGTTCAAGCTCGATCGCGCGTTCGCTCGCGGGGACGCGCCGAAGGCCCCGAATTCCGGGGGGACGACGGAAAGTCCCAAGGGGATAGGATTGACAACACCAGGCAGCTTGGGTAGTGTTCGGACGATCATCGGGAGGAGAACGGAGGACGGATGAAAGCGATCTTGATCATCTCGGACGGGCTCGGCGGGAGGCCGACCGACGTCGACGGTCGAACGTGCTTGGAGGCGGCGAAGACCCCGCATCTCGATTCGCTCGCGACGCGGGGCGCGCTCGGGTTGGTCGATCCGATCGGACCGGGCATCCGGCCGGGAAGCGACACGGCGCACCTTTCCTTGCTCGGCTACGATCCGTTCACGCTCTACACCGGGCGCGGTGTGTTCGAGTGCCTCGGGATCGGCCTCGACGTCAGGACCGGCGACATCTGCTTCCGGGCGAACTTCGCCACCGTCGAAGCGCGTGGCACGGACTTCGTCGTCATCGACCGACGGGCCGGTCGGATCGAATCAGGGCAGGACGAGCTCGCCGGTGCGTTGAACGGAATCCGGTTGGAGACCGTACCGGGCGTTTCGCTCGAGTTCCGCGCGAGCACGCAGCACCGCGGCGCCCTCCTCTTCCGTGGGGAGGGCCTGTCGCGACACGTGACGGAGAACGATCCGCACGAGGCGGGTAAGCCGGCGCTCCGGTTCGAGGCGCAGCCCGGCCACGAGGACGAGCCGGCGCGGCGGACGGCCGAGGCGCTGAACGAGTTCGTGGCACGGAGCCACGAGGTCCTGCGGGATCACCCCGTGAACCGGCGACGCATCGAGGACGGCAAGCCGCCGGCCAACTTCGTGCTCGCCCGGGGCGCGGCCGACTGCCCGGACATCCCGTCGATCGAGTCGATCTACGGGGTCCGGGGAGCGGTGATCGCCGGAGGCGCCCTCTATCGGGGCGTCGCCCTCGCCTGCGGGATGACGGTGATTGACGTCCCCGGCGCGACCGGCGGGCTCGACACCGATCTCGGCGCGAAGGCGCAGGCCGCGATCGAGGCGCTCGACGAATTCGACTACGCCTTCGTCCACGTCAAGGGAACGGACAACGCGGGACACGATCGGAACGCAGCGGCGAAGGCGGGGTTCATCGAACGGATCGACGCGGAGCTGATCGGACCGCTCGCCGAACGGCTCGATGGGGTCGCGACCCATCTCGCCTTCACCGGGGATCACACGACGCCGATCGACTACGGGGACCACACCGTCGAACCGGTCCCCGTCCTCTACGCCGGGCCGAACGTGCGCACGGACGACACGACGTCTTTCGGGGAGCGGGAGGCCGGGCGCGGGGGGCTCGGGCGGTTCAGCGGGCGCGTTCTGCCGATCCTGCTCGGCTACAACAACTGGGCGCCGAAGTTCGGATCGTAGGGAGACGATGAACCGGAGACGGCGTCGCGTGGCTCGACGCAAGTCGGCCTGGCTCCATCGCGTCGAGGCGTGGCTCTTCGGCTGGGCACTCCGGGACTCGCGCCGGCCGCTGTCGCGCGACCCTCACTTCTGGGTGGTCGTCGGCCTGTTCGGCGTGCTCATCGTCGTCTACTACGGCGAACAACTGAGGCTCGCCACCTACCTGCCCGGGCTTTCCGGATTCCTTACCACGGTGCACGACCTGCACCGCGCCCTGTTCTTCATACCGATCCTCTACGCCAGCCTTCTGTTGCGCCCGCTGGCGGGGCTGATCTCGTGCGCCGCGTCCCTCGTGATCATGCTTCCCCGCGCGATCTTCTTTTCGACGTTCCCGCATCCGGTCGTTCGCGTGATCGTGTTCGTCGTGCCGGCGGCGGTGACCAGCCTGTTCGTCTCCGCGATGCTCGACCAGATCAAACGAGGTCGCGCGGCACGGGCTCAGCTCGCCGATCTCCACGACGAACTCGCGGAGTCGCTGATCCGGTTGCAGGAGAGCGAGGAGCAGTTGATCCAGGCGGAGAAGCTCAGTTCTCTCGGTCAGATGGCGGCGTCGATCGCGCATGAGATCAACAACCCGCTCGCTGGTGTCCTCGTCTACACGCGGTTGATCGCCAGGAAGCTGGCGTCCGGCACGCTGTCCCGCGACGAGGCGTTGAGGGACCTCGAGAAGATGGCGAGAGAGATCGATCGCAGCTCGCGGATCATCCGCAACCTGCTCGATTTCGCGCGGCCGTCCGAGCTCAGCCTCGGTGACGTGGACGTGAACCGGGTGATCGAGGACACGCTGGGATTGGTCGGCCATCGAGCAGCGCTCGGGCGGATCGAAGTGGTGAAGCAGCTGCAGCAAGACCTGCCGAAGGTCTACGCCGACCGCGATCAACTCCGGCAGGTGCTCGTCAATCTGACGTTGAACGCAATCCAGGCCACGCCACCCGGCGGGCGGATGACGCTGCGGACTCGGACGACGGAAGAGGGGACGCTGACGGTGGAGGTCGAGGACACGGGCCACGGGATCTCGGACGCGAATCGATCGAAGCTGTTCACCCCGTTCTTCACCACCAAGGAGAAGGGCGAAGGCGTCGGGCTCGGGCTCGCGGTGGCGAAGGGGATCATCGAGAAGCACGCCGGTATCATCTCGGTTCGCAGCGTCGAAGGTCAGGGAACGACGTTCTCCGTCTCTCTGCCGGTCCAAGTCCGTCCGAGCGGAGCGGCCGACGCCGAACCCGAGGCGCCGTTCTGATCGATCGGCTTCCGATCCGTCGGCGGCCCACCGACGCTCTCCTACTTGATGAAGCGCACTTGCAGCAGGTGCGTCGAACAGGAGATGCACGGATCGTACGCCCGGACGAGCATCTCGAGTGTCCTCCGGATCTCGTCCTGAGGCCGGTCGAGGATCGCCGGGACCAGCGCCTCCATGTCGTGCTGGATGTTGTTGTGGTTCTGATTCGTCGGGATGACGCAGTTCGCGTCGGTGAGGATTCCATCCTCGTCATACGAGTACTCATGGAACAGGGTTCCGCGCGGTGCCTCGACCGCGCCGACGCCGCGCCCGGGCCGAATCTCGGTCACCTCGGGCTCCTCCTGAACGCCCGTCTCGAGGAGCCTGTCGATCAGCCGGATACTGTCCTCGGCCGCGTGCACCGCCTCGACGACCTGGGCGACCGTGATCTTGAACGGATTGTGACAAGGGGCCTTCAGCCCGAGTTCGACCGCCGCCTCTTGGGCGCGCGGAAGGAGCTGCTCGTGATTGAGATTGAACCGTGCGAGCGCGCCGACCTGGTACGCCTCCCGTTTGTTCCTGGTGTACTTCGCTGTCGAATGGGGAACGCAGAACTCGTTCGCTACCGAGCGGTACTCGTCGATCGGCACGATCCCGGCGTCGCTCGACGCGATGTCCCCGCTCGTGAACGCGTAGCCGTTCGGGTCCTTCAGCGCGACGTACTCGGTCTCGCGCTCGAAGTCGGGGACGGCGATCGTCTTGAACAGCTCGACCGTCGCATCGAAGTCATCGAGCGCGTCGCCGAGGGCGTCGCCGACCTCGGCGAGCTTCTCCAAGTCGGGGAGCTTGGCGAAGCCTCCGACGATGCAGGAGATCGGGTGGGTCTTCCGTCCTGCGAGCAGCTCGGCGATGCGGTACGCCAGCCGCTTCAGCGTCATCGCGCGGACGACGACCTCCTTGTGGGTGTCGATCAGCGAGATGACGCTGCCCACGCCGAAGAAGTCCGGCGCGGCGAGGCAGTAGGCATGCAGGACGTGGCTCTCCAGGATCTCGGCGTTGAACAGGAGCCTGCGCAGGAGACGTGTCTGCTCCGACACCGAAACGCCGAGCGCCGCCTCGGAGGCGTGCAGCGACGCGGTGGAGTGCGCGATCGAGCAGATGCCGCAGATCCGCGACGCGATGTGCTGGACGTCGCTGTAGTGGCGGCCGCGGAGCATCGCCTCGAACAGGCGAGGCGACTCCACGACCTCCCAGCGGACCTCCTCCAACCGGCCGTCGGTCGCGTTGACCAGGACGTTTCCGTGCCCCTCGACCCGGGTGACATGATGGACGTGGATGTCGAACGAGCTCACCGGGCCACCTCCGTGTACGTGTTGTAGATTTTGAACTTCTCGACCACCTGATCGACCGTGAGCCCATATTTCTCGAGCACGTCCTTCTGCGAATCGATGTTCGGGTCGTCGACCAGCCCGCGACAGCCCCAACAATGGCGGCCGGCGGTGACGCAAATTGCGTTGCACCCGGCGCGGGTCACCGGACCGAGGCAGCTGCGGCCCAGTTCGAACACGCAGACGTTCCCCGCCATCTTGCACTCGACGCAAACCGGGTAGTTCGGCAGCTCCGGCGTCTTGCCGAGCAACAGCTCCTTGACGATCCGCAGCAGTTCGGCGGTGTTGATCGGGCAGCCCGGCACGCAGTAATCGACCGGGATCACCGCGTGGATCGGGCGTGCGGGAATCGTGTCGTAATCCCCGGCATCGTCGCCGTAGACGATCTCCAACGCCTCGTCCATCGCGAGGTGATTCTTCAGGCAATTGACTCCGCCGATGTGAGCGCACGCGCCAAGCTCGATGACGATGTCGGCCCGCTCACGGATCTCTTTCAGCCGCGGGATCTCGGACTCACGGGAGATGCTCCCTTCGACGAACGCGATGTCGTAGCGATCGGCCCGACCGGTCAGCACTTCGCGAAACTCGACGATGTCGACGGCGCTGACCAGATCCACGAGATCCTGTCCCTCGATGTTGAGCGTATCGAGCTGGCAGCCTTCGCAGCAGGTGAAATCGAAGAACGCGACCTTCGGCTTCATTACACCGCCTCCCGCAGATTCCGAAGCTCGGCCAGGGTGAACACCGGCCCCTCCTCACAGACGTAGACGCCGTTGATCTGGCAGTGTCCGCACTTGCCGACGCCGCACTTCATCCGGCGCTCGAGCGACAGGATGATCTGTTCGTCGGCGAGCCCCTTCTTCTTCAGCTCACCGATGACGAAGCGATACATGATCGGCGGGCCGACGACGACCGACATCGTCCTGGCAGGGCTGATCTCGATTTCCGGGATCAGCGTCGTGATGACGCCGACGTGCCCCCCCCAGGTGTCGTTGCCGCGATCGACCGTCTCGTGGAATTCGATCCCGGCGTCCTGCTTCCAGGCCGCCAGCTCGGCTTGGAACACCCGCTCCTCCGGCGAGCGGGCGCCGTAGAGGATGATGAGGCGGCCGAACGCGTCCCGCCGATCGATGGCGTATTCGATCAGCGAGCGAAGCGGGAACAGGCCGATCCCCCCGGCGATCAGCAGGAGATCCTTCCACTCGAGCGCCTCGATCGGGAAGCCGTTCCCGAACGGTCCGCGGATCCCGACGGTCGCGCCTTCCACGAGGTCGTGCAGCGCGCGGGTGACGTTCCCGACGTTCCGCACGGCCAGCTGGAACGTGGCGCCCCGCGTCGGGGAAGACGAGATCGAGATCGGCGCCTCCCCGACGCCGAGGACCGAGATCTCGACGAACTGGCCGGGGGTGTGGACCAGCGCGGCTCCGTCCTCGAACGCGAACTCGAACGCCTTTTCGTTCGCGGCGAGGTCCTCGACACGGAGCAGCTTCGCCCACTTCGGCGCGTAGAGGCCGAAGTCGGGCGTGATCTCGCCGATCAGTCGGCGCGCCGTCTTGATCTTCGCCTTCTCCGCGATCGCGTTGAACGCCTCGGCCGGGCTGGCGATGTCGGCGAGGCAGGCCGTGGTGCAGCGACCGCAACCGACACAACCGACGATCCCGTATCGCTCGAGCACGTACTTCCCCTTCCGGAAGATCCGGTGTCGGAAGCGGCTCGCCTTGTCGTGGCGGAAGTTCTCGCCGCCTGCGACCTTGGCGAAGTCGGTCAGCATGCAGCCGTCCCACTGACGGATCCGTTCGCCGGTCTTCAGGTCGAGCGACACTTCGTCCACGACGTCGAAGCAGAAACAGGTCGGGCAGACCATGATGCAGGAGCCGCAGCTGAAGCAGGTCGCGCTCCGCTCCTGCCAGTACTCGTCGTCGTAGTGGTCCTCGAGCAGTTTCGGGAGTCGCTCCCGGGCGACGTTGAGGGAGACCCGGTATTCGGCCCGCGCGGCGTCGAGGAGCGCCTTCTGGATTCCGATCTCCTCGTCCGACGGTACCCTGGCCTCGGCGTACTCCTCGAGGAGGGACGCGCCCCGCTGGGAGCCGACGCGGACCATGAACCGGCCGCCGATGTCGGTGAGAAGGAGGTCGAACCCGCTGTCGGTCCGATCCGTGCCCATGCTGGGGGCGAACGCGTTCGGAGACGGGCGGAGACAGTCGACGCCGACGATCACCGTGTTCTGCCGGCGGGAGATGTAGTTCGGATCGGGGTGCTTCGTCATGAACACCTCGTCAAGGAGCTCGATTGCCGTGATGTCGTACGGATGCACGCCGAACAGCACCTGCGGCGCCGCGTCGACCGTCGGCTCGGCCGCGGGAGGCTCGCCGAGTTTCAGCCTCAACATCGCCTCGCGCGTAGGGAACAGGCAACGGGTCGGCGGATGAACGGTGACGTCGTAGTCGAGGCACACGTCGTCGAACCGCTTCACCCGGTCGAACACGTAGTGCTCCTGCCTCTCCACGACGCCGATCATCCGCATCGAGGCGGCGAGGCCGTCGAACAGCCGGCGAAGGTCGTCGCGATCGACGACGAACGACGCCTTCACCCCGATGGCCTCCACGACCGGGGGGGCCGGAGTCGGCGCCTTGGCCTCGGCGATCACCGTCGCCTCAGGGGGGATCGACGCCAGCGTGTCGTCGATCAAGCGCTCCAGGCTGTCCGGGGCGAACGGCTTGATCACGTAATCGACCGCGCCGAGTCGCCTGGCTTCCTGTGCGGTCTCCGCCGACGGATACGCCGTGATCACGATCGTGCGGATCCACGGGCGTTCCGATTTCACCGCCTCCAATACCTTGATCCCCGCGCTGCCCGGGAGTCGAAGATCGACCACCAATACGCTGAAATCCCGGGTCGCCACCAGTTCCAGAGCTTCTTCGCCCGTCTCCGCTGTGGCGACCTGATACCCTGCTTCGGTGAGCCAGTCCCGGATCGATTCGCGCACAATCGGCTCGTCATCGACGACCAGAACCGAGTGCTCTCGCATCGCAACGGCCTCCTTCACGCGCGGTCCTATTCGGAGAGCGCCGCTCGAATCCGCCCTTCCAGTTGATCCGGAGCGATCGGCTTCGATAGGTAATCGATCGCTCCCAGCTTCATCGCCTCCGTCCGTAGCTCCGGTGAAGCGTACGCGGTGATGATGATCGCCTTGATCCCCGGCTTCGTTTCCTTCATCTCTTGCAGGGAGCGGATCCCGGTCTTTCCAGGAAGTCGGACGTCCAGGATCACGAGGTCGAAGTCCTGTCGCGCCACGATCTCCAACGCTTCCTCTCCCGTCCTCGCGGTCGTGACGCCGTATCCGGCATCGACCAGCCAATCGTGAATCGCCTCTCTCACGATCGGCTCATCGTCGACGATCAGAATCCGTGCGTTCGTCATGTCCCCACACGTCCTTTCGGCGGCCTTCGACCCCCGGTGTCGTCCCTCGAACCCGATCCCGGGGCAAAGGCCGTCGCGTCATGAGGAGGCCCCTCCCGTCAATCCGGGCGGCTCCGCTCCCCTGCCACGTATCGCGAATCCGCGTCCCATCCCCCCTCGCAAGCGGTTCGGGAATCGCGGGATCATACTCACGCCTCGGAGTCGCTTTCAAGGATTCCGCACGCGGAACCGCGCGCCGATGAGAGGACGGACCTACAGGGGGAGGACGCCGCGCTCGACCGAGGCACGCGCGACGAGGCAGCCGTCGAGCCGTCCGCGCTACCCGAGCGCGACGAGCTGCCCGCGCAAGAGCGCGACGTGCGACATCTCCTCTTTCAGGATCCGCTCAACCTTCTCCTTGCCGAGCTTCACCGGGACCAGATCGCGCAGCCCGAGGTAGAAGACGATCGATTCCTTCTCCAGTCCGATGGCGATGTTCAGCAGCTCCTCGATCGTCTTGTCGTCGACGAGGTCGACCGGGTCGGTCTTGAGACCGAAGACGTTGGCGTCGGCCATCGCCGCGAGATAATCGGCCGCTTCACCCCGGGGATCGAACGCCACGGGCTGGAACTCCTCGGCGCGGAGCGCCTCCCGCATCTGCGCGAACGTCCGCTCGTGGCGACCCTCCATCTCCGCCAGTTCGAGGAGCTTCCCCTTCGTCCCCTCGTCCGCGTCGCCCGCCTCGGCCGCACGGCGATAGAAACGCGCGCCGTTCCGCTCGATCCGCACCGCCATCTGCAGGATCTCGTCCGCGTTGAAACCGAATCCCATCGTCGTATCTCCTTGCCCCTCGTCGTGCGGGCGCCCGGTCTGTGCCGACGCCGTGCATGGTAGCGGGAGAGATCGATCGATGCCAAACCGGCGGGCGGCGCCCCGTATCTAGTACTCGGCGGGAAGCCCGGAGAGCTGTTCGAGGGTGAACACCGGCCCGTCCTTGCACACGTACTTGCTGCCGATGTTGCAGCGGCCACACTTGCCGATCCCGCACTTCATCCGCATCTCGAGCGAGAGGATCGTGTCCGCCGGCGCGAAGCCGAGTCGCTCGATCACCGGGAGGGTGAACTTGATCATCACCGGGGGGCCGCAGACGACGATCAGCGCGTCCTCGGCGCTGGGTGCGACGTCGCCGAGAACCGTCGGGACGAAGCCTTCGTGGCCGGTCCAGTTCTCGTCTCCCTCGTCGACAGTGATGTGCGCTTCGAGGTCGTCGCGCGACCGCCACTCGTCGAGTTCGGCCTTGTAGAGCAGTTCCCCCGGGTTGCGAGCGCCGTAGATCACGGTGACGTCGCCGTAGTCGGTTCGATGGTCGTCGTGGATCACGTACCGGATCAGCGCGCGGAGCGTGGTGAACGCGAACCCTCCCCCGACGACCACGAGGTCCTTCCCCTTCATCCGCTCGATCGGGAACGAGTTGCCGAGCGGTCCTCTCACGCCGATGACCCGACCCTCCCGCGATCGGTGGAGTTCCTCGGTGACGACGCCGGTCTTCTTCACCGTGAACAGCAGCGAACCGGTCTCGGTCGGGGAGGAGGCGATGCCGATCGGGCACTCGCCCGTACCGAGGACCGACAGCTCGGCGAACTGGCCGGGCGCGTGCTGAAACGCCTTCTCGTGCGCCGGGTCGAGGAAGACGAGCTCGAACGACTTCAGATCGCGCTCGTCGTTCTCGATCGTGATCCGATCGATCCGGACTGGATAGGGCACGTACGGGTTGTTCATCACACCGATCCCCCCGCCTTCGAGGTCGTTTCTACGAGACGCTCGAGGATCCTACGGATGTCGATCCCCGATGGGCAGTTCACGATGCACCGCCCGCAGCCCACGCAGAACGCCTCGCCGAAGTTCTCCGGGCAGTACGAGAACTTGTGGAGAATCCGCTGCCGCAGCCTCGCTCCCTTCGTCGGCCGTGGGTTGTGGCCCGAGCTGTGCAGCGTGAACAAGGGAAACGAGCACGTGTCCCAGCTGCGCACCCTTCGCCCCGCGCCCTTTCGTCCTTCGTCGGTGATGTCGAAACAATGGCACGTCGGGCACGAGTACGTGCAGGCGCCGCAGCCGAGGCATCCGAGCGCCAGATCGGACCACACGTCCGCCTCGAACGCCTCGACGAGCCCCTCCGCATCGGTCGGGATCGTCACCGGCGTCAACCGGCCTTCCGCCTTCGCGGCCAACTCCCTTGCCTTCGCGGCGGCGGCGGCGGCGGCCGGCCGCGCCGCATCCCCGGCGCCCCGGAGGAGCACCTCGCCGCGGTCGGTGACCGCTCGGAGGAGGAGCGCGTCGCCGAGATCGGTCGCGAGCACGTCGGCGCCCGTCTCGTCGCCCGGCGACCCGCCGACCGAGGTGCAGAAACAGGTCGGTCCCGGTTCGTTGCACGCGAGCGCCACTACCGTCGTCCTTCCTCGCCGTTCCAGGTAGTACGGGTCCTCGGTCCCGTCCCAACGGAACACCTTGTCGAGCATCGTCAGCGAACGCGCGTCGCAGGGCCGGACGCCGAACAGCACGGTCTCCGGCGCCTCGGGGATCCGCTCCGTTCCCCCCCCGTCGCGAAACGCCAGCAGCGTCTCGGTCTGAGGAAAGACGACCCCCTTCGCCGACAGCGAGGTGTTCCGGTAGTCGAGTCGTACCTTCGCGACGTCCCCGACCACGCCGAACGAAGCGCCCGTCCGATCGTCCAACGGCGCGATCAGCCGCCGCTCCCTCGCGAGGGTGCTGAGGAACGTCGCGAGGTCGGTCTTTCCGAGGATCAGCTCGTTCATCGATGTCTCCGTTCCCTCTACGGCTCGGTCATGAACCCCTCGTCGTCCGTCATCTCGAACCGCATCAGCGGTTCGGGCTCGTCGAGGGAAGCGCCCACGTCTCCTCCGAACAGCGACTTCACGTCATGGTTGACCTTCTGATTCAGCAATCTCAGATCGATCCCCTGAGGGCACGCGGCGACGCACGCGCCACAGTCGACGCATCGCCCCGCCTGGTGAAACGCTCGGCCGATGTGGAAAAGCATCAGATCCGACAGGTCGGTCGTGACGCCGATCCATTGAGGCGCGGTCTCTTGTGCGAAGCACTCGGTGCAGTAGCAGTTGGGACACGCCTCGCGGCACGCGTAGCAGCGGATGCAGCGGGAAACCTCCTCCTGGAACGACTGCCAGCGCTCCTCGATCGGTCGTTCGGCGAACGCTTGCACGTCGGCGAAGCGCGCGATGTCGTCGTCAGGCGGGATCGGATCCCCGATCGACTCGTCGGCGAGCACGGCGTTGTGATGCCCGCACTCCCGACAGCCTCCGAGCAGGACCTCCGCAAGGTCGACCTCCCGCTCCAGGCCGTTCGTCGCGCGAAGCCGCAGTCGGTCTCCCTTCAGGAACTCCGCCTCGACCAGCTCGGCCGGCCCGAGCAGACGCGACGCGCGGTGCCGGTCGACCATCCCCCCACAGCTGACGCCGATGATGTACATCGCGTCGCGGGGGATCTGATGTGCCTTGATCAGCCCGACGATCGAGCGGCTGACGCAGCCCTTGGCGACGACGCCGACGCGCGGCGGCGTCCACTCTCCGCGGAACCCGGAGGGGCGCTTGAGGAGGTCCGGCAGGAGTGCAGCGAGATTCGACGTGCAGCAGGCGTTCCACACCAGCGCCTCGGCGTCCTGGGCGGAGCGGGCGACGTGCACCGACGATTTGAGCGGCACACTGGCGTCCGCGTACCCGATGAACAGGTCGACGGTCCCTTCGCGAAGCAGCTCGGCGACGCGCCGTCTCAATTGCTCCTGAATCTCGCTCATCGCACCGTCTCGATCTCCTTGATCATCCGCGTCGCCGGGCCGATCTCGCGAACGGTCTCGATCACCCCGAGCAGCAGCTCGGCGAATCGGATCCCCTCCGCTGCTGATACCCACGCGAAGTGGACGCGCTCCGGCTCGATCCCGACGTACTCGAGCAGGCTCTTCATCAACGCGAACTTGCGGCGCGCGTAGAGGTTCCCGCTGATGTAGTGACAGTCGCCGGGGTGGCAGCCGCTGACGAGCACGCCGTCCATCCCGCTCTGCAGCGCCTTGACGATGAACAGCGGGTTGATTCGCCCCGAACACGGGACGCGGATGACGCGGACGTTCGGCGGATACTGGATGCGGCTGACGCCGGCGAGATCGGCACCGGCGTAGCTGCACCAGTTGCACAGGAACGCGACGATCCGCGGCTCCCATCCCGCTCCTCGCTCGCCCCGGCCTTTCGTCAGGTCGGTCATACGACAGCCTCCAGCATCGCGAGGATCTGCTCGTCTTTGAACCCTTTCAGATCGATCGCCGCCGCGAGGCACGACGCGGCGCAGACGCCGCATCCTTTACAGAGCGCCTCGTTGACCACCGCGTAGCCCGCGTCGGGATCGAGCTCGATCGCCTTGTACGCGCACACCTCGACGCACGTCCCGCAGCCGCTGCAGCGGGCGGTCCGGACCGTCGCCACCTTTCCCTCCGTCTCGAGCGCGCCCTTGGACAGGACGGTCGCCGCCCGTCCGGCCGCCGCCTTCGCCTGTGCGATCGCCTCCGACATGTCCTTCGGGTAGTGCGCCAGCCCGCAGACGAAGACGCCGTCGGTGGCGAAATCGACCGGTCGCAGCTTGACGTGCGCCTCGAGGAAGAATCCGTCCTCGTCGAGGGGCACCTTCAGCATCTGCGACAGCTCCTTGTTTCCCGGGTTCGGCGCGACGCCGGACGACAGGACGACGAGATCCGGTTCGAACCGGAGCGATCGGCCGAGGATGAGGTCGTCGACGTCGACGAACAGACGATCGTCCTCGATCCGCACGACCGGCTTCTCATCTCGGTCGTAGCGGCAGAAGAGAATCCCCTTCTCGCGGGCGTCGCGATACAGCAGCTCCTTGAGGCCGTACGTGCGCACGTCGCGGTAGAGGATGTGGATCGCCGCGCGGGGATTGAGTTCGCGCAGCTTGAGCGCGTTCTTCACCGCGCTGGTGCAGCAGATCCGGCTGCAGTAGGGGCGATCGTCGTCGCGCGATTCGACGCACTGGATCATCACGATCTCCCCCGCCTGCCGGAGCGCCGGATCGCCGGCTGCCAGCCGGCCCTCGAACGAACGGAGCGTGATCATGCGGCTGTCTTCCCCGTAGTGGTACGAGGTCGGGACGACCGCGTCGGCGCCCGTGGCGACGATCACCGCGCCGTGCTCGAACGGCTCCGACCCGTCGGCGAGGGTGGTGACGAAGTTGCCGACGTACCCGGCGACCTCGGCCACCGTGGTCCCGGTGTGTACGGTGATCCGCTCGTCCGTCTTCACCTTCTCGATCAGCGTCCGCAGCGAAGGGGCGGTCGGCTGACCGTCGTGGGTGAAGTGGACGTGCCGCAGGTTGCCGCCGAGCTCGTGCTCCCTCTCCACCAGGTGCACCGGGAACCGTTGCGCGGCCAGTTCCAGCGCCGCCGACATCCCGGCGACCCCGCCGCCGATCACCAGCGCCGACTTCTGGATCCCCAGCGTCATCCTGGTGAGCGGCTCGAGGCGGACCGCCTTCTCGAGCGCCATCTCCAGCAGCCCCTTCGCTTTGGCGGTCGCCTCGGTCGGTTCCTTCTGATGCACCCACGAGCATTGCTCGCGGATGTTGACGAACTCGAACAGGTGTGGGTTCAGCCCGGTCGCCTGCAACGTGCGCTGGAACAGCGGTTCGTGCGTGCGCGGCGTGCACGCCGCGACCACGACACGGTTGAGGTTCTTCTCGCGGATGACGTCGGAGATGGCCTTCTGGGCGTCCTGGGAGCAGGTGAACAGGAATTCTTGCGCGTGTTCGACGGACGGGAGCCCGCCGGCGTGGGCGACGACCTCCGGCACGTCGACCGTCGCACCGATGTTGATCCCGCAGTTGCAGACGAACACGCCGACTCGCGGCGGCTCGCCGCGGATGTCGCGTTCCTCCGGGTACTCGACCGCGAACTCCGCCGGCGGCATGTCGGCGACGACGCCGGCGGCGGCCGACGCCGCGGCCGACGCCTCGACGATCGACTCCGGAATGTCCTTCGGCCCGGAGAGTGCGCCGCAGACGAAGATCCCCGGCCGCGGGGTGCCTACCGGATCGAACGCCGACGTCGGCACGAACCCGGAATCGTTGATCGGAAGGCCGAGCCGCGCCAGAGCCGCCCGCTGCTCGGGGCGGGTGACCAGCCCGAGCGACAGGACGAGCAGGTCGAACTCCTCGCTGACGACGCTCGATCCGTCCGGCGTGTACCGAAGCACGACGTTGTCCGTCGTCGGATCGGTCTCGACCGACGAGATCCGCGCGCGGACGAACCTGCAACCCCGCTCCCGTTCCGCCCTGTCGACGAACCGGTCGAACCCCTTCCCGAACGCGCGGACGTCCATAAAGAACACGGACGTCTCGACATCGTCGAGGTGCTCGCCGAGGATGATCGCGTCCTTCGCCGCCTGCATGCAGCAGATCGAGGAGCAGTACTCGTTGCCGACTTGGCTGTCGCGGGAGCCGACGCACTGGAGGAACGCGATCCGCCTCGGCTCTCTGTCGTCGGACGGTCGGGTCACGTGACCGCGGCTCGGGCCGCTGGCGGACAGGATCCGCTCGAACTCGATGCTCGTCACTACATTGGGGAACGTCTTGTAGCCGTACTCGTCCTTCTGGATCGCGTCGAACTCGGACGCCCCGGTGGCGAGGACGACGCTTCCGACCTCCACCTGCTCCGTCGCCGGTTTCTGGTCGTAGTCGATCGCGTCCGCCTCGCACACCTTAGAACAGACCCGGCACGTGCCGCGCGTGAGGTAGAGGCACTTCGACTCGTCGATCATCGCCGCCGCGGGCACCGCCTGGGGAAACGGGACGCGGATGCACTTGGTCATCCCCAATCCGACGTTGAACGGGTCGGGCACCTTCACCGGGCACTTGTCGGTGCACGCGCCGCATCCGGTGCATCGGTCCACGTCGACGTAGCGCGGCCGCGTATGCAGCGTGACCGAGAACCTCGGCGCCTCGCCGTCGACGGCGAGCACGTCGGTGTTGGTGAAAATGCGGATGGAGGGGTGGGCTCCGGCCTCGACGAGCTTCGGCGAAAGGATGCACATCGCGCAGTCGTTGGTCGGGAACGTCTTGTCGAGCTGGGCCATCCGGCCGCCGATGCTCGGGCCGCGCTCGACCAGCAACACCTCGATCCCCATCTCGGCGAGATCGAGTGCCGCCTGGACGCCGGCGATCCCGCCTCCCACGACCATCACTCGTTTGTGATCCACGTTACGCTCCCAGTCGCTCCTTCGCCCTTCCTCGCTTCCGACTCGTGAACGACACGATCTTCGCCATCATCTCGGTGGCGTGATTCCGGCGGCCTTCCGGCGCGGTGAACGTCAACTCCTGGATCGCCCGGGCGTTGCGCGCACCGTTGTACACCCTCTCCCCCTGCGAGCTGCGGACGACCACGGTCGTGTATCCGCCGGGAGACCCGAGTCCGCCGCACGAGATGTCGGCAAACTCGTTGGAGAAGTCGGAGCACGCGAAGCAGGCCGGGCGGGCGAACTCGTCGACCAGGTAGAACGGCACGTGCAGCGTCTCCCCCTCACGGGTCGTCACGATCACGTCGTCCTTCACGTTCAGCCTCGCGATCTTGTCGAGCTGAACGCCGAGGACCTCCTCCAACCGCCCGCGCGCCGGTTCGTCGAACGCGAAGCTCTCCATGCAGAAGAGCCCGATGGTCAGCGCCACGGTGTCGGACGGGAGGACGTTCAGCAGCTGCATCTTGCGGATCGTGCGGATCTGGCACGGCGTGCCGACGACGGCGATCCGCCGGATGTCCTGTTGATGCAGATCCCGTATCTCTCGGACGGTCGGTGAGAACGTGGTGTACTGCCGTCCCGCCTCGTGGAGTTGGCGCGATTCGTCGTAGTGCGACCCGGCCGCTTCGGCGATCGCTGCGGGGGTTGTCGCGACGATCACCTCACGACCGAACGTGTCCGTCTCCCGTGACACGACGGCCGCCTGGACGATGTGCTTCTCCAGCGCGTGGATGAGCAACGCGGTGACGACCCCCCCGTCGGTCCCCGCGGCGCGCACGGCATCGTCCGCCGCGGCCGCGGACGTCATCTTCCGTACCGGACCGATCGGTGCGGTCCAGGCATGGCGATCGCGCAACTCGTCGTCGAGAACCCGAATCTGCGGGCAGATCAGATAGCAGATTCCGCACTTGAGACAGCGCTCCTCGTCGGCGTATCTGGGCGAGCCGTCCTCGTCGAGCGTCAGTGCGTTGAATTCGCCGGCGGAGCAGAACGACACACAGCCCCCGCACTTGCCGCAGATTCCGCGCTCCTGGACTTCGGCGATGAGGTCGCTGAACGTCTTGACGTCACCCTTCATCGACGGCCTTCTCACCGGCCGGCGACCCGTCGCCTGCCGTTCCTTCCTCTGACAAGGCCTCGGCACCGCCACCTTCCTTCGACGATTTCTCCGCCTCCGCTGCGGCGCGGCGCTTGACGAACGCGGCCAGCTCCTGTTCGAACGCCGCACGCACCCGCTCCGTTCGTGTCTCCTGGATCTCGCGGTCGATCCGCGCCACCTCGGCGAGCACCTCGGGCGGCGCGTGATTCCCTTTCATCGCCATGTAGCGAAGCGCGCGCATCACGTCGGTGAAGTTGACGCCCTGCGGGCAGCGCGCGGTGCATCGGTAGCAGAGGAGGCAGTACCAGATCAACGGCGAGGAAAGGACCTCCTCCCGCATGCCGAACAGGATCTGGCGGATGATCTTGCGCGGACTGTACTCCGGCGCGACTTCGCTGACGGGACAGCCGGCGACGCACGTTCCGCACGCGAAGCAGCGGCGCACGTGTTCGCCGCCGGGCTGGGACGCGAGTTCGTCACAGAACGTCGGGTCCAGCTTCCCGATCTCCAGGGTCTCCATCGTTTCTGGCATTCTCCTTCCCCCCTTCACGGCGATCGCGCGGCCGCCGGCTCGCGAAGGAATCGGTCCGCGATCATCGCCCCCGCCCGATCGATGGCCGCTTCCACCGCGGGGGACCTCTCCTCCGTCATCTCTTCCGGGATCCTCGACACTTGGCAAGCGATCACCGTGACGCGGACGTCGCCGACCTGTCGGAGCTCCCGAAGCAGGTTCGACGTCGGCGCTTGATGCAGTGAAAACTCGGAGACCTGGACCCTCGGAAGCCGATCGAGCGGGATCTCGAACACCTCTCCCGGCGTGCGGCCGAGATCGACGGCATCGACGACGACGACGAGCCGAGGTCGACGCTCGCTCAGCACCATGTCAAACAGCAACGAGCGCACTCCGGTCCCCGCGTCGATCACCGCCGCCCAGTCAGGGATCGGGACGGTGGCGTTGAGCCGCGAGGCGACGGCCGGCCCGAACCCGTCGTCGCCGAACAGCGTGTTCCCGCAGCACAGCACCACGACGTCCTTGGCGCAGTGATCGGGCAGGGCCTCGTCCGTCCAGGTGTCCGACATCCGATCTTGTCCTCCTTCGCTCCGGGCTAGGACGTGTTCGTCAGGCTTGAGATTCGTTCTCCCCTGTTGTCGAAGATGTCGATCCGTACCGGGAGTGTCCCGTCGAGCTTGTGCGTCGCACAGGACAAGCACGGATCGTAGGCACGGATCGCCATCTCGACCCTGTTCAACGTCCCTTCGTCGTACACGCCGTTCTTGATCAACGACTTCGCGGCCTGATTGACCGACATGTTAATCGACGCGTTGTTGTGCGTCGTGCCGACGATCAGATTGACGTTGGTGACGAGGCCGTCGTCGTCGGTCTCGTACTCGTGGATCAGCGTTCCTCGCGGCGCTTCGACGCAGCCGACGCCGCGTGCCGCACGGGGCGCCACCGGGACGCGCGTCTCTTTGCCGGTGATCGCGGGGTCGTTGAGCAATTCGATCGTGTGTTCGGCGTTGTAGACCAGCTCGATCAATCTTGCGTAGTGGTAGAGAAGCGTCTGCTGCGCCGGGCGGCCGTACTTGTCGCGGAACTCCTCGAACTCGGCTTGCGCCAACGGCGTGGCCATCCCGTCGGCGACGTTGATCCGGGCGAGGGCGTTCGTGCGATAGATCCCCCCCGGAGCCTCTGGATCCATACTGAAGTCGCCCCACTTCTTCGCGTACGGGAACTTGAGGTACGTCCACGGCTCGATGTGCTCGGCGATGAAGTCCTTGTACTGAGGGGGAGCGAACTCCTCGTACGTGCCGTCGGGCCTCATCAGCCGGAGCTTCCCGTCGTAGAGGTTCAGCGTCCCGTCGTGGGTCACCGTACCCAGGAATCCGGTCTCGATGACGCCGAGGGAATCGATCTCCTCGGTGTACTTGGGAAAGATGTCCGTTTTGGCCATCGCAATGGCGAACTTGGCGAATTCGAGCACTTCTTCTGCCATCGGCAGCAGCTTCTGCCGTTCCGCCTCGGTCAACGGCTTGCTGTATCCCCCGGGAACGGCGGTGACCGGATGGATCGCCTTCCCGGACGCAATCCCCAGCATCTGGGTTCCCAAATGCCTCGCCCGTACGACCTTCCGGCCAAGCTCCGAGTTGCTGCCGATGATGCCCATTACGTTGCGGACCGAGTAGTCCGCATCGGGGCCCATGATCAGATCGGGGCCGGCGAGAAAGAAGAAGTGGAGGATCTTGTCCGAGCAGAACGCGATGCTTTGGCAGAGGTCGCGAAGCTTCGCCCCCGCAGGCGGAGGAGTGACACCGAAGATGGCGTCGTTCGCCTTCGCCGAGGCCAGATGATGGTGCCAAGGGCACACCCCGCAGATGCTGGTGACGATACGCGGCAGCTCTTCGACCGGACGGCCGATGCAGAACTTCTCGAACCCCCGCAACTCGACGACGTTGACCTGCGTGTCGGTGACGTTGCCGGCGTCGTCGAGTCGGATCGTGACCTTCGCGTGTCCCTCGATCCTCGTCACCGGCGCGATGGTGATGGTCTTGTTCACGGTTCATCCCTCCTTATCGTCCCGGTCGCTGTGGCAGCGGTCGGAGTCGATTCTGCGCGCCGATGTATCGGTTGAGCAGCGCGCGCCGGTCGACGACTTGCTTCGCGTCCAGCCCGATCGACGACAGCGCGCCCATCATGTCGACGAGCGGATTCGCCTTCATGCGGATCGGCCCGAAGCAGCCCCGGCAGGGCATGTATCCCTGGATGCAACGGGGCACCGGTGGGCCGCCTTCCTCCCTCGGTTGGGCGCATCCCGAGCGGGTGACCGGTCCGAGGCAGAGGTAACCTTGCTCCATCAGGCAGCGGGTGTTCTCCCATGGGCCTTCCTGGTCGAACTGCACGTCCTCGAGCGGGCGCTTGACCTCGCCGCCGCCGGCCTTCTTCTCGCGCTTCAGCGGGCAGTCGTCGCAGACGCTCCGCTCGGACAGCTCGAACGGCCTGCCCTCGAGTAGCGACGTCAGCGCGTCGGCGATCATGCTCGGGTTCATCGGGCAGCCGGGCAGATACATGTCGACCGGAACGACCTCGTCCACGGCGTACACCCGATCGAGCAACGGCGGGACGTTTTCCGACGGCGTATCTCCCGCGGTCGTCGTCACCGAACCTCGGTAGACCTTCTCGTGCAGGTCGTCCAACGGGTACATGTTCGCCAGCGCGGGGATCCCACCGTAGGAAGCGCACGATCCGAGCGCGATCAGCGTGTTGCACCGCTTTCTCATCTCTTCGGTGACGCGCTTCTCCTTCTCGTTGCGCACGCCGCCGGAGATCATCCCGACGTCCGCTTCGGGGATCGTCAACTCGGCGAGCTCACCGGTCTGGCCGTAATACTTGTGGTCCATCAGTACGGGCATGTGGACGAATTCGAGGTTAGGAAGGATATCGAGAAGCGGCTCGCCGATATCCAGGATCGAGACTTCGCATCCGCCACAGATATTCAGCCATTCCTCCGCGACTTTCACTGTCATTCGATACCTCCTATCTTAGAGCGGGGCGTCGCCCTCGATGACGATCTCCGTGACCACGCGGCGGGTGTACACCGAAAACGTTCCCTCCGCCTCGACGACCTGCGTCTGGAAGCCGTCTTCCGCGTACGATGCGGCGCGGGTTTCGGCCTCCTCACGCGTCGCGCAGGTCCCGCCGTCCCACATGTACTTGTCGCCGTCGACCCAGATGACCTCGTCGATCGCCATCGCTGGCTCCTCCTCACATCGCGTAGGGGCTCGGCCCCAGTTCCTTGATCGTCTCCACCATCTCACGCATGACCTGCGCAAAGCGGGGTCCTTCCGACGCCGAGATCCACTCCAATCGAAACCGCTCCGGCTCGAGCCCGAAGTCCTCGAGCAACAGAGCGAGCGCCTCGGCGCGGCTCTGGGCTCGGAGGTTTCCTTCCAGATAGTGGCAGTCGCCGGGATGGCAGCCGCAGATCATCACCCCGTCCGCGCCCTTGGTAAGCGCTTCGATCACCAGGTTCGGATGCACCATCCCGCTGCACATCACGCGGATGATGCGGACGTTGGCCGGATACTGAAGGCGCGAGGTTCCCGCGAGGTCGGCCCCCGCGTACGAGCACCAGTTGCAGCAAAACGCGATGATCTTCGGCTCGAAGGCATCGGTCTCGTCCATCGCTCAGCCGACCTCCAATGCGGCATCGACCATCGCCCCCAACTGTCCGGGGCGGAAGTTGCGTACGAAGATCCCCTCCTTGGGACACGTCGCCATGCAGACGCCGCAGCCCTTGCACAGGGCCGGGTTGTTCTGCACGGTCTTCTTGATCTGATCGCCGCGCACGTATTCGATCAACGTCAGCGCATTGTACGGGCACGGCTCGATGCAGTAGGCGCACCCGTCGCAGTTCGCATCGATCACCTCGCTGACGGTCGCCTCCAGCTCGAGTACGTCCTTCGACAGGAGCGTCGCCGCGCGCGCCGCGGCGCCCATGGCCTGCGCGATGCTCTCCTTGACGCCCTTCGGGGCGTGCGCCAGTCCGCAGAGAAAGACGCCGTCGGTGGCGAAATCGATCGGCCGGAGCTTCATGTGGGCCTCGAGGAAGAAACCGTCCCCGGTCAGCGGGACTTTGAACCTCTGCGCGATCTCCTCGGCGTCCTCCGGGGGGACGATCGCCGGCGCGAGGACCACAGTGTCCGCCTCGAGAAGCACGCGCTGACCGAGGACCGGGTCGTGGACGCGGACGCGGATGCCGGCTTCCGTCGCTTCCGTCTCGGGCTTCGCCTCCGGCGTGTATCGGATGAACTGCACGCCGACCTCGCGCGCCCTTGTGTACATCTCTTCATAGAGGCCGTACGTCCGGATGTCTCGATAGAGGACCGTCACTCGGCCGGACGGATTCTGCTCGACGAATCGAAGCGCGTTCTTCATCGCCTGCGAACAGCAGACGCGGCTGCAGTAGGGCCGTTCTTCCTCGCGGCTCCCGACGCACTGGATCATCACGATTCGCTTCCCGACGTCCTCGCCGCTTTCGAGCTTGGCCTCGAACTCGCGCTGCGTGATCACTCGACGATCCGAGCCGTACAGGTACTCGTTCGGCTCGAATTCCCGGGCGCCGATCGCGACGATCGCCACGCCGTGCTCGACCGCCGTCACGTCGCCGTTCCTGTCGATCGTCGATGTGAAGTGGCCGACCGATCCCTCGACCGCGACGAGGCGGCTCGAGGTGTGGACGGTCACGTTCGGGTGCGCCGACGTTCGATCGATCAGGTCGCCGAGCCAGGTCTGCGGCGAGTCGTTGTCGTGCAGCGTCGTGACGTGGCGGAAGTTGCCCCCCAAATCCGCTTCCTTCTCGACGAGGTGGACTCGGAAGCCCTGGTCGGCGAGGTTCAGCGCGGCGGACATTCCGCTCACGCCGCCGCCGATCACCAGCGCATCCGGGTTGACGGAGATGAAGCGACGCTCGAGCGGCTCGAGGAGGCTCGCCTTGGCGACGGCCATCCGCACGAGATCGCGGGCCTTCTCGGTCGCCGCCTCCGGCTCGTGCATGTGGACCCAAGAGCATTGGTCGCGGATGTTCGCCATCTCGAACAGGTACGGGTTCAGCCCCGCCTCGCGCAGCGTGTCGCGGAACAGCGGTTCGTGGGTGCGCGGCGTGCAGGACGCGACCACGACCCGGTTGAGGGAGTGCTCGGCGATCTTCTCGCGGATCTTGGCCTGGGTGTCGCTCGAGCAGGTATAGAGGTTCTCCTCGGCGTACGCGACGGCCGGGAGGTCCCGAGCGTACTCCACTACCGAAGGCACGTCGACGACACCACCGATGTTCCTCCCGCAGTGGCAGACGAAGACGCCGACCCGTGGCTCCTCATCGCGAACGTCCCGTTCCTCGGGGTATTTCCGCTCGGTGATGAGCACACCGCGGGCACCGGCGAGAAGGCCCATCGCGCTGGCTGCGGCCGCGCTCGCCTCGACGACGGTCTCGGGAATGTCCTTCGGTTCGGCGAACGGCCCGCAGACGAAGACACCGTCCCGGGAACTCGCCACCGGTGCGAGCGACGAGGTCGACGCGAACCGATGGGGACCGAGTTGGATCCCGAGCCGCTCGGCGAGGGCCTCCGCGTCCTCCGGGGCCTCCAGCCCGGTCGAAAGGACGACGAGATCGAAGTCCTCGGCCGCGAATACGCCGTCCTCCCCTTCGTACTGGATCCGGTACCGCCCGTCCGCATCGGCGGGCTCGACCGCGCTCGGGCGGCAGCGCACGTACTCGACCCCGAGCTCGAGCGCCCGCTCGTAGTAGGCGTCGAACCCCTTGCCGAACGCGCGCATGTCCATGTAGAAGACCGTGCATTCGAGATCGTCGTCGGCGTGCTCCTTGGCGATGATCGCCTCCTTGGTCGCGTACATGCAGCAGACCGACGAGCAGTAGTCGTGCTCGTCGTCGCGCGAGCCGACGCACTGGATGAACGCGATCCGCTCAGGGGGCTTCCCGTCGGATGGCCTCAAGACGTGCCCGCCGGTCGGGCCGGTCGACGAGAGGATCCTCTCGAACTGGATGCCGGTGATGACGTCTTCGAAACGGGCCGATCCAAGCTCTGGGCGTTCGTCGGGATCGTACGGTTTGAACCCAGGAGCAACGACGACGGCCCCCACGTTGAGCTCGACGATCTCCTCGGCTTGGTCGTGCTCGATCGCGTCGGCACCGCAGGCCTTCTCGCATTCGCGGCATTCCGAACACCGCGTGCAGTGGAGACACCGAAGGGCCTCCGCGACGGCTTGCTCCTCCGTGTAGCAGAGCTCGACCTCGGAGAAGTCCTTGATCCGATCCTCCACGGAGAGGACGGCGGCAGCGATCCTCCGCGCTCTCTCGTGTCGTCCCGCGGGAATCGGGGCCAGATCCTCCGGGCACCGAGTTATCGCCGCGGCCTCATCGCCTCGCAGATCCTCGCCGTTCAGGAAGCGATCGATCGACGTCGCCGCACGATGACCGGCGACGATCGCCTTGACAGCGACGTCCGGTCCCGAAACGACGTCCCCGCCGGCGAAGATCCGCTTGATGTTCGTCGCGAGCGTGTCGGGATCGACCCGGAGGAGCCCGGCCCGGGTCTCGAGCAATCCGTCGGCCGCCGACAGGAGGTCCCAATCGACCGCCTGCCCGATCGCGACCACGACGGAGTCCGCGGCCATGATCCGCTCCGAGCCGGGTCTGACCACCGGGCTGAACCTTCCCGCATCGTCGAAGACGGATAAGCATTCCCGGAACTCGACGCCCGTCGCGCGTCCGTTCTCGCCGACGATTCGCTTCGGGGAAAGGCGGTGGTGGATCGACAGCCCTTCCTCCTCGGCCGCTCGGATCTCGCCAGGATTCGCCGGCATCTCCACCGCCGACTCCAGGCAGGCGAGGTGCACGTCCTTGGCGCCGAGGCGGATGACCGTCCGGGCGACGTCGATCGCCACGTCACCGCCTCCGATGACGATGACCTTCTCACCGACGTCGACCGGCTCCCCGGCGCTGACAGCGCTCAGCAGGTCGGTGAAACCCCGGACGCCCTTGAGGTCCGTCCCCGCGACCGGGATGAGCACCGTCTCCATCACCTGAACGGCCTTGAGCCCATCGAGGACGCCGTTGTCCACGTCCTGCCCGATGGCGGGGATGACGATCTCGGCCTCCAGGAAGAACTTCGAATCCTCCACCGGGCATGGGCGTCGTCGCCCTGACGCATCCGGTCTGCCCAGCTCCATCCGGACACACTCCAGCGCCCCGACGCGTCCCCCGACGCCGAGGATTCGCGTGGGCGCCGCGAGGAAGCGAAATTCGATCCCCTCTTCCTCGCAGGCGCGGATCTCATCCGCTCGAGCGGGCATCTCCTCGCGCGATCGACGGTAGAGAATCGTGACCCGCCTCGCGCCGAGGCGAAGGGACGTGCGAGCCGAGTCGATGGCGGCGTTCCCCCCGCCGACCACGACGACGGCCTTGTCGGTGATGTCGGTCGGCTGCATCATTTTGACGCGATGCAGGAACGCGGTCCCGTGCATCACTCCGTCCATGTCCTCGCCCTCGATCCCCAGTTCGCGGCTCTTATGGGTTCCGATGGCGACGAAGATCGCCTCGAAACCCTGATCGAACAGGTCGTTCAGGGTCAGGTCCGGTCCGACCGGCGTCCCGAGCCGGATCTCCACCCCGGCCCTGCTGATCGCTTCGATCTCGTAGTCCAGGACATCGACCGGCAATCGGTAGCGGGGAACCCCTACGCGGAGCATCCCCCCGGCCACATCGATCGCCTCGAATACCACCGGTGCGTAGCCCATGTTGGCGAGATCCCACGCGCAGGTCAGTCCCGCGGGCCCGCCTCCGACGATGGCAACACTCCGACCGGCACCCCGCTGTGGGATCTCGGCTCCTCCCACGATGGACTCGGCGGGAGGAGTCTGAGGGCGACCCTGGCGCACGGCTTCGATCTCGCGGTCGGCCAGGAAGCGGTGGAGGTTGCGGATGGCGATCGCTTCGTCCAGCTGCCCTCGGTTGCAGGCCACCTGACACGGGTGGTCGCAGATCCGACCGCACGTCGCGGGGAACGGATTGCGCTGTCGGTACAGCGCGAGAGCCTCATCGAATCTTCGCTGCGCGAGCAGTGCGATGAACCCCTGTACGTTGACCCCTGCGGGGCAAGCGTCTCGGCAGGGCGGGAAGAGCCGCTTGTCGATGGCAAAGGCATTCGGGAAGGCCTGCGCGTAGGGTCTGTAGATCGCTTTGCGCTCAGCGAGGCCCGAATCGAACTCGTTGATGACGCTCACGGGGCAGGCTTCCTCGCAATCGCCGCAGCCGGTGCACTTCTCGAGGTCGACGTACCGTGGGTGCTTTCGAATCCTGGCGGTGAAGCTCCCCGGCCCACCCTCGATCGATTCCAGCTCGCCGAGCGTGATCAGCTCGATGTCTTCATGTCGCCCGACTTCGACGAGCCGCGGGGCCAGCGTGCACATCGCGCAATCGTTGGTAGGGAAGGTCTTATCGAGCTGGGCCATGGCGCCCCCGATGGCGGGCTGCCGCTCCAAGAGAAACGCCTTGAATCCAGCGTTGGCAAGATCCAAGGCTGCTTGCATACCGCCGATGCCGGCTCCGACAACGAGCACTGCACCGACTTGGTCGTTCGCTGCTGTTCCGTCGAGCATGACCCTCTTCCCGAGGCGAGCCAAGCCGCCCCTCAGGCGCAGCACCAAGACGTCGGATAGTTCTCCAGGATTCTAGGGGTTCGACCGGTGCTCATCAAGAGGGAACCCGCGAAGCAGCCTGCTGTCCCGCGATCCCGCGTTCGGCTTCCATCGGTCCGATCGGCGGCATGACGGAGTCCACACGCGACGAACACCCGCTGCATACGACCTCTTCATCTGGCACGGGCAGCCTGGACCCCGTACGACAAGGTCGTACCACCAAGACGTTGCGACGGTCCGGGATCGGGCATCACGTCCTCCCGGGCCGCCGCGTCTGTGCGGGGCGCTCCACCCCTTGCCGGAACGGTCGTGTTCCTCCTTGATTCGGCAGGGAAACGCGGTTACAAACGGGTATTGGGAGATCGCGAGGAGGCCGAATGGCGCGCAACGTGCAGTTCGAACCGTCGCGGACGCTGACCGAGTTCCGGCTCCTTCCTGGCTTGACGACGGAGGAGACAACGATCGACCGCGTGTCGCTGAGAACCTCGCTCGTGCGGCGCCCGGACCGCGACGAGGCCGTCATGCTGAAGGTCCCGCTCGTCGCTGCGGCGATGCAGTCGGTCTCCGGCGTGCGGATGGGGATCGAGCTGGCCAAACTCGGCGGCGTCGCGTTCATCTACTCCTCTCAGCCGATCGACGATCAGGCGGAGGTCATACGCCAGATCAAGTCGCACAAGGCCGGGTTCGTCGAGCCGAGGACGATCCGTCCGGACGTTCTCCTCCGGGAGGTCGACGCGCTCCGCAAGGAGGCCGGCTTCTCGACGTTCCCCGTCGTGTCGGAGGACGGTCGGCTTCTCGGGCTGATCACCCGGCGCGACTACGACGTCCGCGCGCACGGCGACCTTCCGGCGAGCGAGCGGATGATCCCACGGGAACAGCTCGACGTCGGTGTCGGTCCGACCGACCTCGAGGAGGCGAACGCGATCCTGATCGAGGGCCACCGCTCGGTCCTCCCGGTCGTCGACGAGGACGACAGGCTCCTTTCGCTCGTCTTCCGCAAGGACATCGAGGATCATCTCGACAATCCCGATCAGGTCGTCGACGGGCGGAAGCGGCTCGTCGCGGTCGCTGCGATCAACACCCGTGACTACGCGGAGCGCGTCCCGGCGCTGGTCGAGGCCGGGGTCGACGTCGTCGGGATCGACTCGTCCGACGGCCATTCGCGCTACCAGCAGGCGGCCATCGAGTCGGTGCGGAGCGAGTACCCGTCGCTCCCGGTGATCGGCGGGAACGTGGTCACCGGGGAGGGGTTCGACTTCCTCGTCGAAGCCGGCGCCGGCGCGGTGAAGGTCGGGATGGGCGGCGGCTCGATCTGCATCACGCAGGAGCAGAAGGGGACCGGCCGCGGGCTGGCCACGGCGGTGATGAAGGTCGCCGGGGCGCGCGATCGGCATCGGGAGAGGACCGGGATGTACATCCCGATCATCGCCGACGGGGGAATCGTCGATTCGAAGGACGTCGTGATCGCCCTCGCCCTCGGCGCCGACGCGGTGATGATGGGGCGCTACTTCGCCCGGATGGACGAATCCCCGACCGAGAAGATCCGGATCGGCGGGCGGGTGATGAAACCCTATTGGGGGGAGGGATCGGCGCGTGCGCGCGCCTGGAGCCCGGCGCGCTACGACCAGGCGGGCTTCCTCGAGGGGGTGGAGGGGTTCGTCGAGTACGCCGGAAAGCTGGGGGACAACCTCCCGGAGCTGACCGGCAAGGTCCGCGCGGCGATGGCGTCGTGCGGTTGTGCGACGATCGCCGAGCTGCACGAAAAGGCCGATCTGGAGCTTGCTTCCGCGCTCTCGATCCGAGAGGGGAAGGTCCACGACATCATCCAGTTCGGCCGGGGCGAAGCCGATTCCCTGTCCAACTGGAGCGCGTAGGAGGCGAGCGATGACCGAGCGTGAAATCTCCCCCCTCGACGGGCGCTACCGGGAGCGCCTCGCGGAGCTGCCGGCGTACTTCTCCGAGTTCGCGCTGATGGAGGCCCGGTGCGAGGTCGAACTCGCCTATCTGGAGGCGCTCGATCGGACCGGCCTGTTCCCGACGCTCTCAGCCGAAGAGCGGAAACGGATCGACGGGGCGAAGGCCTCGTTCTCCGACGGCGACTTCGAGCGGATCGTCGAGATCGATCGCGAGATCGACCACGACGTCAAGGCGTGCGAGCGGTTTCTCCGCGAGAGGCTCCGGCTCTCTCAGTCGAACATGATCCACTTCGGCCTCACCTCGGCCGATATCAACAACCTGGCTTACGTGCTCCTGTTGACGCGCTTCCGCGACGAGCAGCAGCTCCCGCTGGTACGGAGGCTGATCGAGCGCCTCGCCGATCTGGCGGAGGCGTGGAAGTCCGTCGTCTTCCCCGCCCGGACCCACGGACAGGCGGCTTCCCCGACGACGCTCGGCAAAGAGCTGGCCGTCTTCCTCTCGCGCCTGCTCCGGCAGGCGCGGCAGCTCGAGGCGCATCGTTTCCGCGGCAAACTGACCGGAGCGACGGGCAACCACTCGGCGTTGGCGGCGGCGTTCCCGGACCACGACTGGATCGCCTTCTCCGCCGAGTTCGTCGGGTCCTTCGGCCTCGAGCCGAACCGGTGCACGACCCAGATCGAGGACCACGACACGCTCGCCGAGTACTTCGCCATCGTCTCCCGGATCAACAACGTCGTCTCCGACCTCGACCGGGACCTGTGGGAGTACATCTCGCGCGGCGATCTCGTTCAGAAGGCCGTTGCCGCCGAGGTCGGTTCGTCGACGATGCCGCACAAGGTGAACCCGATCCGATTCGAGAACAGCGAAGGGAACGTGACGATCTCCAACGCGCTGCTGCACGCGTTCTCCGACAAGCTGACCCGATCGCGGATGCAGCGCGACCTGTCCGACACGACGGTGAAGCGGAACATCGGCGTGGCGCTGGCGCACAGCCACCTGGCGATCGGGCAGACGCTTCGGGGCCTCGAACGGATCGGCGTGGACGAAGAGGGGCTCCGACGGAGGGTCGATTCGACCCCCGAGGTCCTCGCCGAGGCGTACCAGACGGTCCTTCGTGCCGCGGGGATCGACGATCCCTACGAGCTCCTCCGCGGGCTCACGCGCGGAGAGCCCCTCACGCTCGATCGGCTCCATCGGTTCGTCGATGGGCTTCCGGTCTCGGATGACATCAAGGATCGACTGCGCGGCCTCCGGCCGGCCGGCTACACCGGCCTGGCGTCGCGCGTCTGCGACGCGGTCCTCGAGAGCGCTCGGCGCTGGCTCGAGAGCTAGCCGATCTTCCGGCGCACGATCCCCGGTCGCTTCCGGTTGCCGGCCCGCCCGTTTGGCGGTACTCTGGGCGCGGGAGGCTGCGCGCGAGGAGGCCCATGTTCTGGAGGAAGCAGAAGGAGATCGAGACCCTCGTCCTCGAGCATCTCGGACACGTCGACGCCACGCTTCAGGCGTTCTCCCAGTCGTTGAACGCCTATCTCGGCGAGGGGGACGTCGAAACGGCCGACAAGTTCGCGCTGGAGACGCACCGCGCCGAGGGACGGGCGGACGACGCTCGTCGTCGGATCGAGGCGCAGCTCCTCTCGGGATCGCTCCTCCCCACCTCGAGGCGGGACATCCTGCAGGTCATCGAGCAGGTCGATCGACTGGCGAACGCCGCGGAGGAGATCCTCGACTATCTCCTCCTCCAGCGGGTCCGCGTACCGGACGAGATCATGCCGGAGATCACCGAGATCGGCGTCCAGTCGAACAACGTCTTCGCTGAGGTCAAGGAGGCAGTCACCAGCCTCTTTGAGAAGATCGATGAGGCGCTGGAGCACACGAAGAACATCGAGCACCTCGAGGGGGAAGTCGACCACCTGGAGCGGAGGGCGACCAAGCGGCTCTTCGCGCTCGACATCGAACTCGCCCGGAAGCTCCAGATCTCCGGGTTCATCCAACGTCTGGTACGGCTCTCGGACCGCGCCGAGGACCTCTCGGACCTGATCGAGCTGATCGTCGCCGCGCGCCGAGTCTAGGATCGAGAAGAACGGTGACCGACCGCTCGGACCGGCCACCGTTACCGCATGCTGGATCGCGCGAGGGCTACTCTTCCAGCTCCTCGAGCATCACAGGATTCTCGTCGATCACCTCAAGCAGAGCGTCGCAGTTGGGACAGTAGACGCGCCCGTAGAGGACCGCTTCGTCCTCTTCAAGGCGGAATCCTCTTCCGCACGCTGGACAGGTTGCTCGTGGCATCGAACCCTCCTCTCTCTCAGCGCCCGTTCAGGTAGGCGCACCCGTCGCCGTCAGTCGCGTTACTTCTTCTTGGGGGTGGCTTTCTTCTTCGTTCCCTTCTTGGCCTTTGCCGGCACGACGAGCACCTCCTCCCACCCCTTCGAGATGAAGGGACAGCGCAGCATAGCATCGAGGATCTCCTCCGTGAATGGTCGAGAACGTCCCGTTGGTCCATCGGTCGGATCGAGGATTGTAACGGTCCTAAGATACGGAGAATGCCTCGCTTCAAATTGCGCCGAACGCCTACCTTGTTGGAGGATTAATTACACGATTCGAGATTCACCCAATCTACCGCTTCCAATTGGGGGCAGAAGTCCCAAAGGCGGAGCGATGGCCCTCACGTGCCGGCCAGCTCGCCGCGGAGCACGGTGACAGCGTGGCCGGAAAGGAGGACGCGATCGCCGGCGACGCGACAGTGGATGGCCCCGCCCCGGGCCGACGCCTGGTACCCGACGAACTCGTCGCGCCCGAGCACCTCCGCCCAGTAGGGGGCCAGGGCGCAGTGGGCCGAGCCGGTGACCGGGTCCTCGTCGATCCCGGCGCCGGGGGCGAAGAACCGCGACACGAAGTCGAACGCGTCCTCGTCGCTCCTCGCGGTGATCATGACGCCGCGCACGCCGAGGCGCTTCAGTCCGAGGAAGTTCGGGGCCGCGCCGCGAACGGCGCTCGCCTCGACCAGCTCGACGAGGTAGTCGAAGCGCGTCCGGCCGACGTAGGTCGCCGCGACGCCGAGGGCGTTGAGGAGTCCGCGGGGTGGCTCGATCGCTTCCGGGGGATTCGCCGGGAAGTCGAGCGTGATCCGGTCGTCTTCGCGGACGGCGGTCAGCAGGCCGGAAGCGGTATGGAAACGAGCCTGCGCACCAGTCGGCAACATGCCCGTCTCCCACAGGACGTGCGCCGCCGCGAGTGTCGCGTGCCCGCAGAGCTCGACCTCGACCGCCGGGGTGAACCAACGGAGGTCGAACGCCCCGTCGGCGCGCCGCCGGACGAACGCCGTCTCGGACAGGTTCATCTCCGCGGCGACGCGCTGCATCCACACCTCGTCGGCCGCCGCATCGAGGATGCAGACCCCGGCCGGGTTCCCCTTGAACGGCACGTTCGTGAACGAATCGACCTGGTAGATCGGGATGCCCATCTTCGCCCCTTTCGACGCTCGACCGCCGACCGTTCGACCCCCTGATTCTACCGTGTCGCCGCGGCGACGGGGAGCCGGAATCGTCCTCAGCGTCCCCCCGCACGAACGTGACACGTGTCACATTCGCCCCGCACGTCTGGGCGCTCCGTGTGTGATGAAGGACACACTCCCGCCAACCCCGGGTCCCCTCCCTCCGAACGTGCCGGGCATACCATCGATCGGAATGGCTCGGAGAGCCATTCCGCCCGGCTGACGTCGGGCTGCTAGCTGTCTGCGGCCTTCGGGCCGAAAGGGAGTGGTGCGATTGATCGATCGGCTCCGGGTGGTGAGAAGATGGGGAGGGTGTCTGTCGATTGTCGCTGCCGTCGCGCTTCTTCCGGTGATCGGACTCGCCGACGATCCTTGTACTAAGCTGCCGGATCTCTGGCTCCCGCCGGACGGAACGCCCGGCCTGCAAGGCGGCGGGATCTCCGTGCAGGAGGTGACGGGGGACGTCTGCCAGGGGGGCGAGGTCACGATCACCGTGACGATCGACAACCTGAGCTGCGGTGACGCGGACGCGTTCGACGTCACCGTGACCTATAACGGGACGACGGAGCTGATCGGCACGCAGCGCGTCGAAGGCGGTCTGCCCGGCTGCGAGTTCACGGTCCTGACGTTCGTCTGGGACACGACGGGCGCGGCGCCCGGCGAGTACGACATCGTCGCCTGCGCCGACACCGGACACGAGGTCAACGAGCTGAACGAGACCAACAACTGCCTGACGATCGAGACCGATCTCCGGATCCTACCGAACGTGCCGCTGATCGAGGTGGAGAAGGCGGCCGTCGATACCGACGGCGGGGCCGTCTACCCGGGGGACACGATCCGCTACGAGGCGGTCCTCCGGAACGAGGGCTGCGCCGATCTGGAGGACGGACCGGACCACGAGTTCACCGACGCGCTGCCGGCCGGCGTTGCCCCGACGACGTACGTCACCTCGACGTCCGGGACGGCCGCGTTCGAGGGGGACGAGCTCGTCTGGGACGGGGGGATCCCGTCCGGCGGGACGGTGACGATCAAGTATCGAGTCACCGTCGACGCGGACGTCGAAGTCGGGACCGAGATCTGCAATCAGGGAACCGCACGCTGGGACAGCGACGGGGACGACACCTACGACAGCAGCGAGCCGAGCGACGACCCGGCCACGTCGGCGGAGGACGATCCGACCTGCTTCACGGTCGAGGAGAAGCCCAAAGGCCCCGCCCCGATGTCCGGGACGATCGACGCCCCGACGCTGTCGGAATGGGGAATGATCGTCCTGGCCAGCCTGTTCGCGATCGCGTTCGGCTGGCGGCTGGTCCGACGACGCGTCGCCGCCGCGTAGGGGAGGTATCATGGTCGACATCCGGGAACGACGTCCGAAGGGCCTTCTCCACCGCCGTGTCTGGTTGTCCGTCCTGGCCGCCCTGGGCACCGCGGCCCTGCTGATCTGGATCGCGGGAAACGGGGCGGTGATGGACGCGGTTCAGGGCGGGCTCGCGCGGATCACGAGCGGGATCCTCAACGGGTTCGGACAGCGGACGATCGTGGTGGCGGGGAGCACGGTCTCGTCGGACGCCTTCGCGATCACCGTCGTCGCCGCCTGCACCGGCCTGTTCACGACGGGCCTGTTCCTGATCGCGGTGATCGCCTACCCGACCGGGTGGCGGTCGAAGCTGATCGGCGCCGGCATCGGCCTCGGCGGCGTCTTCCTGCTGAACATCGTCCGCCTCGTCAGCCTGTACTACATCGGCGTGCACCTGCCCCGGTTCCTCGATCAGGCGCATCAGCTGATCTGGCAATCGGTGCTGATCGTCTTCGCGGTGGCGCTCTGGCTTCTGTGGGCGGGGAGGTGGGCGCATGCGCCGGAAACGGCCTAGTGCGACGCCGACCGCGAGGTCCGACCTGGCGAGACTGGTCCTCCGCTTCGTGCTGATCTTCCTCGTCGCGACGGCCGTCCTGGCCGGGCTCTGGCCGTTCATCGCGCCCGGGTACACGGCCGCGGTGACCGGTCTGGCACGACCGCTGTTTCGATCGGTCGAGGCTCCGAACGTGTCGGTCCTCGAGGCGCGGGGCGCCGAGATCTGGATCTACCGGGTCGTCGGACCGGGGGAGATCGCCCCGTTCACCTGGTTCGATCGATACACGTTCTTCGCTGTCATCCCGCTGTTGGCGCTGCTCGTGGCGACGCCCGGGCTCGGATGGCCGCGAAGGCTCGCACGGCTCGGATTCGGCGTCGGCGGGCTGTTCCTCGCCCACGTTGGCTATCTCGTCGCCTCGGTCGAGCTCTCCTACGCAGCGATCGGCCTGACGCCCGTCGGCCCGTTCCTGGCGCGAACGCTCGACCTCTGGCAGACCGGCGTGCGCGTCCTGTGGGAGGCCGCACCGGTGGCGATCTGGGTCCTGCTGACGCTCGGGGTGTGGCGGCGGGTCTTGGGGCGGAACCGAAGCGAGAGGGATCAGAACCTCTCCGCTGGAGCGGTAGGGGCGTGCGGCTAGGGAATGACCATGGGCACAGGGGAAGGACGGGAATCGTGAAAGCCAGATGGACGGTCGTCGCAGGCCTGATCCTTTTGTCCGTGGCGGCTTCGTTCGCCGCGGCCTGGGCGTCGGACGCGCAGCTGTACTTCTCGACCGACAAGAGCGGGGAGAACCGCGTCACGAAGGTGAGGGAGGGGGACGAGATCTGGATCGTCGTCGTCGATCCGGACGAGGACATCGACTGCGACGTGCGGGACAAGTTCTGGACCGACATCAAGGTGATGGACACCAAGACCGGCGCCCACATCGTGTGGGAGAGCTACATCGACGAGGACGGCGTCGACACCGATGGCGACGGGAATGGGGACCTTGTCTTCCGCGGGGACCCGGAGTACGTCCCGCACAGAGGACACTGGCCGGGGACGACGGCCGGCTGGCTCGGGGCGGACTACATGGAAGAAACGAACCACAGCACGGGCGTCTTCGTCAGCCAGCGGCCGTTCCAGATCGGGACGCGCGTCGACTACGGGGACGACGGCCGGCTCCACGCGCACATCGTCGGCCCGTACGACACCCAGGCGGACGGCGCCGTCGATCCGACTGACTTCGAGTGGGGAGGCTACCTGTACGCCGACGGCGACGGAGACGAACATGGCGACGATCGGATCTGGGTCGATCAGAGCGGCGCGTTCATCCTCGCCCAGGATCCCGACGAGATCCCTACTGTCGATACCACCGACGGCGACGGAGATGCGTGGCTCCCGCCCGGGACGAAGACTCTGGGTGGCGGCGAGGACTACATGCTCGGCCGATTCGAGAACATGGACACGCTGGTCGGGCTGTACGTCGACCCGAACGACCCGAGCGATGTGGCACTCGGCCTCGGGAAGATCACCGACGAGAAATCGTCGGTCGAATGGGGGCGCGAGATCTACCACGACGCCAACGAAGCGGCCCTGGTGACGGTCATCGATCCGGACGAGAACCTCAACTGCGACGCGGTCGAGTCCGTGCCCGTCTTTATTCTGGTCAACCCGGGGTCGTGGAACCCGAGCGTCGACACGAGCCCGACCACGTTCTGTGCCCTCAAGCGGTACGGCGGGGTGATCGATCTCGCCGGGACCATGCCGGTCGTTGCGAGACCGATCGTCTGGTACAACATCTACGACAGCGGCGTCTCAATCGATCTGGCTTTCGATGGAAGCGACCAGCCGAACGTCGATGGGACGTACTACGTCGACTACCCGACGCGGACCGAGTTCGAGACGCCGGGCGATCCAAACGAGGGGGTCACCTGGTTCGATACGGCCAGCGAGTCCGGGGTCACCCGGGTGATGTTCTACGCGCAGGAGACCGGGCCGGACACCGGCGTCTTCCAGTTCTGGATCAACGACATTCTGCGCGATCTCGGGTTCGAATCGCTGAACGTGCGGGACGTGCTCGTCGCCTACTACGTCGACCCGAACGATCAGGACGACTTCAGCCTGGCGACGGCGTACATCGGCGAGAAGAATCACAGCCAGCTCCGGTTCACCGACTCGGGGCGGAACGACGAGTCGGTCTTCTGGATCGGGCGGGATCCCGTCTACATCGAGGTCACCGACGCCAACGCCAACACCGATCCGTGCTGTCCGGAGAAGGTCGTCGTCCACGTCTGCGACCCGCACGAGGTCGACGACGCCGAGTGGCTCGTCCTCGACGAGCTATCGAGCAACTCGCCGGTCTTCTTCACCAACCTTGGGATGCGGCTGGACTCGGTTTGGGACGCCTTGGGCATCGGCGATCCGGGGCTCATCGGCGGCTACTCGCTCCGGCTGGACAACTGGGAGCTGGAAGCGTTCAACGAGGATTCGGTCTACGCTCGGTACAACGACGTGCTCTACGTGGAGGGCGATCTCGCACAGATCGGAGACATCGATACGGGAACGGCCTTCCCGCCTGAGATCCAAGAGACGCGCGTCGCCAACGACGTGTCGTTCTCGCTGTTTCACGTCGGGGACACGCAGGTCTACGACGGCGAGGAGATGACGATGTACTTCCTCGATCGGCAGGGGGACCGGGTCGACGGCTACCTCAACTCCGACTGCGTGTTTATCGAGGTGGTCGACCCCGATCAGGACGAGGACCAACAGCGGCGCGAGCGGATCGACGGGTACTGGGACGGCCACCAGAACGTGCCGTTCGGCCCGCAGCACCGGCCGTGGAACCGGCTCGAATGCGGATATCGAGACGACGACGTCCACATCGTCAACGAGCTTCTCGGCGACACGAACATCTTCGCTCCGTTCGTCGTTGGGGCCGCCGACGGCGATCCGGCCGATCCGGACAACAGCTGGGCGAAGCTGTACGTCCTCAACCCGCGTAGCGGACGGTGGGCGGTCGTCGACCTGTTGGAGACGGGGATCGACACCGGCGATTTCGTCAGCGTCACGTGCATCGATCTGGTCGACCAACACGAGTGCGTCCCGTCCCTCGGCGTCCTACCGGGGGACACCTTGCTGGCGGTGTATCACGATCCGTCGAACCACTCGGACGTCGCGTGGATCTCGATCAAGGTCGAGATCGGCGGCGCCCTGCCGACCGGCTCGACGCTGTCGTTCGTCGACGCGGAGGGAAGCGCGGTGGCCGCCTACGTCGAGGGGGATCCGATCTACGTCCAAGTCGTCGATCCGTCCGTCGCTGACGCGGGGACGCTCGCCGACGCGGTGACGATCGACGGGGTCACCTACGATCTGACGCCGTTCCCCGGGGCGGCGCCGGGAACGTTCATCGCCGGGCCGTTGGAGCTCGGGGTCGCTGCCGGAGAGACGGTGACGGCGACCTACGTCGATCCGAGCAACCCGGACGACACGAGCACCGCGACGGTGTCGATCGTGGCGACGGAGTTCCACGTCGAGCGGTTCTACGCCGCCCCGTCGCCGTTCGCAGACGAGGCCCGGTTCGGGTTCGTCGGAAGCGGCATGGCGGAGACGTTCGCGGTGACAGTCTACGACCTGGTGGGACGCCCCGTCTGGCACGCGGAGGAGGAGAACGTCCTCTCGGTCGCCTGGGACGGACGCAACGAGGGCGGGGAGCAACTCGCCAACGGCGCCTACATCTACGTCGTCGTGGCGACCGGCTCGGAGAGCGCGTTCACCGACAAGGGGAAGGTGTTCATCCTGAGGTAGGAGCGAGGGCATCGCGCCGTCCGGGACGCACCGGGCGGCGCGTTCTTGTTGATCGCCCCTCGCCGGATCGTCTAGTATCGCGGAGGGAGGGGGAGCGATGTCCGACGACCGGCCTCTCGCGATACAGTTCAGCGATCTGCGGGAATTCACCGCGATTACGGCGGAGCGCGGCGACGAGGAGGCGTTCCGCCTCGCGCGGGCGTTCGCCGGGCTCGTCGAGAGTCGGGTGACGGACCACGGCGGGCGCGTCCTCAAGACGTACGGCGATGGCGTGATGACCTCGTTCGACGACCCGGTGCGGGCGGTCGAGTGCTCGATCCGGATGCAGGACGCCCTGTGCACGGAGTACGGTCACGGGGAGGAGACGACCCTCTCGGCGGGGATCGGCCTGACATGGGGGACGGCGATCCGGACCGACGACGACCTGTTCGGCAGCTCGGTGAACCTCGCCAAGCGGATCGCCGACGTTGCGAAGGGCGGTCAGATCATCGTCTCATCGACCGTCGCGCGACACGCGGCCCTGGCGGCGACCGGCCACGATTTCCGCGATCTCGGCGAGCGGCCGCTGAAGGGGCTGGGCGAGCACCGCCTGTACGAGGTCGTCTGGCGGAACGAGGTCGCCACGCTCGAGACCGTCCGCGACGACATGGAGTTCATCCTGACCGACGACCACAAGCTGGTCATCCAGTTCGCCAAGGAGGCGCGGGAGCAGCTTCGCAACGTCCAGGAGAAGCTGGCGTCGCTCGGGGAGGGAGAGACCGGCCTTGAGGGGAGGATCAAGCGTTCGATCGGAAGGCGGGTCGCCCGGAGGCTTCCCGATGTCGTCGAGTGGGCCGCCGCCCGGGCCGGGATGGGGATGGAGCACGAGCTGGGGGACGTCGAAGCCAGGCTCGAAGGGGGCAAGCTGGTCCTGTTCATCAACGGGCGGAAGCGGATCACCCTCGGCGACAAGAGCGTCGACCTCTCGGCGGCCGAGCGGTTCATCGATCGCCTCGCAGCGTTGAAGCGCACGGAGTCCGAGAGCGCGTAAGGCCCAGCCTGGCCGCGATGCCGAAACCGGCGAGGAGCTCCTCGGCGATCGTCCTGTCTCGTCCCGAGCGTAGAACGCGCGGATCTTCTTTTGATGTCGGGCTTCTCGATCCCCCCTGCGGCGTCCCCCGCGCGGTGCTCGTCGGCCTGTGCGGGCCCCGGACGCGGTCCCCGATGGAAGACCTCCTCGAAGTCCCCTCTCGAGGGCGACGGCGATCGGGATCGCCCGTCCGCCGTTCGTCAGGTAGCGGTCGATCAGCTCGGTGTGCGCTTCGGCCGGAAGACCCTCATCGAAAGACCCTCGCAGTCCCGTCCCACCTCCCGGTGACCCCTCTACGAGCCCCGCACCCCCCACCGCCACAGCTCTCGGAGGGACGCCGACTTCCCGGTCATCAGCATCCCGACTTCGAAGACCTTGGTGGCGAACCGCATCATCAACACGGTGCCGACGGCGAGCGAGAGCAAGCTCAGCCCCATCTCCCACGCCGGAACGAACTTCGTCCCCTCGGAGATCGTGGGCGTCGCGCCGATGCGAAGAAGCATCACGCCGGGCGTGAACGGCGGGATGAATCCGGCGATGCGGACGAGCAGCGAGTCCGGCTTCTGGATGATCAGCGCGGCGAACATCATCGGGACGTACGGGACGATGCCGGCCAATCCGATCGCGCCGCCGGAGTGGATGTCCTTGATCGCCGCGCCGACGGTGGCGTAGATGGAGGCGATGAACAGGTACCCGAGGCAGAAGTACAGGGGGTACGTCACCCAGTGCGCCAGGGAGAGCGACGCCAGGGAGAGGGGGAGGAAACGCCCCGCCACGAAGTAGGCGGTCGCCGCCCACGCGATCACCTGGATGAGGCCAGCGAGGCCGAGACCGATCACCTTCCCGGCCATCAGGTCCCACGCGGAGACGCTCGAGAGCATCATCTCGACGACGCGGCTCTGTTTCTCCTTCATGACGCCGTACATCGTCATCACCCCGGAGATGAAGGCGCCGATGAACAGGATCAGCGCGAGGAAGAGGCCGATGATGAACGGCGGCGGCGGCTCGGACGGAGTCGACACCTCCCCCTCCATGGCCAAGGTGATGGCGAAGACGGCGACGCCGATGATCGCGGGGATAAAGACCGTCATGACCAGGAATTGCTTCGAGCGGATCGTCTGGGTGAACTCCCAGCGGATGACCTTCGCGAGTTTCACGCGTCGCCTCCTTCGATCGTCCGGATGAAAAGGTCGTGCAGCGGAGGTCGATCCACGTGGAGCGCGAGGATCTCGATCGTTTCGGGCAGACAGCGGATCAGCGCGTCGGGCTCCGTCCCCGGCAGGAGCGTGAACGCGGCGCGGCCCGATCCGAGGCGCAGGTCCGCGATGCCTTCGATCGACCGGAGCGATGTCCCGTCGCCGGCGAATCGGAGGAGGACCGCGTGTTCGCCGTGCGCCTCCTTGATCTCTTCAAGCCCTCCGTACAGGACGCGGCGGCCGCGGTGGATGAGGAAGATGCGGTCGCACAGCTCCTCGACGCGGTTCATCTGGTGCGAGGAGAGGAGGACGGCCGCTCCGTCCTCGCGGAGTCGATGGATGACCTCCTTGAGCAGATCCTGATTGACCGGATCGAGGCCGGCGAACGGCTCGTCGAGGACGACGAACTGCGGCCGGTGGACGATCGCGGCGATGAACTGAACCTTCTGTTGCATCCCCTTGGAGAGCTTCTCGATCTTCTTCAACGACCAGTCGCCGAGGTCGAACCGGCCGAGCCATTCGCGAGCCCGGTCGCGGGCATCGGCGCGGGCGAGGCCTTTCAGTTCGCCGAAGTAGACGAGCAGATCGAGGACGCGCGCATCGCCGTACAAGCCGCGTTCCTCCGGAAGATACCCGGTGTGCTCTTTCGGAGCCATGGGCGCCGGGTCGGCCGCCCCGAATCGGATCTCGCCGCGATCGGGGCGGAGGATCCCGAGGATCATCCGGAGGGTCGTCGTCTTCCCCGCGCCGTTCGGGCCGAGAAACCCGAGGATCTCCCCGCGCTCGACGCAGAAGGAGACGTCGTCGACCGCGCGGACGGACTCGAACGTCTTGCTGACGCCCTCGACGCGCAATAGCTCGCTCCTGTTCAACGATCGTCCCTCCTCTCAGGAAGCCGGCGGATTGTACCGACGCCATGCCATTCGATCATGCCTCCGTCACAGCCTCGTGTCGGGAAGCGGCTCGACCGGCCCGGCCGTCGAGGCACAGGCACGACGGCGAGGGGCCCCGTCCCCTCGTGGAAGAGGTGGGGGGCGTCAGTCGTCCGCCCCGGGGCGTCGGGCCCTCCGGCGGGCGTAGTTGCGCCGGGCCTTGGCCCGGTTGCCGCAGCTGCTCATGTCGCACCATCGACGGCTGCGGTTCCGGCTTCGGTCGATGAACAGCCAGCCGCACGTCTCGTCGGCGCACTGGCGGATGCGCTGAAGCGATTCCGAAGTGAGGAGCGCGACGGCGGACCGGGCGAGCTCCCAGACCGGACCTTCGAGGTCGCGACCGCTCCCCGCGTCGAGGGCCCAAGCGAATCCGTCTTTGCGAGGTGCCAAGCGGGAATGAGCGTTCGCCCTGCGGGCCGAAGCCGTGATCGCGGTCAGATCCTCCCTGTCCGGTGGCTCGCCGGAGACCGCGGCGACGAGGATCCGGTACAGGCTCGCTCGAAACGAACGCGCCCTGCGAAGGACCCGCTCGGCCGCATCCGGGCGCTTCGACGCCTCCTCCTTCAGGGATGAGAGCCGCGGGCCGTCGAGGAGACCCGCCTCCTCGGCCCATTCCAGAAGGTCGCCGTAGGACTCCAGCCGGTCGGTGGGGGCATCACCGAGCCACTCATCGACCGTGTTGACGAAGTCGACGCTCGGATCTCCGCCGAGGAAAGCGAAACGGGCGCGCGCGGGATCCGCCTCCTTCGGCGCATCGCTCATCCTGGAACTCGCCGCCTTCATGTCCGTCCTCCGGCCCGACCTGCGTTCGAGACTCCGCCTACTATCTGGACCCCATTCTACCGAGCAGGGAGGCGGCTCCCAAGCGAGCGGTCGACGGGAGAACTAACCTACAACATTCATTTGACAGGTTTGAATGGTTCGAGTACTCTTACCCGGTGAACGAGAGTACGATAGTTAGCCGATCGGGCTGCGAGAGGCATGCACGTAAGACGAATGAGACCTGGACCGAGGAGGTTGCGATGCGTCGAGGGGGTTCCGCGGAATCCGTTGTCGATCTGCTGAGCGAACACGGCTGGGCTGCGCGGTTCGTGCCGATCGGGCGGGTACTCGATGCCTGGAGCGAGTTGGAGGGGCGGCGCACGAGCGGGGAGCTCGACGGCGCGCTCTTCCGGGAGTACCTCGCTCCGCTCGGTGGGGCGATCGATTCGCCCCCGAAGGGGATGCGTTCCGTTCTGGTCGCGGCCGTCCCGGATCCGATGATTCGAATCCGATTCGCCTGGCGCGGCGGCGAGGTCCCCGTCACGGTCCCGCCGACGTACCTTCATTGGCGGGATCGCGACGGGGAGGTCGAGGGCGTCGTCGCAGCCGCGCTCGACGGAGCCGGGCATCGCGTCCAGCGGACCAACGTCCCGAAAAAACTCCTCGCGACCCGCAGCGGTCTGGCAAAATACGGCCGGAACAACATCACCTACGTCGAAGGGACAGGCAGCTATCACCGGTTGGTCGCTCTGCACACCAGCGTTCCCTGCGCTGCGGACCCGTGGCGGGAGCCGGAGATGATGTCCGCGTGCGAGGAGTGCCGTGCCTGCCTCGAGAGCTGCCCGACCGGCGCGATCGCGGGAGAACGGTTCCTCTTACAGGCCGAGCGGTGCCTCACGTTCTGGAACGAGAAGCCGGCCGACGTTCCCTTTCCGGAGGGGCTCGACCCGAGTTGCCACAACCAGCTGGTCGGGTGCATGCGCTGTCAGGCGGTCTGTCCGGCGAACGCCGGGCACCTCACGATCGAGGAGGCCGATCCGACGTTCACCGAGGAGGAGACGGCCGCGTTCCTCCGCGGCGCCGCGGCCGACGAACTCACAGCGGAGACGATCGACAAGCTGAGGGAGCACGACCTCCTCGACTACCTGGAGGTCTTCCCGCGGAACCTCAGAGCCCTTCTCCATCTTCCGTCGGCGGGACCGGCAATCGGGTGACCGTGACGCTGCACGGAGGCGGTCCGGATTCAGCCGGGTGATGCGGGATCGGTTGGCCGACCTACTTCGATCCGAGCGCGCGCCGGATCCGCTGGAGACCTTCGGTGAGCATCGTGCGGGGGCAGGCGAGGTTGAGCCGGACGAACCCCTCGCCGCCGGGCCCGAACATCGCGCCGTCGACGGTCGCCAGGCGCCCCTTCTCGAGGAGGAGCTCGTGGGGGTTCCCGTCGATCCCCGCTCCGCGGCAGTCCAGCCACGCGAGGTACGTCCCCTCGAGCGGCGTCATCGCGACGCCGGGCAGCTCCTCCCGGACGAACTCGGCGGCGACGTCGCGGTTCGCCCGGAGGTACTCGACCAGCTCGTCGAGCCACGGATCGCCGTCCCGGAAGGCGGCGACGGCGGCGATGTAGCCCATCACGCCGGGACCGGGGACCAGCCCCATCTTCGCTCCCTCGTACCGCGTCCGGAGCCGCGGATCGGAGATCACCGCGAACGCGAACGGGATCCCGGCGACGTTGAACGACTTGGCCGGCGACATCAGCGTGATCGTCCGTCGATCGATCTCCGGCGACAGCGACGCGATCGGGATGTGACGGTGTCCCTCGTAGACGAAGTCCGCGTGGATCTCGTCGGAGCAGAGGATCAGGTCGCGCGCCTCGCAGATCTCGGCGAGCCGCTCCAGCTCCGGCTTCGTGTAGACGCGGCCGATCGGGTTGTGCGGGTTGCAGAAGATGAACAGGCGACTTCGCCCGTCGATCGCACGTTCGAATCCGTCGAAGTCGATCTCGTACCGAAGGCCGTCGGAGCAGGCCATCTCGCTCAGCCGCCCTCGCAGGCCGACGTTCTTCGGGACGGAGAGGATCGGGAAGTAGACCGGCGGCGTGATCAGCACCCCGTCCCCGGGCCGCGTTACCGCGTGGGCGGCGAGGTGGAACCCGGTGTACACGCTCGGAAGGAAGACGATCGCCTCGGCCTCGATCGACCAATCGAACCGGCGCTTCAGCCGGTCGACGATGATGCCGCGCAGCGCCGCCGGCTCGCTCGGGTAGCCGAAGATTCCGCGCTCCGTCCGCTCTCGGAGCGCCTCGATGATCGGGTCGGGACAGCGGAAGTCCATGTCCGCCACCCACATGGGCAGCACGTCTTCCGGATAGTAGGTCCACTTGATGGATTCGGTGCTGCGTCGGTCGACATGCTCTCGGAATCGGGCATTGTCAAACGTCGAATCGTCGTGCATGGCGCCTCCAGCGCAAGAGACGCCCCATTCTCATGCATGAACCGTGCAAGCGCAATGGGCGCGCCGCGTGCCGACGGACCATCAGTTCTACATCAACAGGTGCAAAACCCTTGAGTTGGAGCGAGAATCCATCTACTGTCTTCGAGTGACGAGACAATCGCTCGGAAGACTCGGAACGCTATGGATCGGACTCGGCCTTCTGGCACTGCTCGGCGTGGGCGCATGCGTCGTGCGTTGGGACATCGGCCGACGATCCGGGTCGGAGTACGACGCCTTCACCAAACAGAACATCCAGTTGTCGAGGGTGTTCGCCCGCGCTGCCGACGCCTGGCTGGATCGCGGCAACGCAGACACCGTCGAGGAAGCTGCGGATCTCCTCTTGGTTGGAAGCGCTCAGTACGTGCGAATCACCGTCGACAGCGTCATCGTTCTCGACAAACGACGGGCGAACGGCGCGGTCATGCCCCCGGATCTGACGGAGATCGATCGCCTGTCCGACGCGGATCCGTGGCATCGGCTTCGCGACGACGGACTGGACGTGGCGATTCCGATTGAACTCGCGGGGCTGGGAGAGCCGGACGAGGGCATCGTCCAGGTCGGATTCTCCGATGCGCAGGCCGATTCCCGACTGGCTCAATATCGCCGACTTGTCCTCTTCATGGCAGGAGGAAGCTGGTCCGCCTTGGCGCTCATGGCGGTCCTCGTCGGTCGGCTTCTGGCCCTTCGAAAGCGAATCGCAGGGGTGCAGAACGGCGGGATTCCACCGGATGGCATCATCCGCCGCGGAGGACCGGAAATCGACACGGCGAGCCGTACGGTACGGCTGAACGGTCAACCGGTCGATCTGACGCCGAAGACCTTCGAATTGCTCCTGTTTCTCGCGCGCAACGAGGGGAAGACGTACTCGGATGCCGAACTCCTTGAAGCGCTGTGGGCAGATGCGTCGTATGCGGCATCGAATGACGTCAAGCAGTGCATCTACCTGCTGCGCCGAAGGCTGGGCGCTGTATTCGAAGATCCCAAGCGCATCATCGTGAACATCAAGGGGTTCGGATACCGGTTGGAATCTCCGAATGAGACAACACTGAACGAGGACTGATGGACAACTGACTTCGACTGCGATTGAAATGGGCGGCGAAGGAGGCAGCATGAACGCAACAAGACGACTCATGGCGGTCCTGCTCGTCCTCGCCCTGCTGGCGGCCGGGGTGGGGGCGATGGCACAAACGACCGCACAGGAGCAATTCGCGGCCGATGTGGCCGATCTGTTGGACCTGTTGGATCGCGCCCTGTACCTGGCGATGACCGGTTTCTCCGCCTACGACCACGAGGACCAGCTTGTGGCCGCGCAGCGGCTGATCAACCTGTTGGAGGGTCCAACCGGCGCCGAGTACGCCACATCGGTGGGGGAGACCGAGGGGAGCGGCATGTTGCTCAATCCTGCTTTGGATCCGAGCTATGACTGGTCAGGTTTGGCAGAGCAGTCAAGCGGCTCCGAGATTTACGTCTGGCGTGATGCGGCGGTGAATACCTCGAGGTTTCTCAGACTCGCTCTCGACGCGGCCCTTGATGCACGGGACACGGCGTACAGCCTCCTCGGACCCGAAGACGCCTTCCGAACGGCCTATGCTTGCTTGGTCGCGGCACGCGGCGGCCTGGAGGACCCCTTCCTCCTCGCGGGGATCGCGGATCTAGCGGAGCTGTACCCATCAAGCGCTCTGACGTCAGAAGCAGTCCAAGTCCGGGAGAATACATTGCAGGATCGACTACTGGGTGAACCCACCGGCGGTGTCATCCAGTTGGACGCCGGAATCTATCGGGACCGAGTCGTGATCACATGGGATGTCACGATCCAGGGGAGGTCTCCTGAGGAGACGATCCTTGAGGGCGTCGCCTGGGATGCCGTCTTGGCGGTCATTGCCGAGGAGCCGGTGCATCTCGTGTTGAAGGACCTTACGATCCGCGGCGGAGACAGTGGTGTGGCGTCGTGGGCCTACGACGAGGACGCGTCCGTGAACCTAACGCTAGACAACGTCACGCTGGAAGAAAACGGAATCGGCGTCAACGCATCCACGCGAACGAGCCTGGATGCCACAGAGTGCCGTTTCGTGCACAACGAGCTGGGATTGGAGAGCAAGGCTCCCGGAAGCGAAATCCTCGTTCGTCTGACCGATTGTCTGTTCGATGGGAACGACAGTGCCCTGTCCGTGGGCGGGGAGCAAATGATCATGCTGAGCGCGTGCCGAATCCTCGACGGCACGGACGCAAGCGGCGACATCGTGATTCGGGGCTCTGCTCGATTGGAGATGCGCGACTGCGAGCTTCATCGGATGACCGGCCGGGGAATCGTGCTCGCGGAAACGGCGTCGATGACGTTGATCGACAGCGTCATTGAGACCGCCTATGCGCACGCCATCGCCGTGGCGAGCACGAGCCCCGATGCATCCGGCCGCGTGGTGCAGGATTGCGGCATTTCCTTCGGATCCAGCGTTGGTGGCGGGACGGATCTCCCGCTGGGAACGATCAGCGGCTACGGCAACACCATCACCGGCGGCGTGTGCCCGGTGACCCTGCGGTTTCTCACCGATCCGGCGCCCGATGAAGCGACGGTCTCGGCCGGCCGATCGATTCAAACAGCGATCGGTTCCGTCGCGGACGGCGGGACTGTCTCGATCAACGAGGGCACCTATCATGAGAACCTCACGATCACGAAACCGATCACGTTGACCGCGACGGGGACCGTCATCATCGTGCCCGTGGATCGCTCACGCCCGGTCATCGATGTCTCGTCGACATCGGATGTCATCATTGAAGGGATCCACGTCGAGGACGCCGCGGTCGGGATCAGGGCCGCGCAGGCAAGTTGTCTACTCACAAACTGCCGCATCCAGTCAACCGCCGTCGGCGTGGACGTGGCCGCCTTCGAGGCGGACGACGTTCGCGTCGAGGCAACGACGTTTGCCGGGCAAGGTGTCGGGATCAAGACGCTTGGAGACGGACGGATCGAGATCGTGGACTGCACATTGCGGGAGCTTGCGACGGGTGTGCTAATCGGCGGCCTGACCTCAGTCGTCGTCCGGAACTCGGCTTTCGCGGACACGTTCGAGGGGATCGTGATGGCCGGCAGCGCAACGGCGACACTCTCGGGCAACACGATCGACGGCGCACGGCTCGGCATTCGTGTGAGCGATGTACCGAGCGGCCCGAAGGGCACCTTAAACATTGACTCCAATACGATTCGGAACTGCACGGAAGGGGCGATCAGTCTCTGCACAGACCTCGCGACGAACGACCTCGCGTTTACCGGGAAGCTCTCAGGAGCGGGCAACGTCGTGGAAGGCGGCATCGATGCCCTTTGCCCGTCCTGGTTCGCGTGGCCCGACGGATTTCTGACCGCTGAGCACCCCGCGGACTGATCGATCGAGCACCAAGGCGGATGGTTCACTGCGCGGGGAGCTTTTCGGAGCCCCGTGCGGCGTATCGTCAGGCAAGCTCTAGGATCTCGGTGTTCCTCAAATCCGCATCAACCGGTGCAAACGCCTTGCGTTGGAATGGAAAGGCTTCTACCGTAGTGAGGCGATGAACGGGCGGCGACGATGGATCGGGTATGCAATCGTCGGGAGTCTCCTTCTTGGGATCGGAACCGTCATCGTCGTGCGGGACGCGGCCGGCTTCCGGGCCGCCACTCGAAGCGCGTTTCGAACCAGCTGCCGACGCCAAGCCGTCACGTTCGAGGAGTTCGCGGAGCAGTGGATCGTCCGCGATCAGCTGGACTCCCTTCGCAACGCGGGACGGCTGCTGATCATGGGCGACGGGCTCTATGTCGACGCCGTCGCCTGGGGCGAGACCCTCCTCGCTCAGCGGGACGAGGCGCTGCGCGCGGACCCGGATGCCCTCGACGTCGGCGAAACACCGTCCAAGGAAACGGCGGTCGTCGACCTCGCGGGGGGAGACGTGGAAGTGACGGTTCCGCTTGTCCTCTCGGGGTATCCAAACTCACCCATCGGACGGCTTCGGATCGGGTTTTCGGGGACGTACGCGAACGCACGGATCCGTGGACACCTGCTTCAGATCGCGGGAATCGGACTGGGAGCGTGGATCGCGGTGATGGCGACCGGCGCCGCCCTGATCTGGTGGGATGGACGCTCGCGCGGAGACGGTTCGGCCGACCGGCAGATTCTTCGCAGCGGAACGATCGAGATCGACACGCAAGCGTGTCACGCGACGATGGACGGCGTGGCGCTGGATTTGACCCCGAAGCTCTACGAGCTGCTCCTCCTGTTTGCTCGACACGAGGGTGAGATCCTATCGGATCGGGACATCCTCGACGCCGTCTGGGCGGACTCCGCCTACGCCGCATCCCCGGACGTGAAGCAGCACATCTACCTGCTTCGACGGGCATTGGGAGAGGTTCATCCCGATCCGAAGCGCGTGATCGTCAACATCAAGGGGTTCGGATACCGGCTGGATCCCCCGACGAATGAGGGCGGTTTGAAGGTCGATTGATGGTCATTTGAGCGACCGGACGTGGAGAATGCCCGTATCGAAGGAGGAAGAATGAATCGAACGATCTTAGGCAGCGTCTGTGCAGCGCTTCTCGTCGTCGTTGCCCTGGGGCAGACGGGGATTGCCCAGGACGATTCCGCTCAGGCTTCCGACCTCGCCAGGGTGAGGGTGTATCGGGATGCATGGCTTGACTATGAGCGATTCGTGGAAGTGATGGATGAGATGCGAGAGCCGCTCGTCCAAGCACTGCTGCTCGCGTACGAAGGGCTGCAGGCGTTCTCTCCCGATGAGCAGGTGCTGAAGGCCCAAACCATCGTCAACCTGCTCGAGGGGGCGGAAAGCCCGTTGTATGACCCGGCCATTGAACTGGACGAGTCATTGAAAACCGGCATTCGCGTCATCCTCGATGGCTATCGGGTCCCTGCGACCGGAGATTCGGGGACAAGTGAGGGGGACCTGAGTTGGAACGGCATCGATGTGCCCAATCCGTCCCTGTTGGCGAGCATCGTTCCCGATCTCAGGGACCTTCTCCGCCTCGCTTCGTCATCCGCGCAACGCGCCGCGGACCGCGGCGCGACTCCGAGCGGCCGACGCGATGCACTGCTCACGGCCCAGGCCTTGCTCGGCATGTTCTCTCTGGAGACCCGCGCGCTCACGGCGCCCCTGCGAATCACAGTCACACCGGGGGAGTCCATCCAAGCCGCGATCGATTCGGCGATTCCGGGAGCGACGATCACGATCGAGCCGGGGATCTACCGGGAGACCCTCGACATTCAGAAGAGCGTTACGCTTCAGGGGTGGGGGCCGGATGTCGTGATTAAGCCCGTCAACTCACAGGTCGGCATCCTCGTGCACTCGGACGAGGAGATTGCCGTCAACATCCAGTGGCTGACGGTTCGTGCCGCGAGCATCGGCGTGGATGTGCGGGGAAACGCCCGGCTGCAGTTCGAAGCGGGCGACGTGACCGATTGTGGCACAGGACTGCTCGTCGAGGAGAATGCGAATGTCACCGCAGATCAAGTTCGCCTTCTGAACGACGGCATAGCGATGGCTGTCACGGGGAGTGGGTCCGCTCGACTCACGGATTGTCACCTCGAGAACTCGACCGGCTCCGATACTGCCCTTCTTGTGATGGACGACGCGTCGGTGACTTTGGAGAGCAGCTTCGTACGCAACAATGCCGGAAACGGCATACGGTTGGCGAATCGAGCTACGCTCACCCTCGTCGACGGACTGATCGACGGCAACGGGCTCGACGGAACCCTCCTATGGGATCAATCCACGCTGCACATGACGGGGTCGAAGTTCTACTCCAACCTCGGCTACGGAATCCGGGCGCTGTCCGGTGAGTGCCCGACGTCGGATGGGACCCTCGGCGAATCATTCTCCGGGACGATCACGGGCTATGGCAACTTCTTCGCCGATCCCGAGAACGAACTCGTGGGGAACAAGCTCGGGAAGTTCTGCCCCGAGGACTTGGGCTTTCTGACCGAAGGTCCCGACTGAGACTCCGATCGCCCTCGGCCGGCGAGGGTGCGTTCAGGAAGGTCTGTCCGCCGTTGTTTCTTGAGCAGAGCGGCCCGCAAACGCGTCGACGGGCTACTCGGCTTCAGCGGGCGACGACTCGAAGAGCTTCCCGTCGTGCATGGTCAGCTGTCGGGGACAACGGTTGGCGACGGACGGATCGTGCGTGACCAGAACCAGCATCCGCTCGTCATCGCGAAGGGACAGGATATGACGAATGATCCGATCGCCGGTCTCCGTGTCGAGGTTCCCGGTCGGCTCATCAGCGAGCAGGAGGCGGGGCTGGATGACCGTCGAACGAGCGATGGCGACCCGCTGCTCCTCGCCGCCGGAGAGCTGCGAGGGAAGGTGGCGGGCGCGATCGGTCAGACCGACGGCCTCGAGCGCGGCCATGGCCCTCTTCTTACGCTCGGCGCGCCGTACGCCTCCGTAGCGCAAAGGAAGCGCGACGTTCTTCCAGGCGGTCAGTTCGGGGATAAGGTTGTAGCATTGGAAGACGAAGCCGATGCTGCGGGCTCGCAAGAAGGACCGCCGTCTGTCGGACAGGTTCCAGACATCCTCACCGTCGATCAGGATGGTTCCCGACGTCGGACGATCCAACGTTCCCAGCAGGCTGAGCAACGTCGTCTTGCCCGACCCGGACGGTCCCTGAATGGCGACGACCTCGCCGTCGTGTACTTGGAAACTGACGTCATCGAGCGCACGGATCTCCGCCGATCCGCGGTAGTAGATGCGCGACGCACCGCGTGCTTCGATCATTGTGGCGTATCACCCCCGAAATCGAATCGTGTCCATGGGAGAGAGCGTGGCTGCCCACAGCGCCGGGATCCCTCCTCCGAGCGATGCGGCAACCAAGACAGCGGCTGCCGTCCACGCCAGCCATTGCCATTGGAAGCGCACATCGAAGAAGAACCAGCCCGACAGCAACCGGACGCCGAAGACGGCGACTCCCATGGAGAGGACGCCGGCAACCGCTGTCGTAAGCAACGCTTGGCGGAAGACACTCAGAGACACTCTCGTCGCAGTCGCCCCCACAGCGCGTTGAATTCCGAGCTGCCTTCTCCGGCGCATCGTCTGCGCCCAGAAGAGATTTCCCAATCCGAAGGCACTCACGATCAATGCCAGCATCCCCAATCGCAGCGAACCGAGAGTGACGCTGTTGGCTAGGGCGATCATCTGCCCCATCTCCTGCGCCGGACCCTCGATCTGAGCCGGCGCACTACCGGGGTGCAGATCCCGAAGCACGGCCCGGATATTGCCCACTGTTGCCTCGACGTTCACTGCCGGATCCATCCGAACCCAGGTCCGATAGCCGGTTGCGAGTTCGTTCTCGACGGCCCCGGCAGGGATCATCATCATCCACTGGCTGGCACCTCCAACGTTCGTTTTTGGAGCGTTGAGGACGCCTATGACGACGAATTCTTCGGACCCAAATGTGATCACCTGTCCGAGTGGATCGAGCGTACCGAACGTCTCGTCGGCCACCTTTTTGCTCAGCACGATGACATGGGCTCTGTCGCCAAACTCCTTGGATGTCGGGATGCGCCCCTCAACGAGCGATCCGGCCAAGAAGGCGTCCCCGACGGACACCACCTCGACCAGCGTCCCCATGACCTCGTGTCCCTCGAACGTCGCTTGGTCATAGAGAATGGTCCCGTCCTCCGCGTACCCGTGAATCGACAGGACACTCCGCTCCGCTGCGACGCTTGTCACCCCGGCAACGCCGAAGATGCCATCGATATCCTTCCGTTGCAGGTCGTAACCTGTCTCGGCCTTGCCCGGAGTCGAGCGTCCTCCGACAACGGCGACGACGTTGGGTTCCAGGTCGCCGTACATCTCTCGATAGGCGGCGGCGATGGAATCCGATAGCGCAACGACGAACACGACCGACGAAATGCCGACGACGCAGGCCAATGTGATCAGCCAACCCCATCCCTGCAAGGGACGTTTCTCGTGTCGAAGTGGGTCGAGGCGGATGGCACGAACAGGCGGGATCCGCGAGGCGCGGAAAGCGGGAAGCGTGCCGGCAAGCAAGGCGGCGCCCACCAGCAGGCCGGCGCCCACGAAATGAAGAGGTCCGAAACGCAGCGGAATGGACAGCAGCCGCTCGAATACGTCCGCCATCCAGATGGCCAGTCCGCTTCCGGCAATGACACCGGCCACCGTTAATCCCAACAAGCGAAGCAGGCTGCTCAGCCCCGTTCTCATGCGCCCCGCCCCCAGCGCTCGCCGCGTGCCGATCGCCGGTGTACGCTGCGCCACGGTGGTCAAACCGACGGCGAATGCGTTGACCGTTCCGATGAATAGCAATGCCAATGCGATGATCGCGAACAGCTGAACCGTTCGCCGCCGCAGCAGGAATGTGAAGTCGTACAGAACGCTGATCGTGGACACGTCACCTCGATCGCCGAGCACGGCGAGGACGCTCGCCATGCCTGCCTCGGGGTCGTCAACGTTCAGTCGGATCCACAATTGGGAGAATGGATTCTCAAGGCAACGTTCGATGTCCTGAGGGCGGAAGTTGTATCGGCAAAGATCGGGCACCGGCAGCAGCGCATCGACGCTCTCGGCTTCCGCCCACGAGCTGTCCTCTCCCAGGGAAGCGAGTACCCCGATGACCTCTTGCTCTCCGAATCCGACGTCCAGAATCTGACCGATCGGGTCCTGCGCTTGGTAGTAAGACTGAGCGAATGACTGGCTGAGCACGGCAACGCCGGTCTCACCATCTTCGAACATGCGCCCGCGTGACAACTGCAGATGGTGCATCTCGACGTAGTTGGGAGTTACGCCCAGCACCTTGAGTTGCAGCTGGGCAAACTCGTGGGTGCTCGTGGCCCCTGCCACAGATTCGATGCCCGGACCGGCTCGAAGCCGATCGATGTCCGAATCGTCGAAGCTGTCGACAGCAGGATTGGATGAACTCACCCGGAGGAGGTTTCGTCCGACGGCATCGACGACCTTGTCATACTCGTATTCGACGCCGTTCCGTGCCGCGATGGCAAGCGCAAGGCCCAGGGCGATGCAGGTCATGCCGATCAGAATACTGATACCGCCGAACCAGCGGCGAAAGGCCGCTCGATGTCTCATGATGGTTCGCTTGGCTCCCATTCGGATGGCTCGCCTGACAAGTGTCACGATGGGAGCGGTGGTCGTCAAATACCGGATCAGTTGTTCATAAGGAGGATACAGCCTGGGCCAGTGCCGAGTGATTTGCCGTGATTGCAGGACGCGGTGTTGATGGGCTGAGATGCTCTCAGCTTGTGACGAGCTCTACAACGACAACTCCGCCGGACGATGTCCCGTCGAAGGGGTTAGGTCTTGCAATGACATATCCATCATGCTGGGCTGGAGTCATGGCCAGACCACTGCGTATCGAGTACCCTGGCGCCGTCTATCACCTCACTTCCAGGGGCAACGCGCGACAAGACATCTTTCTCGACGATGAAGATCGCACAAGGTTTCTTGAGATCCTTGCGAAGGCCATCGATCGCTTCCATCGGCTCTGTCATGCGTACTGCCTCATGAGCAATCACTACCATCTCCTTGTCGAGACTGTAGATCCGACGCTCGCCCGGGGCATGCGCCATCTGAATGGTGTCTACACCCAGGAGTTCAACGGACGCCACAAGCGATCTGGCCACGTCTTCCAGGGGCACTACAAGGCGATCCTCGTCGAGAAGGATTCACATCTCCTCGAGCTGGCGCGATATGTCGTTCTGAATCCTGTCCGCGCCCGGATGGTTCGCTCATGCAAGGACTGGCGGTGGAGCAGCTACAGGGCTACGGCGGGGTTGGAGTCCGCGCCGTCGTTCCTGACCACCGACTGGATCCTCGCTCAATTCGCTCAGTCCCCATCCAAGGCTCGCTGTGCCTATCGACGGTTTGTGTCGGCCGGGCGCGGCGAGCCGGCTTGGGACAAGCTCCGAGGACAGATCTACTACGGGAGCAATGCGTTCATTGGGCAGCACGTCCCGGAAGGAAGCCTCACATTCCGAGAGATTCCGCGCGAGCAGCGCCTTGTCAGTCGTCCTCCGCTCGAGGACATCTTCGGGGCAGCCTCGGAGGAGCGTGCACTGGCCACTGCGTATCGCGAGTACGGCTACAAACTCCGTGAGATTGCGGACTTCCTGGGTGTCCACTACTCCACAGTCAGCCGTCGGCTCAAGAAGCAGGAAGAGCTAACCGAGTGACTCATCGATGTGTTACTGAAAGACCTTACCTTGCTCTCGTCCGTCAGCGCCGTAGGGGAACTTGATTGAGTAGGTTGTTCCTTGACAAAACGGCGACCGCTCGGTAACCTTACGAAGGCCATATAGATATCAAAAACAAGCGAAATGCTAGTCGATGAAAGACGCCACCTGATCGCGGAATCCGTCATTGCCCAAGGGGTAGCAACGGTCGCGGAATTGAGCGATCGCTACGGGGTCTCTCGGGTCACAATCCGCTCCGACCTCAAAGCGCTCGAAAAGCAGGGGACCCTAACGAGAAACCGCGGTGGTGCCGTTGCCAACCGAATCTCCCGCTTCACCCCGGCGTTTCAACAGCAATCGAGTGTCAACCGAAAGGCGAAGGAGGCGATCGCCACAAAGGCGGCGGAGACGATCCGGGACGGCGATCGGGTGATCCTCGATGCGGGCAGCACGACGCTATACCTCGCCGACCGGCTCTGCCATAGACGGCTCACGCTCGCCGTCAATTCCGTCTACTCGATGAACAAGCTCGTCGACGCACCGAACGTGGAGCTTATTCTAATCGGTGGGACGCTGTACGGGCCCGTGCTCAGCTTCACCGGCGAATTGGCCGAGGGGTTTCTCGATCGGCTCCACTTCGACAAGACGGTGCTCGGAGTCAACGGCGTGACGGAGCACGGTATCTCGGTGAACAACTCGCAAGAGGCGGGAATCAAACGAAAGATGATCGAAAGGGCCGAGTGCGTCGTCGTTCTCGCCGATTCGTCGAAGATCGGCATCGAGAGCTTGGTCAAGATCGAGCCGCTCAATCGCGTCGACGTCCTTGTTACGGAGAGGCCGATCCCCGCAGCCGTGGCGAAGCGCCTGAAGAACGCGCACCCGAGACTGGAGGTGCTGGTTGCCTGAAGCCACCTTCGCGATGATCACACCCCACGGCGATCCGCTCGGCCGAATCGGCGAGCCGGACATCGGGGGGCAGTGTGTCTACGTCCGCGAGCTGTCGGCCCACCTTGCGAAGGCCGGTCATGTGGTCCACGTTTACACGAGGGATCGAGGCGAGGGGAAGCCGGAGCGAGAAGGGTTCGTGCCGGGCGCAACGGTGGTACGCGTCCCGTGCGGTCCGGCTGGGTTCATCCCGAAGGAAGACCTCGGTCCCTACCTCCCGGAGTTCGCCGACCGTGTCCGAAAGGGGCTCACCGGCGGCGAGTTTCTCCATTCACACTACTGGGACGGGGGGTACGTCGCCGGTGCGCTTCGCAATGGACACCGCTGGTTTCACACGACCCACTCGATCGGGAGGTTGAAGCAAGTCGCGCTTCCTGACGGCGAGGAGTACCGCTACGACGAGCGGATCCAGATCGAGACAGGGATTTACCGCAGCTGCGACCGCGTCGTTGCCCTGACCGAGACCGAGAAACATCAGATCCACGAGCTGTACGACGTCCCGACCGATCGGATCGTCGTCATCCCTCCCGGGGTAAACTCGGACGTCTTCGCGCCCTTGGCCGACAAGAAGAAGACGCGGAGAGCGCTCGGACTACCCGAAGAGGACACGATCGTCTTCACCCTCGGCCGGCTCGACGAGCGAAAGGGGTTCGACCTCTTCCTCGAAGCGGCTGGGCGCCTCGCCCGACGCGATGACCTGCCTTCGACGCTTTTCCTGTTCAGCGCCGGAGACGGAACCGAGCGAGAGGCTCGGGAGCGCGAAAGGCTCGAAGCAATCGTCGGATCGCACGCGCTCGATACCAAGTTGCGGTGGTTGCCAGTCTTGCCCGAGGAGCAGCTGCCTCTCTACCACGGTGCGGCGGACATCTTCGTCCTCCCGTCTCGATATGAGCCGTTCGGCATCGTGATGCTCGAAGCGATGGCCTGTGCGGTCCCTGTCGTCGCGACGAACACCGGCGGTCCAGCGACGGTTATCGAATCGGGGGTCACCGGGATCCTCGTCGATCCGACCGACACCGAAGCACTCGCGGATGCTCTCGCTGGACTGATCCGAGCGCCCGAACGACGGGACGAGTTCGGACGACGCGGTCGAGCAAAGATGGAGAGAAGCTACAGCTGGGAGATCATCGCCGATCGACATCTTGCGGCATACGGACTTGAGGCAAGGGATGGATCCGATGCACGGTGACAGGTTGATCATCGACCACCGGCATCGGGAAGCGGCGGCAAACCTCGCGTCGCTCCTCGAAAAGCGATTCTCCGACCGCGATGCGCCGCTCATCGTCAGCATAGGTGGAGAGTCCGGGAGCGGAAAGAGCGAACTGGCGGAGGCTCTCGCCGACGAGCTGCGAGCCCGAGGCGTTTCGGCCCTCGTCATCCAGCAGGACGACTACTTCATCCACCCGCCGAGGACGAACGATCGGAAGCGGAGAGAGGAGATCGGTTGGGTCGGACCGCAGGAGGTCAGACTCGACCTCCTCGACGCCAACCTCAAGGCCCTGATCGACGGAGCGGAAGCGATCGTCAAGCCGCTCGTCTTCTACGACGAGGACCGAATCGGCGAGGAGCGGCTGTCCGCTGAAGGCGTGAGAGTCGTCATCATCGAGGGGACATACACGTCCTTGCTGCGGAACGTCGACGTACGGGTCTTCGTCGATCGCACGTTCAGAGATACCCGAAGCGCGAGGACCGAACGCGCCCGCGAGACGCAAGACGCGTTTCTCGATCGGGTACTGGAGATCGAGCACGGAATCATATCAAGGCACAGGGATCACGCCGACATCCTGATCGAGGCGGACTACTCCGTGAAGGAGCTGGTCCCCAAGACGTAGTGAATCACCGGAGGGACGCCGACCAATGCGAACCAGAGCGCTAGCCAAGGGATCGCGCGAGCCCGGCCGTAAGGACGATGTTGGCCTCTCCACAACCGATTCATGCCAGACATCGAACAGGGAGGTGGTACGCTCGAAGGACAGCATGGCCAGCTGTTGGGAAGGACCTATGGAAAGGTAACCAAGGAGGCAGAACATGCGTAAGGCTCTAGTTGCGCTTCTCGCGCTTTCGCTTGTCGGACTAGCCACGATCGTTGGATTCGCTGAGATGAAGTACGTCACTGTGATGCACGGTTGGCCGGGCGAACAGGCCCCGGCGTTCCAGAAGATCGTCGCCGCGTTTGAGGAAGCCAATCCGGATATCACGGTCATTGTTGAGATCGTCGGACGTGACCGGCCGGCTATCCTGGCGACGCGTCTCGCGCAAGGAAACCCGCCGGATCTCACCCCCCACCCGTGGATTGGAACCATGCGGCAGTGGGCGGATGCCGGCCAGATCGTCAACCTTAACGGTCTCATCGACACGTCGGACATCAACCCGGCGCTTCTCCCAATCGGGGAGTACAGAGGCGGTCTATACGGCCTGTTTATCTTCCCGAACGTGAAGAGCTTGGTCTGGTACGACCCGAAGGTGTTCGCAGCCGATGGGTACGCCGTGCCGAGCACGTGGGACGAGCTGCAGGCTCTGAGCCAGCAGATCGTCGACGACGGGGGTGCTCCGTGGTCGATCGGTCTTGAGTCCGGCGCCGCCAGTGGTTGGCCGGGCACCGACTGGATTGAGGACATCATCCTGCGGACGGCCGGCGCGGACTTCTACGACCAGTGGGTTGCCCACGAAGTTCCGTGGACGGACCAGCGTGTCAAGAGCGCGTTTGAGGTCTTCGGTGACATGTTCGCGGACAACTACGTCCTCGGTGGCGCCACAGGTGCGCTGACGACGAACTTCGGCGACGCCGCCGATCCGCTGTTCTTCGATCCGCCGGCAGCCTACATGACCAAGCAGGCCACGTTCATCAACGGCTTTATCACGGATCACTTCCCGAACCTTGTCGCCGGGGAGGACTACGCCATCTTCCCGCTTCCGGGCATCTCGCCGGACGCGACTCCCGACGGGTCGATCCCGCTGCTCGTGTCGGGCGACGTCGTGACGGTGTTCAACGACCGCCCCGAGGTGATCAAGTTCGCCCAGTTCCTGACCTCGGAGACCGCGGCCAGCATTTGGAGCTCCGAACTCGGTGAGCTGTCGGCGTACGTCAACGCCGATCCGAACCAGTTCACGAATCCGATCACCCGGCAGGCACAGGGAATGCTGCTCAACGCGGCTGTGTCGCGTTATGACGGCTCCGACATGATGCCGGCTGAGATCGGTACCGGTGCATTCTGGACGGGCATTCTCGACTACGTCAGTGGGATGGATCTGGATACCGTCCTCCAGAACATCGAGGATGTAGCCAAGGACGCTTACTAGGAACGTGAGGGAGCCTAGGGGCTTGTCCCCTTGGCTCCCTCTTCAGTCCTCACAGAGAGTGCGTTGTCATGATTCACACTGGCCGATGGAGACCGTGGCTTTTCGTCGGGCCCGCGTTGCTGCTCATCGGATTCTTCTTGGTCTATCCCACCGTCATGACGGTAGCACGGTCGTTCTTCGGCCGGGGAACCACTCTCTTCGGCCCCAGCGTTGAGTACGTGGGCTTCACCAACTGGAAGTACGTGTTTACCAACCAAACCATGCTTACCGCGTTGCGCAACAACGCGCTGTGGGCAGTCCTGTTCACCTTCTTCACCGTCGGTTTCGGCCTCGTTCTGGCTGTGTTGCTGGACCGAGTGAAGTACGAGAAGATTGCGAAGTCGATCGTCTTCATCCCCGCCGCGATTTCGATGGTCGGCGCATCCATCATCTGGAAGTTCGTCTACGCGTACAAGCCTGCGAATCTGTCCCAGATCGGTTTCCTCAACGCGATTGTCGTCGCTCTCGGGGGAGAACCGATCGGATGGCTGATTCAGCGCCCCTGGATCAACAATTTCTGTTTGATCGTCGTGGGCATCTGGATGTGGACAGGATTCTGCATGGTGATCCTGTCGGCGGCCTACAAGAACATCCCCAAGCAGTTGCTGGAAGCCGCGCGCATCGATGGCGCCAATGAATGGCGCGTCTTCCGCAACGTCATCCTACCGCTGCTCAGCCCCACCGCAGCCGTGGTCGCCACAACCATGGTCGTCCAAGTTCTCAAGATCTTCGACATCATCTACGTCATGACGAACGGCAACTACTCGACGGAAGTCATCGCCAATCGGATGTACAAAGAGATGTTCAACTACTTCAACTACGGCCGCGCCAGTGCGATAGCTGTCGTGCTCCTGATCCTCATCATCCCGTTCATGATTCTGAATATCCGCCGATTCGTAGCGCAGGAAGGGGCTCGATGATGAACCTTCGAAGAACCGTGTCGCGAATCCCCCTTCA
>CAZGXU010000007.1:0-58772 GCA_964530075.1 uncultured Thermotogae bacterium
CTAGACCGAAGTTCCTCGCGATTTAAGGTCGAGGATTGGTCGTTAGTCCCATTGGAGTCAGGATATGCTTTAGGCGGGCTGGCGGCATTGTGTAGGCATGTAATGCATGGGGAACATCTTGATATTGTTGGTTAAATGTGTAGAATGGTAGGCATGCACATCCATGTCATACCGAATCGAGGATCACGCCCGGCGATCCTCCTGCGCGAGTCCTACCGCGAAGGAGGAAAGGTCAAGAAACGGACCCTGGCCAACCTGTCACACTTCCCCATCGACCAGGTGGAGACCCTGCGCCGCGCGCTGAAGGGCGAGCAGCTGGTGCCGGTCGACTCGCTGTTTGAGGTCATCGACTCGAAGCACCACGGTCACGTCGAGGCGGTGCGGTTAGCAATCAAGCGATTGGGGTTGGAGGAGCTGATCTCCTCCAAGCGATCGCGCCAGCGGGATCTGGTGGTAGCGATGGTCGCTGCTCGGATCCTGAAACCGTTCAGCAAGTTGGCAACCACCCGCTGGTGGCACCTCACGACGCTCCCCGACGAGCTGGGGGTAGCGGAGGCGATCGAAGACGACCTGTACGCGGCAATGGACTGGCTGGTGGATCGTCAGGAGAGGATCGAGAAGAAGCTGGCGGCGCGTCACCTACACGACGGCGGCTTGGTGCTCTACGATCTCACGTCGAGCTACCTCGAGGGGGGAAGCTGTCCCCTGGCGGCGCTGGGGCACAACCGGGACGGGAAGAAGGGGAAGCTGCAGGTGAACTACGGTCTACTCACCGATGAGCGGGGATGTCCGGTATCGATCTCCGTCTTCCCAGGGAACATGGCGGACCCGACGACCGTTGCGGCGCAGGTGGCGAAGGTGCAGCAGACGTTCAAGATCAACGATCTGGTGCTGGTGGGGGATCGGGGGATGATCTCACAGCAGCAGATCGATCGGTTCAAGGAGATGGGGGATGTCGACTGGATCAGTGCGTTGAGGAGCGGACAGATCCGCAAGCTGGTGAACGATGGGACGATCGAGCTCGGATTGTTCGACGAGCGCGACCTCCTTGAGCTGCGTGATCCTGATTTCCCGGGGGAGCGGCTGGTGGTCTGCCGCAATCCGTTGATGGCCGAACGACGAGCACGCAAGCGAGAGGCGTTGCTTCAAGCAACGATCGCGGAGCTGGAGAAGGTGGAGGGGATGGTCGAACGAGGGAGACTGATCGCCAAGGAGAAGATCGGGGTGCGGGTCGGTCGGGTGGTGAACAAGTACAAGGTGGCCAAGCACTTCCAGTTGACCATCGATGATCGGCGGTTCAGCTACCGGTTGCTGGAGGAGAAGGTGGCGGCGGAGGCGGCCCTCGATGGGCTGTACGTGATCCGCACCAGCCTGTCCGAGGAACGGTCGAGCGCAGAGGATACCGTACGCTACTACAAGGATCTGGCGAAGGTGGAGGAGGCGTTCCGGTCGTTGAAGTCGATCGATCTCAAGGTGCGCCCGATTTACCACTACCTGGAGGGACGGGTGCGTGCGCACATCTTCCTGTGCATGCTGGCCTACTACGTGGAGTGGCACATGAAGGAAGCCTGGCGAGCGTTGCTGTTCAGCGATGAGGATCAACAGGGTAAGAGGACCCGCGACCCGGTAGCGCCGGCGAAGCGGTCGGTCAAGGCACTGGCGAAGGTTCACAGTAGGAGATTGGAAGACGGCAGCCAAGCACACAGCTTCCGCACGTTGTTAGAGAGTCTCAGCACCATCGTGAGGGATACCTGTCGTCGCAAGGGAACACAACCCAACAAGCATTGTTTCACCATGACGACGATCGCCAATGCCAAGCAGAAGCTGGCGTTGGATCTGATTGACACCATCGCGGTGTAGACAGAACACTGCACTGTGATTCTTGAGCTATTCCCCAACCCAACAGAGGTTTCGCTACTATGGCCTCAGGAACTTCGGACTAGACTCACACGCAGCTGCTTGTATACTGACGTTGAGAGTGAATCAAAGCCAGGGATTCAGGGGAGAAGCCCTGCGGTTGAGGAGAAGCGAGGTTCCGAGCGTGTCTGAAGGGCTTTTCGATCATTCCTTCCTGTCAGACTCACCAGCATGCCAAGCTGCCGCTGCTTCGGCAGTATCAGCTGAGGACGTATTGAGGCTTCTTGCGGAGACCCGCGACGTGGCATCAACAGAGCTTGGTGTAGTCATGATTCCCCTCGGAGTTGAAGTAGACGAGCCGTTCAGTGCTTTCGAGCAATACGTCGGTCACACGTTCAATGCCACGAATAACCGCTTAACTGAACAGATCTCAGTGCACCGAATCTCGCACCACACTCGGCGGTCGGATGTCAACAGGTACCTAGAAGGGCATTTCATGTGTTTGCGGATTCAGGACGTATGGTTTGCTGCAATGACACATCAGGATTTGGTTCATGGACAGAACCTCTCGGACTTCCGCGACTTGTGTTTGCTGCCATGGATCGAGCTGTTCTACCCCGGACTCCGCCGTATGAGGATTCGCGCACGAAGCCTTCTCAATCATCTCCAGTACCTGCACGAAGCGTCCTACCCCGATCTGATCGTGTTGCGAGCCGACATCCGCCTGCGCAATGGTCACATGCACATCGAGCAACCCGAGGGAGTGGATGTGCTTGCAGAGCGCCTTGAAAGGGAGCACGGGTACCTTGACGGAGCCACATACCGTGTATCTGGTGATCCCTCATATGAGGCCACGTGCAGACGAGATGGACTCCTGTATTTCCACCGAGGTGACTTCGACTCGTGTTTAGCCGAGTGGTTGCTCCTCCTGGGCCAAGAAAGAGAACTCCATGAGGTGCTCGAGCAGGCTGTCCGGCAACGTGAGCCTGGCATTGTCGGAGCTGTTGACATTACGTTCGAGGAATCACTTACCCCGTCTGTCGCAGCGTCCGGTGAAGTGCTAGTCAGGATACTTGATTCCAGCTCACGCCACACAGTCTCCGTCTTGCACGGAAACCCGTATCTCCATTTTTCGGTATTCGATCTGATCAATGGCTCAGCCTTCACTGTCTTTTCGTGCGGTGGTGGAATCCGGATCCTACCAGGACTAAACGCCAGCGAGGCAGCTCTCAGCAACCTGTTGAACGTGATCTCTCAGGATTTCCTTGAGGTAGAGTCCGTCTCGGCAACTAGCCTGCCGTTGGCCGACAAAATCCATGGGTGAGGAATCTCCAAGCATCGAAGAGACTCTGGAGCGGATGAACTCGCTCCTTGAGGAATACCGCCACTACGACACAACTTCCGCCATCGTCGGGGCATGGTGCTACCATGTTGCTCATCGGTATGGCGATGTCGCGATGTTCGATTGTGTACACTCGATAGGACGGATAGAAGACGGACGCTTTCTGGCCACGACCAAACCTGACTTCGTCATCCCCTTTCCGGGCTATGATTATGCAGTAGTCGGTGAAGTGAAAGCCAGCCTTTCACGGAATCCACAAAGCCTCGCTAGCTTCGCGAGGCAAACACAGGGCTACTGCAACGACCTGTTCAGCTTCCAGTTAGGTACCAACTCACAACCGTTTACTCCGAAGAACCAGGATGTTCTTGTGGTCGTCCCATCGAGAGCTGCAAGCCCAGCTGCACTGGCGCTTCAGCGAGAGGTCGTTCCACAACAAGGACAGCATGTCTGTCTGTGCCACTTCGATCGTGACACAGAGGGAGAGACGCTCTTCTTCAATCATCATCCGTTGCCTGATATGGCCCCAGCAGATTCCCTCCGAGACCGTTTCCTGCCACAGAACCGACGCATCAGTCACTACTTGGCCGAGACTGGGACTGAGCTTCGTCTCGAGAGCTATCTCCAGTACGCGAACTACCTGATAGCAGGAAGCGATGGTCTGACCTCCTCCTTGGGCGTTGTCACCAAGCTGCTCGATGCAATAGCAGACATCTATGGTCCTCAGGTCCGGACACGTACCTACAGCGAGCGCAGAGAGAGGAAATCCCTACTGTTCTCTTTCGACAGCTTCCATGATCAACTGATGGCGTTGCCATATCGTTGCGGGATCTCGAAAAGGACGATTCGGGATGTTCTTTCGCAGTTCGATGCGGGTTCTACGCACTTCTCCTTTGTCGAGGGAGGCCGACGAATCGCGTACGTTCCTTTGAAATCTAGAAGGTATGATCCCTTCACGCGAGATGAGATCCTCGCCGAACTTCCTGCTGAGTTCCGGGAAGGGGATCTGCCACATAGAGCATTCTGCCTGGCAAAGGGACAGTTACTCATGGAGTCGACGCCATCCCCTGGCGAGGATGAGAAGTCCGGACAACTGGAGCTATGGTCATCGGTTCGTCAAGAAGGAGACGCGCAAGGGAAACTGCACTCCGCGTAGAAGAGCAAGGGGACTTCCACGCACGCTACTTCAACGCCGCTTGGCCCTCGAACGAGCGGGTCGGCGAGAGCCTCTCGAGGATCGTCCGGTCGTCTTCGCTGAGGTCGTCGCGGACGAGGCGGTCGAGGAGCTCGCCGAGGCCCGGCCCGAGCATGAACCCGTGGCCGCACATCCCGATCGCCATGACGTATCCCTCGACCTCGTTCGACCGGCCGACGAGCGGTGCGCCGTCCGGCGACATCGGATAGAGGCCCCGCCAGGTGCGGCACCCGCAGGTTCGAAAGCCATGGGTGCTCTCGTTGATAGCTCTCCCGTCAATTCCTTTCCGTCTTCCCGCCAGACGTGAGCACAATCCGGCTCGCGGACAGAAGCGCGTACACGGCGAAGAAGAACGCCCAATACGCGGCCGCTTGCCGCGCAGGGAACAACTGGCAAGAGAAGTAGACAAACAGGCCGCAAAGCAACGTCGAGGGAACGTAGACTGCCGCAGCGGGTAGCCGCGGGAGTTCGGCAAGAAGGTCTTTGATGTCGCTGATCGGACGGGCTGTCCCGACAGTTGTATAACTGGCCGTTTCCGCGAGATTGGCCAGCGCCAAGAAGAGCAGAAACCCTTACAGAACAGGATGCAGAGCGCCCCCATCGGTCCAGAGGATCAGGATCATCAATCCCCACACGAGCAGGTTCGCGCCCAACCCGGCCAAGAGGATGTGCACCTTCTCGCGAGAAGCCAGCGCCTCGTACTTGATCTCATCTAGGTTTGGGGCAATCGGCAGATAAAGGTACGGGAGGAAGCGCACCGAGATTGGGCTCCGAGCTGCTCCTTTGATCCAAGCCACCGTGGAATGTGAGAGCTCGTGAATCAGCAGAGAGAAGACGAAGGCAAGACAGGCCATCACCGGAGTCACGAAAGCGTTCATCGGTTCACCTCCGGTGGGTCTTACTTCAGCGCCGCTTGGCCTTCGAATGGTCGGTACGGGGAGAGTTCGTCGAGGATCGAGCGATCCTCGTCCGTCAGGTCGTCGCGGACGACGCGGTCGAGGAGCTCTCCGAGCCCGGGGCCGAGCATGAATCCCTGCCCGCACAGCCCGATCGCCATCAGGTAGCCCTCGGTTTCGCGCGCCCAGCCGACGATCGGTGCGCCGTCCGGCGACATCGGGTAAAGGCCCCGCCAGGTGCGGCGCACGCGCAGGTTGGCGAGCCGCGGCATCAGTCGGACCATCCGCCTTGAAACCATCGGCAGGAAGCCGCTCGTCGCGTCGCGATCGAATCCGGGGATCACCGGGCGCGGCGTGATGCAGAAGACGACCTGGCCGGTGGCGTGCTGGAAGAAGTAGTAGTTCGCCGACCCGGGGGCTGGGCTGATGTCGACGACCATCGGTCCGAGGAACGGGGCGACCGGCTCGGTGATCCCGCCCTCGTGCGAGTCGGGTTGCACCGGGTGGTCGAGGCCGACCATCGCGCCGATCTCGCTCGCCCAGCCGCCGCCGGCGTTCAAGACGATCTGCGCCGCGTACGTCGCTTTGTCCGTCGTCAGGCCGCGGACGCGTCCGCCGCGCGCGTCGATCCCGGTCACGGCCTCGTGGAACCGGAATTCGGCGCCGGCCGTCCGGGCACGATCGTAGATCGCGTGGCAGAAGAGGAGCGGTGAACAATGGCCGTCACCGGGCGAGTACGTCCCACCGATCAGGCCTTCGCGGTTGAGCGCCGGGACGATCCGCAGCAGGCCGTCCGCGTCGTACCAGGCGATGTCGAGGCCGCTTGCCTGCTGGACCGCGAGCAGGTCCTTGAGGATCTTCTCCTCGCGCGGCGAGACGGCGACGAACGAGTACCCGCCGGTCGACCACTCGATGTCGTCGCCGTAGGTCTCCTCCCACGTCGACGCGATCTCCAGCGAGCGCAGTCCGATCCGGATCTTCGCCGGCTCGGAGTGCGTCGCCCGAATCCCGCCGATCGCCGACTTGTTCGAGCCCTGGCCGGGACTGGCGAACCGATCGAGGACGAGGACCTTCAGGCCGGACCGCGCCATCGCCCAGGCCGCCGGAATTCCCACACTTCCAGCGCCAACCACGATTACATCGTACGTCCGACTCACGACACCCCCTCCAACCGAGAGACTCCGGGGGATTCTCTCCCCGGTTCGAACGAATCGGACCGACTCGCGTTCGAGACGCTCCCGCCTCCTATCACGATCACGTCGAAGGTCGAGGGCTTAGGCATCGCGGCCTCCGTCTTGAATCCCAGCGAAGCTGGCGAACGGCACCTCGACGAACAGCGGGCGAGGCACGTTTTCGGTCACCTCATCGAGCGGCACCCCTTCTTCGCGGAAGAGCCGGAGGATGAGGGCGCTACACGTCTTGGCGCCGCAAGCCCCCATCCCCGCTCGGCTCATGGTCTTGATCTCGTTCATGTCGCGATGCCCGGCGCGGATCAGTCGGCGGATCTCTCCCGCGGTCACCCGCTCGCACCGGCAGACGATGTCGGTGTCGTGGATCGGATCGACCGCCTCCGGGAGCGGCTCCCCGATCCAGGGCTCCTGGACGCGGATCCCGGCGATCCGCGTCGCGATCTCTGCCGGCGCGCGCACCTTGACGAGGACCGTCCGGTCGTTCGCCTCGATCGCCTTCACCTCGACGACCGAGACGGAGCCGAGGAGGTCGCCGACCGCGTCGAGGACCTTCACCTCCTCGCCGACGGCGAGTCGATCCGGCGCGTACTCGAACGGGATCGTCACGATCGGATTCTCCGGATCGTCGCGCCGGTCGACGAGCGTGATCGCCAGCCCGGGGCAGATCGCAACGCACCGCTCGCAGCCGACGCACTCCTTTCCTAGTTGCTCCCCGAGGAACTCGGGAATCTTCCGGATGTCGTCCTCGTCGATGTGGATCAGCCCCTGCGGACAGACCGACGTGCACGGATTGCACGGGATCTCCTGTGAACAGTGGAAGACCGGATGCAGTTCCCCGGCGGGAGGCCGTTCGCGATCGATGATTTCACCGGGTTTCGATTTCAGGATCTCGGACGTCGCCCGCCAGTCGTCCGGCACCGCCTCGTCCGTCGCGCCGAGGAAGCGGGCGACCTCGAGCCCCCGGATCTTGCCGGAGAAGATGGCGGCCGACGCCTCGGCGATCTCCTCGGCGTCGCCGGCGGCGAAGACGGGCAGCTCGAACCGGCGAGCCGCCTCGTAGAACTCGTCGACCGGATCGAGCCCGACGGCGATCAGCACCGTGTCACAATCGAACGAGCGCTGCGTCCCGGCGATCGGCCGGAATTCCTCGTCGACGCGGGCGACCGTCACCGACTCGACCCCGTCGATCCCGTTGGCGTTGAGGATCGTGTGCGACGTGTAGATCGGGACGCCCATCCGGGCGAGCTTGTCTCGGTGGACCTTGTACCCGCCGCACTCGGGGAGCGCCTCCACGAGGCCGACGACCTCGATCCCCGCTTGGAGCGCGTGGTATCCAGCGATCAGACCGACGTTCCCGCCGCCGACGATGAACAGCCGGTCGGCCGCCCGGACGAGGTCGCGGTTGACGAGCGTCTGGAACGCCCCGGCCCCGTAGACGCCGGGGAGGGTGTTTCCGTCGAAGACGAGTGACTTCTCGCGCGCCCCGGTGGCGACGAGCAGGACCTCCGGCTCGACGAGGACGTAGCGGTCGCCGTGGAGGATCCCGACCCGCTTGTCGCTGAAGACGGCGAGGGCGGTGCTGTTCAGCCAGACGTCGACCGAGTCGAGGGCATCGACCTCCTTCGCCAGGCGCGCCCCGATGTCGATCCCCCGCGTCCCGGCGTAGACAGCGTTGATCGAGCCGAAGAACCGGTGCGTCTGGAGGACGAGCTTCCCGCCGAGCCGGTCCTTGTCGTCGACGAGGAGCGTCCCGATCCCGCGCCCGCCGAGCTCGATCGCCGCCGACATCCCGGCCGGCCCGCCGCCGAGGATCAGGATCGGCACATCGACGATCTCGATCTCCCGCGTCTCGGGGGCCCGGTCGAGCGGCGGGAGCTCCGGCAGCCCTTCGATCGGCTCGACCCGCATCCCGGGCTCGACCGGCGTCATGCACGCCTTGACCGGCATTCCGTCGGCGAGGACGAGGCACTGGGCACACTGACCGTTGGCGCAGTAGATCCCCTGCGGCGCGCCGTCCTTTGGGTGATGGCCGAACGTGCGGATCCCTGCCGCGAACAGCGCCGACGAGATCATCTCGCCCGGATAGGCCGTGACCTCTTGCCCCGCGAAGCGGATCGCGAACGGCTCACCCCGCTCGATCCGGACGATCGGATGTCCTTCGATCCTGCCCATCTTTCGTCCCGCCTCCTTACGGTCCGATCACGTCTCGACGAACCGCTCGGTTACCGCCATCAGCACCCGGGCGCCGCGGGCCTTCCCCGTCCGATACGAGTGCGGCCTCGACGCCTCGATCCGATAGCTGTCCCCGACGCCGAGGTCGTGCTCCGCCCCGTCGACCGCGATCGTCAGCCTCCCCTCGAGGACGTATCCGAGCTCCTCGCCGCGATGCTGGGACTCGTCCTGCCTGCAACCGGCCGGGAACTCGGCGATCAGCAGCTCCTCGATCGGCGCCTCCGGGAGCTGGCCGGACAGGTAGCGATAAGCGACCGGGGAGCGTCCGATCTGGATCTGCAGCTGCTGGTCGGCCTTCGTGACGACCGGGGCACGGCGGTCGAGCGGTCCGCTGCTGACGAAGAGCGACTCGATCGGGAGACCGAGCGCCCGGCAGATCGACGAGAGGGAGACGATCGACAGCGTCGAGAGCCCGCGTTCGACCTGGGAGAGGAAGCTCGCCGAGAGGCCCGACTCCGACGCCAGCGTCTCCAGCGTCCAACCCTTGCTCGTCCGAGCGTCGCGAATCCGGGCACCGAGGTCGTCCATTGCGGGTTCAGTATATCGAAGATCAGTTTCGAAATTCAACGGATCGGGCGGCGGCCCTCCGCCTCCTTCGATGGAGGGTTCCCGCAAGTCCGGGTACACTCTCGCCCCGGACCCCAGGAGGAGGTACCATGCACAAGTCACGTCTCGATTTCCTCAAGCGCTACATGGCGACGATCTGTCCGACCGGCTACGAGGAGGACGCGTCCCGCGTCTGGCGCGAGGAGGCCGACAGGTTCGCGGACCGGACGTGGGTCGACCAGCACGGCAACTCGTTCGCCGTGGTCTACGAGAAGGGCTCCCCACGGATCATGCTCGCCGGTCACGCCGACGAGATCGGCTTGATGGTGACCCACATCGACGAGAACGGCTACCTCTTCTTCGCCGGGCTCGGCGGTTGGGACCTACAGGTCCTCCCCGGTCAGCGGGTTCGGATCGTGACGAAGGGCGGGATCGTCCTCGGCGTCATCGGACGGAAGCCGATCCATCTCCTCGATGCCGAGGAGCGGAAGAAGGTCGTCAAGATGGAGGACCTCTGGATCGACATCGGGGCGAAGGATCGCGAGGAGGCCGAGAAGCTCGTCGCTATCGGCGATCCGGGCGTCCTCGACTACGACTTCGCCGAGCTGCGAAACGGCCTCGTCACTAGCCGCGGATTCGACGATCGGATCGGCGCGTTCGTCGTCCTCGAGGCGGCGCGTCTGGCGGCGAAGATGAAGCCGAAGGCGGCGATCTACGCCGTCGCGACAGTCCAGGAGGAGATCGGCGTCCGCGGCGCGACGACCAGCGCGTTCGGGATCGACCCGCAGGTCGGAATCGCCGTCGACGTCGGGTTCGCGATGGACACGCCGGGGATGAGCAAGGAGAAGAAGCGGACCGGCGACGCGAAGATGGGCGGCGGGCCGATCGTGACGCGCGGCCCGAACGTGAACACGCCCCTGTTCGATCGGATCGTAAAGACGGCCGAGGCGAAGGGGATCCCGATCCAGATCCACGCGTACCCGCGGCCGACCGGGACTGACGCCCGCGCGATCCAGGTCGCGCGGGCCGGCGTGGCGACGGGGCTGATCGGCGTCCCGAGCCGGTACATGCACTCGCCTGGAGAGATCGTCCACCTCGGCGACGTGGAGAACTGCGCCAGGCTGATCGCCGAGACGATCGCCGGGATCGACGCGAAGACGAGCTTCCTCCCTTCGTAGCGACATCTTGTGGCGTCGGAGACGAGTTCCGACAAGTCCCTCATTTGCCGTGCCGCATCCGGTGGTGTAGAGTCACGCTGTTCGGGGAGCCCAACGGTTTGGGCTGAGAGGAGGAGGTACCTCGACCCGTCGAACCTGAACTGGGTAATGCCAGCGTAGGGAGCCATGAACGAGCCACAGCGCGATTCACAGAGAGATCGATCGGCACCGCCTCTGGATTCTCCCGCTTCGCCTCCTCCGATGAAGGAGCGATGCGGACGTGGCCGATGATTGCATCCTGATCCTCGCCAACGGCACGTGGGGCGACACGAAGCGGCTGCGTGAGCTCGCCGATCGCGCCGATCGGGTGATCGCGGCCGACGGCGCCTGGGCGAAGGCGGTCGCTGCCGGGATCCGGGTCGACTGCGTGATCGGCGATCTCGATTCCCTCACACCGGCGCAGCGGTCGTCGCTCCGGGCCTCGAAGGTCGAGGTCCGGGCCCACCCGCCTGATAAGGACCTCACCGATCTGGAGTTGGCCGTCGACGGCGCGCTGGCCGCGTCGGCGCGAGGACTGATCGTCTTCGGCGCGTTCGGGGGACGGATCGATCACACCCTGGCGAACGTCCTGCTGCTGGAGAAGGCCGTCGCGCGCGGCGTCGAGGTCGAGCTGGTCGCCGGCGACGAGACGGCGTGGCTGATCCGGGGCGATCTGACGCTCCCGATCGGCCGGCCGGGCGATCGGGTCTCGCTGATCCCGCTCTCCGACGAGGTCGTCGTCCGGACGGACGGACTTCGCTACCCGCTGGACGGTGCACCGCTTCGCCGGGCGAGCGCGCACGGCGTGTCGAACGCGATCGACCGAACGCCGGTCCGGATCGAGGTCCGATCGGGGACGCTCCTCGTCGTCCACGGGCCGTCGGAGGAGGGGCGACGATGAGGGCGCGCGGCGGATCGACGAACCCCGTGGCAGTCTGGCGGAGGCCCGGCGCGCGGTGGGCCCTCAGCCTGCTCCTGTTCGCCCTCCTCTGGCAGGCGATCGTCTCGATCTTCCGCGTCCCCGGCTATCTCCTCCCGTCGCCGGTCGCCACGATCCGGGCGATCGTGAACGACGCGCCGCTTCTCGGCCGGCACGCCGCCGCGACGATCGTCGAGACCCTCGTCGGGGCGGGGATGGCCCTCGTCCTCGGTGTCGCCGTGGCACTGACGATGCACCGCTCGAGGCTCCTCCGCGATCTGATCTACCCGCACTTGGTCCTTTCGCAGGCGGTCCCGCTGATCGCGATCGCCCCGATGATCCTGATCTGGTTCGGCCTCGGCTCGCTCTCCAAGATCCTGGTCGTCGCGTTCGTCTGCTTCTTTCCTCTCACGGTCAACACCTACGAGGGGTTCCGCGCTGTCGATCCGATCTACGCCGAGCTGCTCGACACGTTCGGCGCGACGTGGCTCGATCGGTACCGCCACTTGTACGTCCCCGCGGCGCTTCCGGGGATCCTCGCCGGCGGGAAGATCGCCGCGACGTACAGCGTCCTCGGTGCGATCGTCGGCGAGTGGCTCGGCGGATCGCTCGGGCTCGGCGTCTACATGACCCGCGCGCAGCAGTCGTTCCGGACCGATCGGCTGTTCGGGGCGATCCTGATCGTGATGGCGCTCAGCCTCTCGTTGTTCAAGGCGGTCGACGGGATCGGCTTCGTCCTCACCCCCTGGCTTCGAAGGAGGAATCATGCGTAGGTTGCTCGTTCCATCGGTGGTCGTCTTGTGCGTTGGCCTCCTGGCGGCCGGCGCGGCGGCGAACGACCTTGAGACGGTCCGGATCGCCCTCGACTGGACCCCGAACACGAACCACACCGGAGTTTTCGTCGCCAAGGCTCTCGGCTTCTTCGCCGAGGAGGGGCTCGCCGTCGCGGTCCTCGAGCCGACTGAAACGGCGTCGATCCCGCTCGTCGCGAGCGGCGAGTCGGAGTTCGGGGTCTCCATGCAGGAGTACGTGACGATGGCCCGCGCGCAGGGGGTCCCGGTCGTCTCGATCGCGACGCTCTTCCAGCACAACACGTCCGGCTTCGCCTCGCCGAGCGACCGGGGCATCGCCGGGCCGGCGGGCTTCGAGAACCGCCGCTACGCCGGATGGGGGAGCGACCTGGAGTCGGTGATGATCCGGACAGTGATGGAGTCGGTCGGCGCCGACTTCGACACGGTGACGATGATCAACATGGGAATGCTCGACTTCACGACCGCCGTCCGCCGGGGCCTGGCCGACTTCTATTGGATCTTCTACGGGTGGCAGGGGATCCACGCGGAGCTCGAGGGGATCGAATTCGACTTTCTCCCGCTCCCGGATCTCGCCGAGGTCCTCGACTACTACACCCCGGTGATCATCACGCGGGAGCGGCTGATCGTCGACCGGCCGGACGTGATCCGACGCTTCCTCAGGGCGCTCGCGCGCGGCTACGTCTACGCGACCCTCCATCCGGCCGAGGCGGCGGACATCCTCCTCGACTACGCGCCCGAGCTCGATCCGGACCTCGTCCGCGCCTCCCAGACGTGGATCGCCGCGCAGACGCTTGGGGACGTCGACCGGTGGGGTCGACAGGAGGAGATCGTCTGGACGCGCTTCGCCGACTGGGCGCTCGCCAACGGGTTGATCGAACGCGCGATCGACCCGCTCGCCGCCTTCACGAACGACTTCCTCCCGGGGGGAGAAACCGAGTGACGGACCTTCTCGCAATCGGAGGGGTGCGGAAGCGCTTCGGGGATCTCGAGGTTCTCCGCGACGTCACGTTCACCCTCCGAGAGCGAGAGACCGTCGCGCTTCTCGGGCCTTCGGGATGCGGGAAAACGACGCTGTTGCGGATCCTCCTCGGTCTGGAGACGGCCGACGCCGGAGAGATCATCGGCATGCTCGACCGCGCCGGGTACCTGCCGCAAGGCGGCCTTCTCTTCCCGTGGAAGACGGTGATCGAGAACGCGGAGCTTCCGCTGCGGATCCGCGGCGTCGGACGCGCGAAGCGGAGGGCCGCCGTCGCCGACTACCTCCAGGTGTTCGGCCTGAAAGGGTTCGAGGCGGCCTATCCGCACGAGCTCTCCGGCGGGATGCAGCAGCGGGCCGCGCTCCTCCGCGCGCTGATGACCGGTTGCCCGGTCCTCGTCCTCGACGAGCCGTTCGGGGCCCTCGACGTCCTCACACGGCATCGGATGCAGGATTGGCTCGCGCAGCTCCTCCTGCGGCTCGATCGGACGATGCTCTTCGTCACCCACGACCTCGAGGAGGCGGTCGCCCTGGCCGAGCGCGTCGTCCTGCTGACCGATCGACCGGCGGTCGTCCTCGGTGAGCGCCGGATTCCGCTCGGGGCATCCGAGCGACTCGACCGGCTCGGGCGGCCGTTCCTCGCCGCGCGGGACGGGCTCCTCGCGTTGATTCACGGAAGGAGAGGCGATGCACGCGACGAATCCGTTTGAGACGCATTACGCCGAGTACGACGCGTGGTTCGACCGGAACGCCAACGTGTACGAGTCCGAGCTGTTGGCCGTCCGCGAGGTCCTTCCCCCTCCCGGGGACTGGATCGAGATCGGCGTCGGCAGTGGGCGCTTCGCGTCCAGGTTGGGCGTCCCGACCGGGATCGAGCCGGCGGAGGGGATCGCGACCCTCGCCCGCGAGCGCGGCGTCGGTGTGATCAAGGGAAAGGCCGAGTGCCTGCCCCTGCAGGACGGGAGCGTCGACGCGGCGTTCCTGATCACGACCCTCTGCTTCGTCGATGACGTCGATCGCACGTTCAACGAAGTCGCTCGCGTCCTGCGCCCGGGCGGCTGCGCGATCGTCGCGTTCATCCCGAAGGACAGCCGATTCGGCGAGCTGTACCGCTCCGATACGTCGGAGGACCGTTTCTTCCGGCGCGCGACGCTCCACACGAGAGGGCGGGTCTTCGAGGCGATCGAGGCGGCCGGCCTGGAGATCGAGCGGACCGTCCAGACCCTCACCGGACCGCCGGAGGGCGCGAACGATCGAATCGAGCCACCGACCGAGGGACACACGCGGGGGTCGTTCGTCGTGGTCCGCGCGTTCAAACGATGAGCGCGGCGGAGCGGGGTCTCCGCTCGCCTTCTTGACTTCCGTCCGATAGGTTTCGTAGGATTCCCCATGAGCGGCGGGACGGGGCTGTTCCTCATCGTCAATCTGATTGCAGGACACGGTCGATGCAAGACCCTATTCCCGAAGGTCAAGGCCGAGCTGGATCGCCGCGGGATCGAGTACGAACTTCACTTCACGAATGAGCCTCAGGAGGCGACCGACGTCGCCAAGTGGGGGATCGAAGCCGGGTTTCGGCGGGTCGTCGCGATGGGCGGCGACGGGACGGTCAACGAAGTGACCAACGGGATGCTCGGCAAGGACGCCGTGCTCGCGGTCATCCCGGCCGGGACGGGGAACGACTTCGTCCGGATGCTCGGGATTCCCGCCGATCCGTTCGACGCGATCGACGTCCTGACCGAGGGGCAGGAGCGGACGATGGACCTCGGCCGCGTCGCCGACGATCGCTGCTTCGTGAACGGAATGGGAATCGGCATCGACGCGCAGGTCGCCCGCGACGTCCTCCAGATGGAGCGACTCACCGGAGCGGTCGCCTACGTTTCGGCCGCGGTCAAGGAGGTCTTCCGGTTCAAGGCCTTCCCAGCGACGATCGAGTCGGCCGATTGGCGACTCGACGTCACGTGCCTCTCCATCGGCGTGTCGAACGGGAAGTACGCCGGCGGCGGATTCAAGCTCGCGCCGGAGGCGGACGTCGTCGACGGGATGATCGACATCTCCGCGATCGAGGACTACTCCAGGCTCGAGCGCCTGGTCCGCCTGCCTCGGGTGAGGGCCGGTAAACACCTCCGATGGCGGAAGGTCCACTATTGTCAGCTGGCCGAAGCGACGATCGCGTCGCCGAACAAGCTGATCGCGCACATGGACGGCGAGCCGTACCGGCTGCCGACCGACCCGTTCCGCGTCCGCGTCCTCCCGAACGCCCTCCGGGTATTGGTTCCCGCCTAGCGGCGCCGAAATCGACGATCGAGCTCGTCGCGGCCGATGCCGAAGATGATCGGCCGCCCGTGAGGGCAGAAGTAGGGGTTCTCCAACGTCATCAGCTGCTCGACCAACGCCTGCGCCTCCGCGAGCGGGATCGATTCCCCCGCCTTGATCGCCGCGCCGCAGGCCAGTTCGCTGAGGAGACGATCGAACAACGGCTTCTCCAGGCTCCCCTCCGAAGCGAGCGTCTCGACGAGCGACTCGATCACCTCTTGGAAGCCCCTCTTCGTCTGTTCGTCGGCCAGTGCGCGCGGATACTCCCGGATCAGGAAAGTCCCGCCTCCGAACTCGTCGAGGATGATCCCGACCCGCTCCAGCTCATCGCGGTGACCGGCGATCACGCTCGCCGCCTCGAACGGGACCTCGACGCGGGCCGGGATGAGGAAGATCTGTCGGACGATCCCCTCCTCGCCCCACTCGTCCCGCAACCCCTCGTAGAGGACCCGCTCGTGGGCGATGTGCTGATCGACGATCTCGAGCCCCTCGGGCGTCTCGACCAACAGGTAGGTCGATTGGAGCTGGCCGATCACGCGACGGTCGGTCCGAACCCTCACTTTTTCGGCCTCGCGCAGCCGGCCGGAGAGCCTCATCTCGCGCGGCAGATCGAACGACAACGCCTCCGTTCTCTCCGCATAGCGCGTTCGAGGTTCGGCGGTCGAAGCCGTCCCGCCGACGTCACCCGTGCGCGACGGAGCCAGCGGCGCGACCACCCGTCGGTTCGACAGGGCCTTCTGAAGGGCCGCGGCGACTGTGTCCTGCACCTGCCGGGCGTCCGCGAACCGGATCTCTTCCTTCCTCGGATGGACGTTGACGTCGACTCGGTCGTGCGGCAGATCGACGTGGACGACGGCGATCGGATAGCTCCCCGGCCGGAGGATTCCGCGATAGGCGCTTGCCAGCACGAACGACAGCCCTCTGTCGCTGACGAATCGCCCGTTGACGACGAAGCTCTGATCCCGCCGATTCCCCCGTTTGAGATCCGGCCGGCTGACGAACCCTTGCACCGCGATCCCGCCTCTGGCGGCCTCGATCGGAATCATCCCGTTCGCGACCTCCGTCCCGTAGATCTGGGCGAGACGGTCGTGGAGCGAGCCGACGGCGGGAGCGGAGAAGACCTCGCGGTCGTCATGGGTCACGGTCCAGCCGATCGACGGGGAGAGGAGCGCGAGGCGCTGAATGATCCGGTTGGCATGCATGAATTCGGTCCGCGACGACCCGAGAAACCGGGCGCGCGCCGGCACGTTGAAGAAGAGTTCCCGGACCTCGATCGTCGTCCCTGTCGGGCGCGACGCGGGCGCCACCTGGCCGATGGACCCACCGCTCACTTCCAACGTGTGCGCGCCGTCGCCCTCGCGCGGGCATGACGTGACGCGCGATCGGGAGACCGCAGCGATGCTGGCGAGGGCCTCACCCCGGAACCCGAGCGTCCTGATCGAGTAGAGGTCCTCCTCCGACTGGATCTTGCTCGTCGTATACCGCTCGAACGCGAGGCGCAGATCCTCTCCGAGCATCCCCTCCCCGTCGTCGCGGACGACGACGAGCGATTTTCCCCCCTCCCGGAGCACGATCTCGATTCTCTCGCTTCTCGCGTCGATCGAGTTCTCGACGAGTTCCTTGACCACCGATGCCGGGCGATCGATCACCTCTCCGGCGGCGATCTTCAGGGTCACGGGCTCAGTCAATCGTCGGATCGGCATTCTGCCCCTTAGGCTATCCGATCCGCCCCTCCCTCACAATTTGCGCCCCCTTGCTTCGTACGGAGCCTGTGCGGTATCGTCTGCGGGAAGATCATGCACACCATCAACAGCTTGCGGCAGACACTCGGCCTGACCAGCGCCAATCAGGTTCGGAATCGCATCGAGGCGATCAAGGACCTGCTGATCGCGCACATCCGGCGGGGCCCGAACAATCAGATCCTCCTGACCGACGCCGGGGCCGAGCTCCTCCGCCGCCTGCAGGAGCTGTACGATAGCGGGCTGACCATGACCGAAGCGAGTGATATCATGAGGTCAAGCCTTTATAAAATGGAGAAAACGACCGAACTGGTTTCGCAAAGTATTCCACAGAACGACACAAAACCTGATCAAACTGTCCCGTTGCTGGCCGCTCTCCGCGAGGAGATCGCCTCCCTTCGCCGGCGGGTCGCCGACCTTGAACAGCGCCTTCAGCCTCAGGCCGGAAGGACGCGCGAACCGACGCCTTGGTGGTTTGCCCTTCGAGGGGAGATCGATGCCCCTTAACGTCCCCTGCCTCCAGAACGAGCGCCTCAAGGAGGTCGTCGGACGGATCGACCGTTCGCCCCAGCTCGACGCCTACTGGTCCGGGTCGAACATCACCGCGATCGACCGGATGGGGATCAACGACCACGGTCCGGTTCACGTCCGGATCATCACGAACATCGGTCTGAAACTCCTCCGTCTCCTCGTCGAAGGGGGCGTTCCCCCGAGCGCCGTCGCGAATCATGGCCTGACGAACGAGGACGCCGAGGTCATCGTCGTCCTCGCGTGCGTCCTGCACGACATCGGCCACGTCATCCACCGCGAGGAGCACGAGCTCCTCTCGCTCGTCCTGGCCGGCCCGTTGATCGAGCAGTTCCTCGAGTCGATCTACGATCCCCGGTCGGCCGCGCTGATCAAGGGCGAGGTCCTGCACGCCATCTACGCCCATCAACGCAGAATCAGAACGTTGACGATCGAAGCCGGGGTCGTGAAGGTCGCCGACGCCCTCGACATGGAGTCCGGGCGAGCGCGGATCCCGTTCGAGATCGGCGGCCCAACGATCCACTCCGTCTCCGCCATGGCGATCAAGAAAGTCCGGCTCGAGCGGGGCGCGGAACGCCCGATCAAGATCTCGATCGAGATGTCGAACTCGGCGGGGATCTTTCAGCTCGACAGCCTCCTTCGCGAGAAGCTCGAAAACTCGACGCTCTCACCGTACGTCGAGGTCGAGGGGAACGTCGTCGGGGAAGAGAAGAAGATCCTTCAGCGATATTCGATCGACTGAGAGGCCCCGCAAATCGCTTCCGCGGCGTCCGTCGACCCTCCGCGCATCGGCCTCCGGCGGTGGGCGGGACGAACCGAACCGACGGGCGGCGGAGGTCATGGTCCACGAAAAATGAATCCCTGACTGTATTTCTCCGCCATCCCGGTCGCTTTCGCAACAAAAGTGCCCTTTTGTTGCGAAAGCTGTCCCGTCCCGCGGGCCCCCTTTCCACTACGCTCCTCCTCGGACGAAGGAGGAGAAAAGATGCCGCTCGAGGTTACCCACGAAGACTTCCTGGCGCCGGACCAGGTCCAGGCGCTCAAGACCTACTGTCAGCGCAACGCCGAGGACCCGTCACCGGACGGCCGAGCCGACCCGGTGCGCGACTGGGCGATCCTGCACGTCGCCCTCGACTCCGGCCTCCGCGTATCGGAGATCTGCGCGCTCCAGATCTGCGACGTCGTGCTTGACCGCGCTCACGCCTCGCTGATCGTCCGCGACGGGAAGGGGCACAAGAAGAGAGGGGTCCGGATCGGATCGGCGCTGTGCGATCACTTGGCCGAGTTCATCGACTGGAAGGGCCGCGTCGGCCAGTCGACAGCCGGGAGCGCTCCCTTGTTCGTCTCCTCGCGAGGCGGACCGCTCACCCGGACGGCCGTCTACCGGATCTTCCGAAAGCACGCCGATGCGGTCGGGATCCCCCAACGATTCTCGATCCACTCCTGCCGGCATACGTACGCTTCCCTCCTCTACCGAGCGTCGGACTTCAACCTCCGATTGGTCCAGAAGCAGCTCGGCCACCGATCGATCCAGACAACGCAGATCTACGCCGACGTCCTCAGCGAGGACGCCGCACTCGCGGTCGAGAAGCTTCCTCAATAGGCCCGATCGCCTCCCCGGACCGCGCAGGAGAGGCACCATGCCTCAAGCACCCGGACGTCTCCTCAATTTCTTGACATTCTCCCGATACACTCCGAAGGATGACGACCGGGCGGAATCCAGTTCGTTATGCTTTCCTCTACCTGTTGGTCTTCCCGGCCCTGCTTGCGCTGTGCGGCAGCGCCGCGAGGGGAGCCCCGTCGATCGAAGTCCAAATCGGCTTCAACGGGCACGTCGTCCCCGAGCGGTACGCCCCGCTGCGCGTGCGAGTCCACGGATACGACGGCGCAGGAGACGCACAAGTCGTCGTCACCCAGCAGCTCGGCAATGAATGGCGAGACACCGCGACCGTCCGTCAAGAACTCGATCTCGTCGTCGCTTCGGACGGCTCCTACACAACGGTTCTGCCGATCTACGAGCCGCTCAACCCCATCTCGGTTGCGCTGATCGACGAAGCCGGGAGAACCGTCGCGGAGACCTCGGTCAACCTTCGTGAGACACGGCACCTGGCTGACTTCTCGCTTCTCTACGGTTCGCTTCCGTACTCGATCGGAGATGACGTGACGCAGGTTGCCGCCGTCGACCTTCCTTCAAGTTGGTGGGCGTTCGATGCCATCCGGAGCTTTTGGATCTCCGCTCCTCTCCCTCAGGAAGCATGGCCGGCCATCGCGCGATGGGTCCTCTCCGGCGGGAGTGTCGTGCTCGCGAGCGGCCCGGACTACTTCCGCTACGACTCGCCCGACCTGCGCGAGATCCTGCCTCTCGACGACCCGGCGATCGGCACTCTGCCGGACGGCCTCCTGTACCTCAGTGGAACGCTGAAGCCGGGAGCGTCCGTCGCCCTTTCCCGCGAAGACGTCCCTCTCCTCGTCGACTGGTCGTACGGCGCCGGGCACTTGGCCGTCATGGCGCTTCGCCCCGTGGATTTGACCGAAGCGGAGTTCACGCGGATCGCCGAAACGTTGCCCGGCTCCACGCGGATCTCGATGACGCCGGTCTCGGAGACGCTTCTGGGAGGTCTTCCCGTCGCGCGACCCACGCATCTCGCCGTGTTGCTGCTCATTGCTGCCTGCGTCGTCGGACTCGTCGTGGTCACCACTGTCGCTCGCCGGCATCGCTGGCCGGGTACGATTGCAGCGGTCTGCGTCTTTGCCGGGCTCAGCGGTTGGTCCGGATTCCTAGGAAACTCCTCAAACACGATATCTACTGTATATGCAATAAATACGAGCTTACACGTTATAGAATCGTTCGGAATCGAGATTGATTCGTTGAGTTTCTACTGCTCTGACGCCGGGCGGCACGCCTACGCCCTGGCGAGCGAGACGATCCCCGCGCAGGCGCCGCCAAGCCGCCTTGCCGAGCATCCCATCTACACGTTCATGCCCCGACCGACGGCGACACCCTGGGTTTATGAGCACATCGCCAGTCCAGGCGGCGTGCTCACCTCCGCGGCGGAAATCGGGCAAAAGACGTTCTATTCCTACGCGTCGTCCCCAAGCCTGCTGCGACTGACGTACGATCCGACCGACGCCCTCGCTACGCTCGACAACCAGGCAGAGGAGCAACTCGTCGACGGGTGGTTGGTCGTCGATGGTCAGGGCGTCCGCGTCAGGCAGGTTTCCAGGGGGACGCAAACGGTTCGGCTGCAAGCCGAGGGAACGCTAGCCGCTCTCTTCGGGCAGGCCGCCGATCCCGCCCCCTTCGTGCTGCAGCATTTGGCCGAGGAGCTACCGCTCCAGCACGGTGTTTGGTTCATCGCGCTCTCCGCGCTGGAGGACGTCCCCTCGCAGCAACCGGGGCAGGAAGTGAGACATCTTGGTGTCTATGTCGTGAAGGGAGGCGTCTCGTGACGAGACCGGATTCCGTCTTCTCGAGCAGCGCGGCACAAGGATACTTCTTGCTCCTCGTTGCGTGCGGTGGGGGACTTCTCTTCTCGATCCCGGCCGGCGCTCACGTCTCCAACCTGATGGAGGTTCACTGGAACCCTTCTCCCGTCGTGTTCCATCTGACCTACCTCACGCTCCTCAGCCTTCTCGGAACGTTCCGAGGGATCGCGGCGGCAAGATGGGACCTCCAAGCATGGAAGAGCCTCCCCCGACTCGGAGCGCACATCCTCTTCGGGCAGTTGATCGTATTGCCCTACATGCTCTTCTCCCGTGCCCTCCTTCCAGGGCGGCCCCTGGTCCTGCTGCTCCTCGGTGCGTATGCGATGCTCATCGCGTTCATGTTCTCGCTCATTGCCTTTCGATTGGATCGCTGGGGAAGAGCCCGACATGCTCACACGTTCATGCTCCAGTACGCCATCTTCGGGCTCGCCCTCTTGCTCCCTTGGGCGCTGGGGCTCATTCCACAGGTACCGGGTGCCATCTCGCTCTTCAGCCCTCTCTGCGCCGGGCTGAGAATCACGCAATCCGCCTCAGCAGAAGAACTCGCCATCGCGTTCGCGTTCGCCTTGCTGATGATCGCCATCCAGTTGGTTGGCATACGACGCTCGACGAGGAGGTCCCATGCCGTTTGACTACTCCCGGTTCCTCGGCGTCCTCGAGGCGAGGGCTCGCCGCCTCCGAGGACTGTCGCTCGCGAGCCTCGGCTGGGCAGGCACCTCGGCCGCCGTCCTTGCCGGGATGCTCGCCGTCCGTCTGTTGCGAATCCCTCTTCCGTACTGGAGTCTGTCCGCCCTCGTCCTTCCACCGCTCTTCGCCGGCGCCGTTGCCTATGCGATCGGTCGATCGAGCCAGCCGCGAATCCCGCTGTTGCTCCTTCGAGTCGATGACGCCCTCGGGCTGAAGGCGCGATTGAGCTCCCTCTACGAGCTCCGACAGCGAGGCGGGGGCTCGATCTTCCGCCAGCGGATCGAGTCGGAAGTGAGAGATGCCATCTCCGGATGGCGGTCGGCTCTGCCGATCGCCCGACGCACCATCGTCCAGGGCTCGGCGGGAGTCTGCTGTGTCGCGCTCGCCTTCGGCCTGGCGGTCGTCCCGCTCCCGAGCGTGTCACAATCTCCGCTCAACCTGGCGGATACGCTCTCGACGCTCGCGCAGGATCTACGCCCGGACAGTACCGACGGGTCCGCCGCGCCAGCGACCGAAGCGACTGCTCCCATGACGCTGAGGACCGATGGGGAGTCACGCGAACAGAGCGACACGACGGCCCTCGAAGCGTCCGATCGCAACGACGCGACGCTCGACGACATCATGCGCGACCTCACCGGGCTCTCTCCCAACGAGGCCGTCCTCGTCCCGGTCTCGCCGGACGAGATCGAAGAGCTCGCCAAGCTCCAGGGCGAGGCGACGCGCGCCGTCAGGCAGTTGCTCGAGCGGATCCGAGATCGCCTCGAGGACTCCCCTCCGACCGATTCTTCCGAGCTGACGCCAGAAGAGCTCGCGGCGCTGCAGCGAGAGATCGACCGAGGCGGCCTCCCGCCCGAGCTGGAACAGGGACTGAACGAGCTGATGAATCGACCGGAGTCCCGCAGCGTCGAAGAGATCGTCGAGCAGCTGCTCGACCAGTTCGGAGACGACGCAGAAAGCGAGAGTGGATCATCCGAAGACGAAGAATCCGCTCCCCCGCAGAGCACGGCCGTCGCTCGCAGCCCGCAGAATATCGACGAGCTACTCGAAGAGCTTGGTCAGGCCTCATCGGACGAGGGACAAGGCTCCGATGTCGGCGTCTCCGCCGGTCCCAACGAAAGCGGAGAACCCTCTCAGGACACGGACGGCGAGCAATCGGCCGGAGACCGATCGAGCATCGTCGGAGCGAACGGCATGGAGGACCCCAGTCAGGTCGGCGGAAGCGAGGGTCCTGGCGGAGCGACCGACGAGGAGGAACAGCGCGAGCCCGGCTTCGTCCGGGAAGAGGAAGGGGCGAAGATCGGATCCGAAGGGGAGTTCGTCAACGAGTTCGTCACCGAAGGCGTCCCGATCGAGTTGGCGCCCGACTCGGCTCGCGGCGAGCCGTCGTTCCGGGTGAACTACGAGCAGATCGCCTCCATCCTGCGTGAGCGCGGCCTGCCCGAGGGGGCGATCGAGATCGTCCGAGACTACTTCAATGCGATCACAGAAGGAGGATCATGATCACGGAACGGGACTTGGAGGTCGCGCAGACCGTCTTTCGGCGTCTGACGTCATCGATCGAGGAGGTGATCGTCGGCCACGACGAGATCATCCGTGCTGCGCTGACCGCGCTTCTTTGCAAGGGGAATCTCATCCTCGAGGGGGTCCCCGGCCTCGGAAAGACGCTTCTGGTCAGGACGCTGGCCGCGTCGCTCGGCCTGAAGTTCTCGCGGATTCAGTTCACTCCGGACCTGATGCCGGCCGATATCGTCGGGACCGACATCATCACCGAGGAGTCGGGTCGTCGGCAGTTCACGTTCTCCCCGGGACCCGTCTTCGCCAACGTGGTCCTCGCCGACGAGATCAACCGCGCCACCCCCAAGACGCAGTCCGCTCTGCTCGAGGCGATGGAGGAAAGGACCGTTACGGTCGGCTCCCACACGTACGGGCTCGAGGAGCCCTACATCGTCCTGGCGACCCAGAATCCGATCGAGATGGAGGGGACGTATCCGCTACCGGAGGCCCAGATCGACCGATTCCTTCTCAAGGCGAACGTCCGGTTCCCCTCGCTCGACGAGCTGGTCGCGATCACCGAGCGGAACACCGAGGGCGTCGGGATCCGCCTTCCGGAGCCGACGGCGACGGCGGAGGACATCCTGACCTCGCGCGAGGTCGTTCGGGAGATCCCGATTGCAGAGGGACTGCGCGACTACGTCGCCCGCCTTCTCCTGGCGACGCATCCGAACAGCGAGCACTCGCCGCCGCGCATCCGGGAGTACGTCGAGTACGGGGCGAGCCCCCGGGGCGCGCTCGCGCTGATCCTGGGTGCCAAGGCGAACGCGTTCCTCGCGGGCGAGGTGAATGTGCGGCGCGAGGACATCCGCGAGCTGTTCCACGCAGCGTTGGCACACCGTCTCGTCCTCAACTTCAAGGGAGAGGCGGAGGGGGTTTCGGTCGACGAGCTCCTCGCCGACGTCTGGGAGCACGTGCCCGCAAACGCATAATGCCGACGTTCATCGACGAAGCCTTTCTGCAACGCCTGTCGAACCTCCGGTTCATCGTCAAGGGCCGGAGGAAGGGCCACCTCGCCGGACTGCACGCGTCGCCGCGGGCCGGCGTCAGCCTCGAATTCGCCGACTATCGCGCGTACGCTTCGGGCGACGACTTCCGGTATATCGACTGGAACGTGTTCGGGCGGCTCGACCGTCTGCTCGTCAAGACCTACGTCCACGAGGCCGACCTCCCGATCTACCTGCTGGTCGATTCCAGCGCGTCGATGGAGATCGGCGTCCCCAGCAAGGCCCACTACGCGGCGCATCTGGTCGCCGCGCTGGCCTACCTCGGCCTCCGCGGCCTCGACCGCGTCGGGCTCTTCCCGTTCAACGACCAGCTGATCCCCGGGCTCCCGGCGCGCCACGGGATGGTCCAAATGGGGAAGATCCTCCGTGTCCTCCGCGACATCGAGCCGGGCGGACGCACGTCGGTGAACCGGGCGATCCTCGAGTTCCTCTCGCAGACACGCGAGAGCGGGTTGACCATCGTCGTCAGCGACTTCCTCGCCTCCGGCGCGGAGTTCGCAGACGGGTTGGCACGCCTTCTTCACCGACGCGACGAGGTGATCCTCCTCCAGGTCCTCGATCCCGAGGACGTGACGCCGCGCGCCGCAGGGCCGACCCGTATCGTCGATGTCGAGTCGGCGCAGCGCGCCACCCTGACGATCGGGCAAAGGACGCTCGGCGAGTACGCCGAACGAATCCGGCGGAATCGCGAGCAGCTCCGGGGGTTGTCGCTCGAGCGAGGGATCCCGTATTTCCGGACGACGACCGACGTCCCCGTCGAGCGCTTCCTGCACGAGGAACTGCGGCGCGGAGGGATCCTCCGATGACGCTCCTCAACCCGGCGGCCTTCTATCTTCTCCTCGGTTCGCTCCTCATCCTCGCCCTGCACTTCTTGCGGGCGCGAGAGCGCCGCCGGGAAGTTTCCGCGCTCTCCTTGTGGGAGGGGCTACCCGGCGATCCGCAGTCCCGCGCGGCGCGGATCCGCCAACAGATCGACCCCCTGCTGCTGCTCCAACTGGCGATTCTCCTCGCCCTCGTCGCGGCGCTGGCGCAGCCCGCCTGGCGGATGCGGACCACCTCCCTGTCCGGACTGGCCATCATCCTCGATGGGAGCGCGAGCATGCGGACCATCACGGAGGACGGATCGACCCGCTACGCGCACGCCGTTGAGGAGGCGCAGTCCCTGCTCAACCGATACCCGTCGACGTCGACCGCGATCCTCCAGCACTCTGCGCGGCCGGCGATCCTCGCCCGTCCGGGTCTCGAGCATGCCGATCTCCAAGACGTCCTCCTCCGCTCCGAACCGACGTGGTACGGCGACGGCACCACCGCGTCGCTCCTCTCCCTCCTGGGCGGCATCGGAGGGGCTTCGCAGTTCGAGAGGGTCGTCCTCCTCTCCGACCACGAGATCGCCGACGCGCCCGACTCATTCGAGACGATCCTCGTCGACGGCGGCGACAATCTCGCGCTGACCGCTTTCTCCGTCCGCGAGAATCCCGAGGGAGCGGGCGTGACCGCACTGGTGGCCGCCCTGAACGACACGGACGCGTACCAGGAGGTCACGATCCGGATCGACGATCGGGAGAATCAAACGACCCTGTCTGTCTTGATGGCCCCCGACTCGACGGAGCGGTTCGTGATCCCCTTTCCCAACTCGCGCGGAAGCCTGTTCACCGCCTCTCTCGAGCCCGAGGACGGTTTTGCCGCCGACAACCGTCGCTTCTTCTCGCTCGATCGACCGATCGACGTCCGCGTTTGCTGGCTCGGCAGCGAGAATCGCTACCTGATGGCCGCCCTCCGTTCCGTCGCGCCGGTCACCCTCGTTGACGACGCGGCCGCCGCCGACCTCACCGTCGTTCACGGAGTCAGCGCCCCGGCCTTCCTGACTGGCACGATCCTCCTCGTCCATGCGGGGATCGAGGGCCTCCTGAGTCAGGAGGAGACCGTTCCGACGGATCGGATCGACGTGCTCGAACCGGGCCATCCGATTCTGAGCGGGGTCGATCCCTCGAGCTTCCGGATCCGCGAGGCACCGACCGCGTCGCTCCCTCCGACGACGGACGTCGTCCTCGCCGCCGACGGGGTCCCGCTCCTTGCGACGTACGAGGACGGGACGCGAACCGTCCTCTACCTTGCCCCGGACATCTTGGAGACGAACTTGCCGATCACCGTCGATTTCCCCCTGCTGATCCGGAACGTCATCGCCGGTCTCATCCGGGTGTCGGCACGGCTCTCCTATCGCTCGGCCGAGGTGGGCGAGCCGATCTCGCTCGCCGGGCTCGGTGCGGTCGAGCAGTTGTACGATCCCCAAGAGAAACCGATCCCCCTCCCCGATGGGCTGTCGACGTTTCGCCCCGACGAGCCGGGCTTCCACACGCTGGTGACCGATCGCGGAGCCTTCGCGATCGCCGTCAACGTCCCGGCGGAGGAATCGGAGTCCCTGCCGGCTCCGGAAGGGATCGACGCGGTCGACCGCTCGGAGCGGCGCTCGGTCCGATTCCTGCCGCTCTGGCCGGCTGCCGCGGCACTGGCGATCCTCCTCTTGTTCGCCGAGGCGCACCTTCACGCCGGGCGACGAGGACTGACGCGGAGGGCGCGATGATCCAGCTCTCGACTCCGTACCTCCTGCTCGGATTCGTCCCGATCGTCGGTGGGATCCTCGTCTGCATCTGGCGCCGCGAGAAGCGCCCCATCCTACGGACGATCACGCTGCTTCTCCTCCTTCTGGCGCTCGGCGGCCTCCGCATCGCCGATCAGCGGGCGGAGCACAACGTCGTCTTCCTCGTCGACCGCTCGGCGAGCGTCGGACTGACCTCCGACGACGACGTGACCCGGGGGGCGATCCGGCAGATCGTCTCCGAGCACCCGACGTGGAGCTTCGCGACCGTCGAATTCGCAGGCGCGGCCGCCCTTGCCGTGCCGCTCGGCTCTTCCGCCTTCCCCCTCGGCGTCGTCCCGTTCGACGGCACCGCATCGAACCTCGACGCGGCCGTCGGACTCGGCCTTTCGATCCTTCCCGCCGGCGGGGCCAGCCAACTTGTCCTGGTCAGCGACGGACGGTTCACCGACGACGCGGACGTCGCGATCGGCGGCGCACGGACGGCTGGCGTCCCGATCTCGGTCCTCCCGGTCGGCTCCCCTGCCGAGTCCGACGTCGCGATCGTCTCGATGCACGGACCGACTCAGGTCTCCGTGGATCGACCGTTTTCGATCGACATCGAGATCGAATCGTCCCGGGCCGTCGATGCGAGCCTCGTCGTCTATCGGGACGAAGACCTCCTCTCCTTCTCGGAGGTGGCCGTCGGTGAAGGGGTCACCCACTTCTCCGTTGACGACTCGATCGACGAGCCGGTGGCTCACACCTACCAGGCGATCGTCAAGGCGCTCGGCGACCCGATCCCGAACAACGACACGCTCTCCCTTCTCGTCGAGGCGATCGATCAGCCTCCCGTCCTGGTCGTCGACCGTCTCGGCGAGTCGGAGGTCTCCGCGTTGGTCGAGTCGCTCGGACTCGGATTCGCCCGCTCCGAGGTCATCCCGCCGCTGGAAGTCCTCTCGGGGTATCGGCAGGTGGTTCTCACCGGTCTCTCGTTCGCGACCCTGACTGCTGACGAACTCGCCGCCCTCGGAAGCTTCGTCCGGAGCCTGGGCGGCGGTCTTCTCGTCGTCGAGGGGGAGGAGGAAGTCCGCGGCATCAGCGAGGGAGGCATCGAGGAGCTCCTTCCGGTCTCCTACACGCTCCCCGAGAAGTCGCGCGAGGCGCAGCTCGCCCTCGTCTATGTCCTCGACCGCTCGTCGAGCATGCGATCGAGGGTGAGCGGCGTGGAGAAGATCGAGATCCTCAAGGAGGCCGCCGCGGCGAGCGCGGCACTCCTCGACGCGAGCACGCAGGTCGGGATCATCGCGTTCAACCTCGATCACAAGTGGATCGTCCCGATCGGACCCGTCCGCTCGGCCGAGATCTACAGCGCCCTCCGAGGACTCGAGGCGATCGGAGGAACGGACATCTACTACCCGATCGTCGAAGCCCTCGATCGGCTCGAAGAGGTCGAGGCCCCCACGAAGTACATCCTCCTGATCAGCGACGGAAAGACCGTCGACGAACCGCGCAACTACGCCGGCCTCGTCCGTCGGCTGCAGGAACTGGACGACGTGACCCTGTCCGCGATCGGCGTGGGCGAGACGATGAACGTCGCCCTGCTGAGCGCGCTCGTCGAGGCCGGAGGCGGGACGCTCTACCGCGCCGACGATTTCTCGCTCCTCCCACAGATCTCCATCCAGGCCACCCAGCGAATCAGCCGACAGCGCTTCGTTGACGGCCCCGTCGAGGTTGCCGGCAGGCTGCGCGACGGGCTCGGTCCCGACGTGCCGCCGCTCGGCGGCTACGTCCTTACCTATCCCAAGCCGACCGCGGACACGTCGCTCTGGGCCGGAGACGATCCGATCGTCAGTACATGGCGCCTCGGTCTCGGCGCGGTGACCGTGCTGAACACCGACCTCGCCGGACGCGGATCCGAGGAGTGGCTCGCTTGGCCCGGCCTGTCGAAGCTGTTCGAGGCGGTGCTCGCGACGACGGAGCCGTACTCGACGTCGGCGCTCGGCCTCTCGGCGTCGGTCGTCCGAGGCGCGGAGACGATCGAGTTGCTCGTCGATGCACGCAACGACGATGGGACGTTCGCCGACTTCCTCGACCTCGAGGTCGAGTTGCTGCCGGAGGGCGCGACCTACCGGCTGGTGCAGAAGGGGCCCGGCCTCTACGTCACCTCCTTCCCCACGCCGCCGCAGGGCGGGTACGCGCTCCACGTGATCGATCCCACGCGGCAGCGGTCTCTTACCCTCCCGTTGGCCGTTCCGTACTCGATCGAGTACCGGGATCTCGGACCGGACCGGACGACCCTCGCCCGGATCGCACAGGAGACGGGCGGACGGCTCCTGGAGGAGGGTACCCGCCTTCCGATCGTCGAGGGCGGAACGTCGACCACGTACTCCCCGCTGTACGCGCCGCTCCTTCTCGCCGCCCTCGGCGTGTTTCTCCTCGACCTGGTCGCGCGGAAATGGCCGTCCAGTACGACACCCCCGCGATGACGTCCCTCGAAAGGGCCGTCCGCGCCCCGTCGATTGATCGGTTTCTCGGGCCTACCTATAATGGCCACGCCGTCGCGGGGAGTGGCGCAGTCCGGTAGCGCGCCTGCTTTGGGAGCAGGAAGTCGCTGGTTCAAATCCAGTCTCCCCGACCAAGGAAGTGAGAGCCACAGTGAACGATCAGCCCGAGAGCCTCTCGATCTACCGCCGGTGGCGCCCGCAGCGGTTCGGGGACGTCGTCGGCCAGGAGGAGATCGTCCGAACCCTCCGCAACGCCGTCTCCACCGGCAACGTCGCCCATGCGTACCTGTTCGCCGGGGAGCGCGGGATCGGGAAGACGTCGATCGCGCGCATCCTGTCCCGTGCTGTGAATTGCCTCCGGCCGGTCGACGGCGAGCCGTGCAACGAATGCGCGCATTGCTCGACGATCCTCGCCGGCCGGTCGCTGGACATCGTCGAGATCGACGGTGCTTCGAATCGCGGGATCGACCACATCCGACGCCTGCGCGAGGAGGTCAACTTCGCTCCGACCGACCTGAAGCGGAAGGTCTACATCATCGACGAGGTCCACATGCTGACGAACGAGGCGTTCAATGCCCTGCTCAAGACGTTGGAGGAGCCTCCGCCGCACGCGATGTTCATGTTCGCCACGACCGAGCCGTACAAGGTCCCTCGCACGATCGTCTCCCGCTGCCAGGCGTTCGAATTCCGCCGGATCCCCCTCGCTCAGATCGAGGAACATCTGGCGCGTGTCGCCGGGGCGGAAGGGGTCACTCTGTCGCCGGAGGCCGTTCGCCTCCTCGCGGAGCGCGCGGACGGCGGGATGCGGGACGCCCTTGTCATGCTCGAACAGGCCATGAGCTACCAGGGGAACGAGATCTCCGCCGAGGCCGTCCTCGACATGCTCGGCCTCGTCGAGCGATCGGCTCAGGACGCGTTCATCGAGGCGATCCGAGCCCGCGATCGAGCGTCGGTGATCCGCACCATTGACGCCCTCGTCGACCGCGGCAAGGATCTGGAGATCTTCCTCACCGACGTCGTCCGCATCCTTCGCGATCGGCTGGCCGACGGTTCGGTTTCCCCGGACGTCGACATCGAGATCGCCCGTCACTTGCTCGCCGTCAAGGGCGAACTGTTCCGGTCCCTCGACCGCCGGATTCGCCTCGAGATCGGGTTGCTCGATCTCCTCGCCACGCTCCCCGCGTCTCCCGGTCGTTCCGGGGCATCGCCGTCGCCCGAGGCATCGGAGCGAGCCCCTTCGACCGAACCGGCCGACCTGTTTGCCCCGCCAGCGGAGCCGGTCCCTGCCGGGGCGGACGGTCAGCAGGCCGCCGAGACGACGGAGGGGACGACCGCGCTCGTCCCGGAAGCTGTTTCCGCCGATGCTCGCGTGGCGGCGGGCGAAGGGGTCGGGGAGCCGTCGCCCGAGGGATTCGAGGGGACGTGGGACGCGCTGCTGCGCGAGATCGAACAGGACCGGATCGCCATCGCGGCGTTCCTGATCGAGGGGCGCCCGTGCCTCGCCGGATCGAAACTGGTGATCTCCTTTCACCCCGAGCACTCGTTCCACAAGGACAGCATCGAGAAGCGGGAGAACATGCAGTACCTCGCGGGCGTCGTCCGCCGGCACTTCGGCGACGACGTCCACGTCGAGGTCGAGATCGACGAGGGCGTGGTTCGCAAGCCGTTGCCCCACGAGGTGCTTCAGGAGAAGGCCCGCCTGGTGTGCAAGGTCTTCGACGGAAAGATCGTGAAGGAGGAACTGTGAAGGGGACGGGCGGGTTCGGGAACCTGATGAAGCAGGCGAAGCGCATCCAGGAAGAGATCGAGCGCGCGCAGGCCGAGATCGCCGAGATGCGCGTCGAGGCCTCCGCCGGAGGCGGCATGGTGACGGCGATCGTCACGGGCCAAGGCGAGCTGGCCAATCTGAAGATCGAGCGGGAGGTCGTCGATCCCGACGACGTCGAGATGCTGATCGACCTGATCATCGCCGCCGTGCAAGAGGCCCAATCGGACGCGAAAGAAGCCGCGCAGCGGAAGCTCGGCCCGCTGGCACAGGGGCTCAACCTCCCCGGGATGCCCTCCGGCTAGAACTCCGGCTCCGTCCCCCGCCGCCCGGGGCGTCCCGCCGGAGCCTGTCGACTTGAAGCCGCTCATGCTGGGCCGTATAGTCGGCGGAAACCGCGATCCGGCGTGGGGGGACCGTGCTGGCCGAAATCATACAGCTTCTCGACCTTCAAACGACCGACGGGCGGCTACGCGAGTTGTCCGTGCAGAGCGATCGGCTCCGAGTCCAACAGAAGCAGACCGAACAGCGGATCGCCGCCGAGGAGTCGAACGTCGACCGGCTGCGCGAGCGGCTCTCGCAGTTGGAGCACGAGAGCCGGATGAAGAACCTCGGGGTCGACGAGCTCGACATGAACATCCGCCGGTATCAGGAGCGCCTCGACAAGGGGATCATCAGCTTCAAGGAGATGGAGGACCTTCGCGTGAAGATTGAGAGCGAGCGGGGTCGGATCTCCGGGATGGAGGACGAGGCCCTCGTCCTGATGGACACGATCGAGGAAACCGGGCGGGCCCTCGAGCGGGCGATCGCAGACTGCTCAACGAAGGTCGAGGGACTCCGCTCCCAGATCGATGACGTCGCGGCCCGGATTGCCGGGATCCAGGGACAGATCGACCGACTGGAAGAGGAGCGCGCCGGCCTCTGCGATCGGATCCCCGACTACCTCATCAAGCAGTACGAGACCCTGCACAAGCGGTCGACGGAGCCGATCGCGTCGATCAAGAACGGGACCTGCTCCGGGTGCAAGCTGAAGCTTAGCGGAAGCACGATCGAGCGCGTCCGCGGCGGGATGGGGATCGTCACGTGCGAGCACTGTTCGCGCATCCTGTACGTCGACGATTTCGCTCCCGACTCCTGACTGGGTCCGCCGCGCATGCCGAAATCGTGGCCGCATCGGGCAGCCCATCTTCGATTCGGTATACTATGCGCCGGACACCGAGAGAGCCAGGGAGACGCGAACGCCTTCGACCGAGGGCGTTTGAGGAAAGTCCGGACTCCGTAGGGCAGGCCACTGAGGAAAGCTCAGCGGGGGCGACCCCGGGAAAGTGCCGCAGAGAACAGACCGCCAATGGCGAGTCTCCTCGAGACTCGAACAGGCAAGGGTGAAACGGTGGTGCAAGAGACCACCAGCGGTCCGGGTGACCGGATCGGCTCGGTAAACCCTGGCCGGAGCAAGGCCGAGTAGGAAGGCAATGGAGGGTGACCCGCCCGATGCCTTCGGGTAGGCCGCACAGATGGATGTCTCCCCTCGACAGAATCCGGCTTATCGGCTCTCTCCTGTCCGCGAACGCGATGAGACGCCGCATCTGGTACGCGCTTCTGGCCCTCTACGCTGGGGCGATCTTCGCCCTGTCCCAGGCTCCCGTCCCGGTCAGCGCCCCCCCGTTTCCCTACTACGACAAGTGTTTCCACTCGGCGGAGTTCGCCCTCTTCTTCGTCCTCGCTCGAATGGCGACAGGACGACGCGCGCTCCTGCCGCTCGTCCTCACCGCGGTCTACGCCGGCAGCGACGAGCTTCACCAGTTGTTCGTCGTCACGCGAACCGCCAGCGCGTTCGACCTTGCGGCCGACCTGGTCGGCGCGATGCTCGCGCTCCTCGCCCTCGAGCTCGCCCGGCGCTTGTGGCGGTTTCGGGCGCGCCGTATACTTGGCCGAGCTCATTCGAAGGTGGAATCGTAGCATGATGTGGGGATTTCCGTTCTTCCTCGGTCCGAGCCTGCTGATCCTCCTGCCGGCCGTCGCGTTCGCTGCCTACGCCCAATGGAAGGTCCGATCGACGTACGCACGGTACGCCCGGGTCGAGTCGGACAGCCGGATCACGGCGGAGTCGGCGGCGTCGCGCCTCCTCGAAGGGGCCGCGATCCGGGACGTCGCGATCGAGCGCACGGGGCGACGCCTTTCCGATCACTACGATCCACGGCGCAAGGTCCTGCGGCTGTCCGCGCCGGACTCCTCGTCGATCGCCGCCATCGGCGTCGCGGCGCACGAAGCGGGGCACGCGATTCAGCACGCCCGCGCGTACGCGCCGCTCTCGCTTCGAACGGCGATCGTCCCGGTCGCGAGCTTCGGCTCGCAGCTCGCCTTCCCTCTCTTTCTGGTCGGCCTCTTCGCGCGATATCAGCCGCTGATCACCGCTGGGATCGTCGCGTTCTCCGTTGCGGTCCTGTTCACACTGATCACCCTACCGGTCGAATTCGACGCGAGCCGTCGCGCCGTCGGCGCGCTCCGCGAAGCGGCGATCGTCAGCGAGGAGGAGATCGGGGCCGTCAAGGAAGTCCTGTTCGCCGCCGCGCTGACCTACGTCGCCGCCGCGGCGATGGCCGCTCTGCAGCTCGTGATGCTCCTTTCGCTCGGGCGAAGACGATGAAGCTCTCGCCGTCCCTCCTGTCCGCCGACTTCGCCCGTCTCTACGACGAGGCCCGCGCGGTCGAGCCGCTCGCCGATCGGTTTCACTGGGACGTGATGGACGGACACTTCGTCCCCAACCTCACGTTCGGCCCGCCGGTGGTCAACGCGCTGCGAAAGCGGCTCGTCCTTCCGTTCGACGTCCACCTGATGATCGATCGCCCGCTCGATTACGCCCTCCGATTCGACGTCCGAGCGGACGATTCGATCATCTTTCACGTCGAGACGACCGACGACCCGCGGTCCGTGATCCGATCGGTCGCACGGATCCCGGCCCGCGTCGGCGTCACCCTCCGGCCCGGGACGCCCCTCGAACGGCTGGTCCCCTTCCTGGAAGAAGTCTCTCTCGTCCTGGTGATGAGCGTCGAGCCGGGATTCGGCGGCCAGGCGTTCCACCCCGACTCGATCGGCCGGATCCGAGCGCTCCGCGACGCGATCGGCGCACGCCCGATCGAGATCGCCGTCGACGGCGGCATCCATCCGGGGAACGTCCGATCGGTCGTCGACGCCGGTGCCGACATCATCGTCGTCGGTTCGGCGATCTTCGGGGAGCCGGACCCGCTCGCGGCGGCGACCGCCCTTCGCGAGGCGGCCGGATGACGGACACGGAGTGGATGCGCCTCGCGCTCGAACTGGCCGAGCTCGGCGAGGGGGACGTCCATCCGAATCCACTCGTCGGGGCCGTCGCGGTGAGGGGGGAGCGCGTCATCGGACGAGGCTATCATCGTCGGTTCGGCGGTCCTCATGCCGAGGTCTTCGCCCTCGACGAGGCCGGTGCCGCGGCGCGAGGTGCGACTCTCTACGCCACACTCGAGCCGTGCTGTCACCACGGGAAGACACCGCCATGCACCGACCGGGTCATCGCGGCGGGCGTCCGTCGGGTCGTCGTCGCCGCCCGTGACCCGAGTCCCGAAGTCGACGGCGGGGGCACCGCCTGTCTCCGCGCCGCTGGGATCGAGGTCGTCGAGGGCGTCCTGTCCGATGAGGCGGAGCGGCAGAACGAGATCTTCTTCACCTTCGTCCGACATCGACGACCGTTCGTCCAGCTGAAGCTCGCGGTCAGCCTCGACGGTCGGATCGCGACGAAGACGGGCGACTCGCAATGGATCACGTTGGAGGCGGCGCAGGCTGAGGGGCACCGACTCCGGCGGAAGTTCATGTCCGTCCTCGTTGGCGTGCAGACGGTCCTCAGTGACGATCCGCTCCTGACGGTACGCCACGTCATCGGACCGGATCCCGTCCCCGTCGTCCTCGATCGGCGCGGTCGCTTCCCCCAGACAGCCCGCCTTCTCGATCCCCAGCGGTCACCGGTCGTCGCCACCGCAACGATGCCCGCTGACCTCGAGCGACAACTTAGCTCCCGCGGCGCGCGCGTCTGGCGACTGCCCAACGCGAACGGAAGCATCGACCTTACCCGTCTGCTGGCAGAGCTCGCCGCGAGCGGCGTCGATTCGGTGCTGGTCGAAGGGGGAGGAGAAACCGCCGCGGCCTTTCTGAACGCTGGCTTGGTCGATAAGGTGTCCCTGTTTATCGCACCGACCCTCATCGGCGGTCGCGGGGCCGTCCCCGCGGTCGGCGGCGCCGGTGCCGAGCGGGTCGCCGACGCGTTGCGACTCGATCGCGTCACGGTCGAATGGTGCGGAGCGGATCTCCTCTACACGGGCTACCCGGCGATTGACGTCTGATCCCACCGACGACAAAGGATGAGGGGACAACCGTTCGCTGTCCCGTTTGCTTTGGGCGATGTGCAGGGCGACTGCTCCTTGTCCAATCAGCGAAGGAGCAGCTCGGGAGTTTGATGCAGGCATCAAACTCCTCTCCTTGGTCTCGCGGGTTCTCGCCCCACATCCAACCCAAAAGGAAAGGGAGCGACTGATGCCGTTCCCTTCGTTTAGGAGCGATGCAGGGCGGGAACTCAGCCTGACACGCTGAGTTCCTTGGGAGTTCGCTGCGAGCAGCGAACTCCTGTCCTCGGCTTCGCAGGTTCTTACCCCACATCCACAGCCCAAAGGGGAGGGGACAGCATCTGCTGTCCCCTCCCCTTTGGGCGATGCAGGGCTCGAACCTGCGACCTTTCGGATGTGACCCGAACGCTCTCCCAACTGAGCTAATCGCCCTTCTCGTTTCGCAGACGCCGAACCCAACCAACGGGCGCCTGCGAAACGTCATTGTACCACGAGTCTCGCCCGAATGGGAGCGACTCGTAAGCGACTCATCGCACCGCCGTCCATCCAGGGTTTCGTGCATCGGACGAGACTCCTACGTGACGCAGCATGAAGCGCTGCGTCACGCATCGAACTTCGCGTTCTCGAGCATGTCGGCCAGGCTCTCCCCCTGCCGCTTCCGCGTGATCTCCACCAGGCCGAGTGCGGTCATGTCGACGAAGTCGGCCGAGACCCGGTCGTTCTTCAGCTCGGCCTTAACCTTCTCGACTACCCGGTTCACGTCCTTCGGGTTCTCCATGTCGACGAAGTCGACAACGATGATCCCGCTGATCTGCCGGAGCCGAAGCTGCCGAGCGATCTCCTCCGCCGCTTCCAGATTCGTGTTGAGGATCGCGGCGTGTTGGTTTCGGTGACGAACGTCGCCGCCGGTGTTGACGTCGATCGCGATCAGGGCCTCCGTCTCGTCGATCACCAGCGACCCGCCTCCGGCGAGGGGAACGCGTCGGGACAGGCTCTTCTGGATCTGCTCTTCGACGCGGTACTCTGTGAACAGCGCCTCCTTCCCTTCGTGCGTGCGGATCCGATCCTTGTACTTCGACATCTGCATGTAGTCGAGAAACGACAGGATCTTCTCCCGGAAGAAGGGCGAATCGACGATGACGGACTCCGTGTCCGGATCGAGGCGGTCTCGGAGCACCGTCTGGACGAGCCCCATCCCCTTGTACAAGAGGCGCGGCTTCGACGCCTTGTCCGCTGCCGCCTTGACGCTGTCCCACGTCTCGACGAGGAGCCTGAAGTCCCTTTCGAGGTCTTCGCCGCTCGCCCACTTCGACGCCGTGCGAGCGATCATCCCCTCGTGCGGCCGTCTCAGTGCACGAGCGATCTTGCGGATCCGCCGTTGATCCCGGACGTTCTCGATGCGCCGAGACACACCGATCCGCTCCTCGGTCGGGAGGTAGACCCAGAAGCGGCCGGGCAGGCTGATCTTCGTTGTCCCCTGGGGGTTCTTGTTCCCGATCCCTTCACGCCGAACCTGGAGCGTGAGCGTCTGTCCTTGCCGGAGGATCTTGGTGATCGGAACGTCGCTCTGCCAAGGCTTGACGCCGGCCTCATCGAGGAGGTGGTCGTTCAGCTCGTTTCGCGACAGAAACAGGCTCCGACGCTCCCCGATGTCGACGAATGCGGAGCCCAGGCCGGGGAGCACGTCCTCCACGCGTCCTCTGTAGATGTTCCCCACCAGTTTTTCTTGCGAAGGGTGCCCGTAGTAGATCTCCATCAGCCGGTCCCCCTCGAGGAGGGCGACGCGGGTGCGTTTCTCCTCCTGGTCCATGCCGTCCACCGAAATCAGGATTCGTTTCGCGACGATTTTGCCACCTTCTTTCCCTCATCGAGTCGTTCAAGGATTTGCGCATACTCTCTTCCGTCCCGAGGATCGGCGAGCCGTGGAGCGATCTCCACCAGCGGGACCAACACGAATCGGCGCTCGTGCATTCTCGGATGCGGAATTGTCAATCGGTCGTCCGTGATCACCCGGTCCCCGTAGAGGAGGATGTCGATGTCGAGGGTCCTCGGTCCGAAGCGCACCCGGGCGGGCTCCCGACCGAAGAGGCGCTCGATCCGTTTGCACACCTCCAGCAGCCCGATCGGCGTGAGCCGCGTCGTCCCACGGATCACCTGGTTGAGGAACCACGGTTGGCCCTCGACCCCGACCGGCTCCGTCTCGTAGACCGACGAACGGCTTTCCACCGTCACGCCGCTCCGCTCGAGCTCGACGACGCCGCCGGCGATCTGACCGTGCCGATCTCCGACGTTCGATCCGAGACAGAGGAAGACGGTCGTCTCGCTCATCGTCTCCCTCGCGTGACTTCGACCTCCGCGCGGTCGACATCGCCCAGGCCGGGGGGAGAGAGCTTCGACACGCGCACGACGGCCTCGGAGATCGTCGGGAATCTCGCGAGCAGCGCGTCCGCGATCGCGCCGGCAAATGACTCGATGAGGTTGAATGACTGCCGGCGGTTGACCTCGCGAACGAGGCCCGTGACGTCCCTGTAATCGATCGTATCCGCAAGTTCGTCCGTCTCGACGGCCGTGCACTCGACCTCGACGTCGACCACGAAGCGGTTGCCGCGCACGCGCTCAGCGGGATCGACTCCGTGGTGCCCGGTGAGGCGGATCCCCGACACGCCGAGGCGCAAGCGGCTCGATGCATGAACCTCCGGAGCCTCGCCCCTCGGACTTCTCTGGGGTTCCACATTCCCGTCCTGTCGCTCTCCGCGAAGAGGGACGATCAAGGAAGGCCCGTCGCTCGATCGCGTGCGATCATCGGGGCGTCAACCGACCACGGCGGCTGAGCTCAGCGGCGTGAGCCTTCGGGCCGTGATCCCGCACATTCGGCGAACGGAAACGCGAGCGGACGGCCGGCGCCCCCGAATTCCCTGAGAGACCACGCTCTACTCCTTGACCGATTCCTCTTTCGCCAGTTCTGCCAGTGCGGTGAACGTCGGGGCATCCTGCACGGCGATCTCCGCCAGGACTTTTCGGTTGAGTGCGATCCCCTTCCGCTCTAGGCCCCCGATAAGCGCCGAGTAAGAGGTCCCGTTCCGTTTGGCGGCGGCGCTGATTCGGGTGATCCACAGCCGACGGAAATCGCGCTTGCGGCGCCGTCGGTCGATGTAGCTGTTCCGCAGCGCCTTCATCACGGCCTGCTTGGCGATGCGGTGCGACGTTCCGCGCTTGCCCTTGTATCCCTTCGCGAGAGCCATGATTTTCTTCCGGCTCTCCTTCCGCTTGCTCCCTCCACGTGCTCGTGGCATGACCTTCTCCTTGTCGGCCGAGGATCACTTCCCAATCATCCGCGTGATCGTCTTCTCCTGTCCCCCGGTCAGTTCCTTCCCGCGGCGCGCTTGACGAATCGACTTCGTGCGCTTCTTCATGTTCTTGTGGAAGTAGTTCGACATGTGGTGAAACAGCTTCCCGCCCTTCGAACGCTTGAAGCGCTTTTTCGCCGCTGAATGCGTCTTCTGCTTCGGCACGTCATACCCTCCTACGTTGCGCGTCTAGTTCTGCTGGGTGGGGACCAACATCATCTGTAAGATCTTCCCCCTGGCCGTCGGGCGGCCTTCCACCCGGGCGAGGTCGCTCACCTCTTCCTCGACCCGCTTCAGCAAATCGCGCCCCCGCGACGCATGGACGATCTCCCGTCCGCGGAAGAAGATGCTGATCCGCACGATGTCCCCCTTCTCGAGGAAGCTGCGAGCTCGCTTCAGCTTCGTCTGGAAGTCGTGCTCGCCGATTTTGATCGTGAACTTGACCTCCTTCAGCTTCGAACGGTGTCTTCCTTTCCTCTCCCGCTTCTCTTGGTGATAGTGATACTTGCCGTAGTCCACGATCTTGCACACGGGAGGGTTCGCCTGCGGCGCCACCTCGACCAGGTCCAGTCCCTTCTCGCTGGCGAGCGATCGCGCCTGTTCCGTCGGCATGACGCCCAGGTTCTCCCCGGTGTCGTCAACGACGCGGACTTCCGGCACGCGGATCCGATCGTTGACACGCATTCGTCTGCTGTCGATTCTAACCTCCTATCGCGATGTGCTACGGACCCCGGTCAGCTCCCGGTTCCGATACAGCCCGTTCTCCGCGATGTAGGCCGCCACTTCGGGCGGAACCCACTCGTCGATCTCCTCGCCGTGCGCCACCTTCTCCCTCAGCCACGACGACGAAAGGTCCACTTCCTCCATGTCGAGAGGATATACCAGCGCGGCGTCGAACGGCGAGAGGTCGAACGCGTCCTCCGCCACTCCCTCACGCGGCGCAATGACAAAAGGCACACTCTGAAGGAGCGCCTCCGGTTCCCTCCACGTGGTGATGTCCAACAGGCGATCCGCTCCGACGATGAAGCAGACCCCTTGGTCGTAATCATCCTTCAAAGTCCGGATCGTGTCAATGGTGTAGGACGGTCCCTCCCGATCGATCTCGATCCGGGACACGTCGAACCCCTCGTATCGGGCGATCGCGGCCTGCACCATCCGGTAGCGATCCTCTCCGCTGATCCCCCTGAGCGGACCCTTGTGAGGCGGGATTCCGTTCGGAATGAACAGGATCTTCGACAGCTCGCACTGCTCGAGGGCGATACGGGCCACCCGAATGTGCGCGTTGTGGAGGGGATTGAACGTCCCCCCAAAGAGGCCCACTCTACCCTTCAAGCTCAAACTCGGCCTCCCCGATTCTCACCGTGTCGCCAGCCGCGTAGCCGCGCTTCCGCAGCTCCTTGATCACGCCCATCTTCTCCAGCCGATCGCTCAGATAGTCCATCGCGTCTCGGCTGTCGAGGACGAGCTTCCGCACCAGATTCTCGACCCCCTCGCCCGAAACGACAAACTCCCTACCGTCTCGCTCGACTCGGAACCCCGTCTCCCCTTGGAATCGATAGACCTTCCGGCGGATGGGAAGGGCCACTCCGTCCGCATTCTCCGCCTTCAGCCGCTCCAGCTCTCGGTCCGTCCGGAGAACCAGCTCCCGCAACCCCGTCCGCGTGGCGACGGAGATCGGGTGGATCTCGATCCCCTCGGCCTGGAATCGATCGCGAGCGTTCGCCACGCCTTCGTCGCCGATGAGGTCGATCTTGTTTCCGACGACGATCTGAGTGCGTCCGGCCAATGCCGGGCTGAACGAGGTCAATTCCTCGTTGATCCGCCGGAGGTCCTCCACCGGATCGCGCCCGTCGAGCGCGGCGAGATCGACCATGTGGATGAACAATCGCGTCCGCTCGACGTGGCGCAGGAATCGATGGCCCAGGCCCTTCCCTTCGTGCGCACCCTCGATCAGTCCCGGGATGTCGACCGCGACGAACTGGTGCCGGCCGTCGACGTCGACGACGCCCAGGTTCGGAGCGATGGTCGTGAACGGGTAGTCGGCGACCTTTGCCTTCACCCCGGAGATCGCCGAGATGAGGCTCGACTTCCCGACGTTCGGATAGCCGATGATCCCCACGTCGGCGATCAGCTTCAGCTCGAGCTTCAGGGTGCGCGTCTCGCCCGGGAGTCCGCGCTCGCAGATCCGCGGTGCCTGACGTGTCGACGTGACGAAGCTGCTGTTGCCTCGCCCGCCCTCTCCGCCGCGAGCCACGACGACCTCGTCGCCCGGTCGGGCCAGATCGGCGATCATCTCACCTGTGGCCGGGTCGCGGATCAACGTCCCGACGGGGACGAGGGCGACCCGGTCCGCGCCTCGCGCCCCGTGGCGAGTGCCCCGCGCGCCGTTGAGTCCGTCCCCCGCCGCGAAGAGCGGTCGGTTCCGGAACGGATAGAGGGTCGACACGCTCGGCGACGCGCGGAGGATCACCGCCCCCCCCGGCCCGCCGGAGCCGCCGTCCGGGCCGCCCCGCGGATTGCGACGGTTGGAGACGAAATGGATCGTTCCACTCCCGCCGCATCCCCCGCGAACGCGGACGGTCGCCTCATCGATAAACATGCTCGCGAGTCAGGATGATCCGTGGCAGATCAATCCCCACGGGAGGGAAGCACATTGACGTATTTCTTGCCCCGATCCTCGTAATGGACGTACCCCGGTGCCGTTGCGAAGAGGGTAAAATCGCGTCCGCGTCCGACGTTCCTCCCGGGAATGAAGACCGTTCCCCGTTGCCGGACGATGATCGTCCCCGCGTTCACCCATTCCCCACCGTAGCGCTTCACGCCCAGCCGCTTCCCCGGGCTGTCGTGGACGTTCTGCGTCGATCCGGTGCTCGTCTTATGCGCCATCTTCTCTCCTTCTCACACCTCGACCCTGACCGTCGCTTCCTGATCCTGAACGACAAGATCGGACGGGTATTCCCGCTCCAGCATCCGCAACCCGATGATGAGCGTCTCAAGGACCGCGTCGATCTCCCGATCCAGATGCATGTCGCTCCGATCGATCGTGAAGTCCGCGTCGACCTCATCGGCACCGGCGACCGGCACGTGGAGGTACTCCGACAGGGACGCTGAGGCCGCCTGCAGGAGGTGATTGGCGCTCGTCCCGGCCACGGTCGAGGGGCCGAGGTCCCTCAAGGTCAGGCCGACGATCCTGCCACGATCGTCCCGATGGATGAGCGCTTCTCCCACGCCGATGCTACCTTTCGATCGCCGTGATCGCCGTGGCCATGAACGGCTGCCGATGGCCGGACTTCCGGCGGTATCCCTTCTTGCTCTTGTACTTGTAGACGATGACCTTCGGGCCCCGCGCGTCTCGGCGGATCTCGCCCTTCACCACAACGTTTGCGAGGTACGGCGTACCGACTCGGACCGCCCCGTCCTCGACGAGGAGAAGGACCCTGTCGAACTCGACCGTCTGGCCGACCTCGAACCCGTCAAGGCGCTCGTGCTCGAGCACCGTCTCCTCTTCCACCCGATATTGCTTCCCGCCCGTCTCGATCACTGCGTACATCGATTCAGCACCCCAATTCGCCTCAGATTCTAGCAGTCGCTCCGGCCCTTTTCAACAGCGCTAGACAACGGGAGTTCCTGGCTCGACGGGACGATCCGGGACGATCAGGGAGAGGATCTCTCCCTGCGCCGCGAGCAGCATGCATTCGGAATGAAGACCGCGGATCGTCCGCGGCTCCAGATTGGCCACCACAACGACCGATCTCCCGACGAGATCCTCGGAGGCGTAGCTCCCCTTGATCCCCGCGACGCAGTCCCGCGTTTCGCCGCCGAGCTCGACGGTCAGACGGAGCAGCCGGTCGGCCCCCGCCACATCCGTCGCGGATCGGATCCGTCCGACGCGGAGATCGAGCCGCCCGAAGTCGGAGAACGCGAGCGTCTCCCGCCCCGGTTCCGGCCCCGCCGCCCCGTGGGGGGCCTCGACCCGCGCGCGCACCTCATCGATCTCGATCCGCTCCAGCAGGACGCGTGCCGCGCTCAGTCCTCGGCCGCGAAGGACAACGTCGAGATCGTCCCAGGACGGGTCCTCGATCCCCATCACCCCGAGGACCGCCGCGGCGAATCGCGGCATGTGCGGAAGGAGGAGGACCGCCATCCCCTTGACGAGATGGAGCGCCCCGGCGACCGCCTCGGCGTCGGACGTCTCCCATGGCTTCTTCCGCTGAAAGTACTCGTTCCCGAAGATGGCCAGGTCGCAGACGCTGCGGAGGGCCTGGCCGAGGAGGGCCCCATCCATCGCCTTCTCGTACGCCTGGATCCCCTCGCGAAGCCGATCGACGACCTCTCCGTCCGGGTCGACGTCCGGTACGATCCGATCGAACCGCGTCTGAGCGAATGACAGGACGCGGTTCATCAGGTTGGCGACGTTCGAGATCAGCACGCCGTTGATCGCCTTCTCCAGCTCCTCCCACGAGAAGTTCGTGTCGCGCCCCTCCGGACGGTTGTAGAGGAGGTAGAACCGCCAGAGCTCCCCGTCCATCACGTCGAGCGCGTCGTCGCAATACAGACCGACGCCGCGGCTCTTCGAGAAGCTGTCGCCGCCGATCCAGTTAAGGTACTCGGTCGCGGCGATCTGGTCGGGGAGATGGTATCCCCGCCCGGAGGCGATCAGCTGACCCGGGAAGATGAGCGTGTGGAACGGGATGTTGTCCTTCGCCAGCGCGTAGACCTGGTGCACGTCCTCTCCGAACCAGAACGCCTTCCATCGTTCGTCCCCATCGAAGTGCTCGACGACGGCGGAGACGTAGCCGAGCGCCGCCTCGCCCCAGACGTAGATCACCTTCCCGTCGGCCCCTTCGAACGGCGCCGGGATCCCCCAGTCGATGTCGCGCGTCATCGCCCTGGGGCGGAGCCCTTCATCGAGCATCCGTTGCGTGAACAGGTGGACGTTCCCCTGGAAGTCGCGCGAATCGACGTACGCCTGCAAGGCGGGAGCGAGTTTGGTGAGATCGAGGTACCAGTGCGTCGTGTCGCGGAATTCGATCTCCTGCTTGCCGCAGAACGCGCACGTCGGGGAGATGAGCTCTTCCGGCTCGAGGATGGAGCCGCAGGCGTCGCACTGGTTCCCCATTGCGCGGGGAGAGCCGCACTTCGGACACGTTCCGGAGATCAGTCGATCGGCCAAGAAGCGCTCATCGTAGAGGCAGTAGGCGCGCTGCTCGGTCTTCGTGAAGATGTACCCGTTCTTCTCCATCTCCAGGTAGATCTCCCGGACAAACCGCTTGTGCGTCTCGGTCATCGTCGTCGTGTAGTTGTCGAAGCGGATGCCGAACCCGTCTATGATCTTGCGGATCCTCTCGTGATTGCGCCGCGCCAGCTCCTCTGACGTGATGCCGGCTCGCAACGCCTCGTACTCGATCCGTGTGCCGTGCGCGTCCGTCCCGGAGACGTAGAGCACGTCCTTCCCGTGGAGGCGGTAGTAGCGGGCGATCACGTCCCCCGACAGCAGACAGCCGACGAGGTTCCCCAGATGTGGGACGCCCGAGGCGTACGGCCACGCGCTGCAGACGAGGACCCTTGGCTTTTCCATCGATGATCCACCCAACCAGTCGAGATGTGGCCCGGATTATACCGGCCCGCGAAACGAGGACCAACGGCGATCCGCGAACGCCGGTCTCCGGCACGCCACGAAGAAGAGGTTGCGAGGACGTTCCTGAGGAGGTATCAATCGTCGATGAACCCGAGTCGGCGAGTGCAAGCTCGCGCGGAGCCGATCCGCGTCACCCTCAAGGTGTTCGGCGGGCTGCGCCGGTTGAGAGAATCCCAGGTGGAGGAGCATTCCGTCCCCGCGGGAAGCTCCATCGAGTCGCTTTGGACCGGGCTGGCTCGCGAGGCCCCCGAGTTCGTCGGGAAGCTCCGAGACGGCGTCGCGAAGGGTTACCTCCAAGTCCTTCTGAACGGGCGGAACATCGTCTTCCTCGATGGTCCGGAGACGCGGCTGAGCGATGGAGATACCGTGGCGATCCTCCCTCCGATCGGGGGCGGCTAGCGCGGCGATTCGGCCGCTAGAAGTCGATCGCGACGGTCAGATCGAGCAGCAGGCTGTGATAGAAGGTCCCGGTCGAGTCCGTCCCCCCGAGGTAGGAGACGCCGAACGAGGCGCTCCACGTCGGCGAGAAGGCGGCATTCAAACGTCCGGTCATCGTCGCGTCGACGTCCGATTCACCGCCACTCAGCCGGTAGTTCACGTCGGTTTCGACGCGAAGATCGAGCGCCGGATACATCGCCTCTTCCGCAGTGTTCGCCCACCAGCCTTCCACCCACTCCTGCAGGTCGAGGCGATACGAGTTCTCGACCCTCGCGGTGATCTGCCTATCCTTCGACGTCCCTTTCCCCGTCAACGTGAGCGTCAGCTCGTCGTGCTGAACGGCGCCCGGGGACCACGTCAAGCGGCCCGAGAGCGAGTGACCGATCGTCCGTTGCCGCTTCTCCTCGTAGATCGCCACCTGCCGATCGATCGAGTACGAGAGCGATCCGCGAAGCGCCTCGACTCCGGAATAGGTCGCCGTGAGAGAGAGCTTCTCGTTCTCCCTGACGACCGGCTCTCCGAGCCCGCTCAGCCCTCCTCGAAGCGTCCCCTGGATCGACAGGTTGCCCCGCAGGCCGCGGACGGTCAACCGACCATCGATGTCGAGGGACGACTCGTCGCTGCGAGCGCCGAGGATCGCTCCGGGCGTGATCCTCCAATCGAACGCCTCGAGCGGGGCGATGTCCACATCGAGATTCACCTCGTGATCTCGGCTGCCGCTTCCGCCTGGGATCGAGCGCTTCCATCCGAACGTGTAATCGACAGCGAAATCGGCGCTCGTGCCACCCCAGGACCCGTCGGTCTTCAGCGTCAGGCTCTCGCTGCCGCTCCACGCCCCATCTTCCGTGCGGATCGGGCGCGCCCACTCGAGGTGCGCCGACCACGACGGGAGAATCGTCGCCTCTGCGCTCAACGACAGCTTGGTGCCCCGTCGCGGAGCTCCCAGCTCGTAGCTCCACGTGTACCCGTCGCTCCACGAGATCGCCGCGTCGAGCCGCTCCGCGAAGAACCGATCGCGGAGCGAGAAGCGGTACGAAGTATCGGTCGATTCCGCCCCCCGGTGACCCGGATCGTCGTTCGACGACTCCATGTGAGCGCTCAGCGCCAGGACGGGCCCGAACGTCCACTGCAGCGACAGGTCGTTCACCATTCTGGTCTCGGGCTCCTCGCTTAGCCGGCCGACGATGTCGTAACCGTGGGAAATCGACAGGTCGGCGTCGCTGCCGAGTTCCCACGTCGCCGCCAGATCCCAGCCGGTCGAATCGCTTCGGCTCGTGCTGCCGATCGATCGATACGACGGCGACAGGGTTTCGAACGTCGCCGACAGGGTGAACCCGTCCGCGGCGCGACGGAACGAAGCCCGCTCGATGAACCCCTCCGCTGTGTGCTCCTCGGCGACGGCGTCGACGAACCCGAACGGATCGTGGCCGCCGATCCCGGTCTCGCTCGGCGCGTACGTTTCGAGCGGGTCCCCGTACGCCCAGATCGTCAGTTCGTAGTCGACGTTCGCGCGGGTTCCGACCCAGATCCTGCCGTCGTCCTCCTCCAGGGCCGTGACGGCCGCGCCGGCGAGAAGGACCTCGCCGTCCGCGGCGTCGATCAATCCCGCCTCGGTCCCGAAGACGATCAAACCATCGGCCGCCTCGACGGAGTAGACCGCTTGCCCGAGCACCAACCAGCCGGTCCCGATCCCGTCCCTGTAGCTTCGAAGTCCCCGATCGGATGCGACGTAGAGCGTCCCGTCGAAGAGCGACAGGTCGCGGACACGGAGCCCCGCGCTCCCCTGCAATCGCGCCCACTCCTCCGTGATCGGCGAGTACTGGTAGAGCCCTTCTTCCGTTCCGACGAACAGCGTCTCGCCGTCGCCGGCCAGCGCGCTGACCGCCCCGAGGTCGATTTGCTGATCGTAGCGACTCCACGCCTCCGGATCGTCGATCTCCTCGAGCGGCACGGACGCGAGCCCCGACTCCGTCCCAACCCACAGGACCCCGCCGGCGAAGAACAGGGCGGTGACCGAAGCGCTCGGGAGGCCCTCTTCCTCGTCCGCGTAGTAGCTGGTCCAGTTCCCGATGCGATCGAGCGGCGAGAGGCCGCGAAGCGAGACGACCGTCAGCCCGGAATTCGTTCCGATGAACAGTGTCTCGTCCCCCACCGCGATCGCCCGGACCGATCTCCCGGCCAGCCCCTGAGTCGTCCCGTACGTTGCCCACTCCCCGTCGCGCCTCATCGTCAACCCGTTTCGATGACCGAAGAAGACGTACTCCTCGGTCGCAGCGATCGCAGCGATCTCGTTCGGTCGGTTGATCCGCGCGTTGTCGTCGAACGGGAATCGGTCCACGCTGTAGGCGACGAGGAAGTCGGCGTCGAACCCGTCGAGCGCGATCGTCCCGGAGATGCCCGCGACGGTGTGTCGGTTCGGCATCGTCTTGACGCTGTCCGGATCGGTGACCGAGCCGGGGTCCTCCGCCGATTGAAGGAGGCTCGCCTGGATCGACAGGTGCTCGGAGATCGGCCAATCGAACGCCAGGCCGTAGAAATAGGTCGCGTAGTCGGCTGCGCTTCCGAGGACCCCGCCGCTGAACCGCTCGTAGTCGACGCGGATCACGTCCGTCTCCTCGATCTCAATGAGCAGGACAAGCATCCCGATCTCGTAGTCGATCATGTAGTCGACGTCGCGCTTGAGGACTGTGTCGTTCACGCTGACCCGATCGCTCCCCGGGATGATCGACAGGCCGAGCATGAACACCCCGCCGGTCACCTTGTAGTCGAAGTTCACTCGAATCGCGCTCTCGTCCGTGAAGAAGGCTTCCGGGAAGTCGACCTCAAGGATCCCGGCCTCGTAGAAGACGTCCACGCTGTACCCGTCGTACGCGGGGCCCGTGATCGACTCGAACGCGACGCCGTCAGAGCTCACCTCGACGGAGAGCGATCCTGCGACGACGCCCCCGCGCCCCAGATCGTAGAACCGGTGCCGGACGGCATCGAGAATCGGATGCTGCTCGTCGTCCACGGAGAGGCGCACGCGCCTCGCGACCGTCTCCAAGAACACGAGCTCGTACGCGGTGTTCGGGCTGAACGGGTACTCCTTGGCGTCGTCGCCCGACAGATCGTTCGCCTCGTTGTACAGGTCGATCGCCGCCTCCAGCCGATCGCGAACGAGGTCGATCGCGTCCGCGCTGAGCACGAGAACCTGCTCCTCCTCCCCGAAGACCCGAAACTCCCCCTCTTCCAGCGCGAACGATCCGTCCTCGGCCAGCACGTCGAACAGATAGCTCAACCCGTACTGGGTGAGGACGCTCCGGAGGGTCTCCGACGCATCGAACGAGAGCCGCACGTCGCTGAACTCCTCGACGTAGAAGACAGTGAGCGGATAGGCGTACAGACCGTCGATCCGCCGCTTGTACGGCTGAAGCTTCGGCGGATCCGTCGTCGTGTACTCGGAATACGTGGCCTCATCGTGCGCCTTCTCGCCGATGAACGTCTTCGATTCGGAGACGCCCTCGAGCTTCGACGCGACCCCGGTCACCACGGCGTCACCGAGGGTGTACTCGAGCTGAAGCCCCTTCATCTTCTTGCCGTACGCCGCGAACCCTCCGATCCCCTTCGCGACGAAGTCGCCGAGCACCCCGTCCAGCCGATCGGTGTCGAGGCGGATGGCCAACGATTGTAGGCTGTCCGCCTGTTGATCATCGAAGTGCGCCTCGACGGACAGGATCGACAGCGCCTCCGCGGTGACGTCGACCGCGAGCGACTGGTCGAGGGTCAGCTCGCCCGCGACCAGCCCCGAGGCCGCGAGACCGAGCGCGTCGCCGAACCCATATCGAAGGGTCCACGTCTTTCGGCCTTCGAGCTGCACGGAGTAGGTCTCGTCCTCCTGCGCCGCCGCGCCGATGGCGAAGACGACGACCGCGCACACGAGAACGCACGGGACGAACCGCTTGACGTTTGTCACGACGATTGGCGCTCCCCTCATCAGAACCGGAACGTGAACGAGACCCGATGGCTGTCACCCAGGTCGCTTCTCATCGCGTACGCCCAATCGAATTGGAGGCTTGCGAATCGGACGGACAGCCCGAACGTCGGCCCGCGGCCGTCGAACCCGACCCGCGCCCCGAGGCCGCCGATCCACGCCTCTAACCCGGCTGCAAGGTGCGGCGACGCCGAGAAGAGCCCCGCTGCCTCGAGCGACGTGCTCCACAGGACGTCCGCCGACGGGGAGAGGGTGAAAGCCGCCCCGAGGCGGATCGATGGGCCCCATTCCTCTTCGGCGCCGCTCTCGTAGACGACCGGCCCCGACAGGGCGCCCTCGAACATCATCCCGATGCGGATCGAGTCCATCGCGACGAGGATCGCCGGATCGATGGCCCAGCCGGTCCCGCTCGTCGGGGAAGAGACCCGAAGGACGCGTCCTCTAACGCCGAACGCAACCGGCCCGATCGGCACGCCCACCGATGCGACGAGCCCCTGGCTCGCGTACCGGAAGGACCCGACGTCCGTCGGGATCGCCCCCGAGTCGAGGAGGAACGCGTCCACACCGAAGTACCGCATCGTGAAGCCGACGACTCCGTGGACGATCCCGCCGAATCCGCTCGCGACGAGCGACGTGATGCCGATCCCCTCGTACCAACCGAGCGCCGCCGGGCTGTACTGGGCGCATCCTTCGTCGTCGGCGAGCGCCATGAACGCGCCGCCCATCCCGAGGCCCCTTCCGGACGACCCGAGGGAGAAGAGCGCTCCGACTCCCTCGTACGCACCGACCGGAAGAGCAATCGCCCCGACGATCGCGGACAGGAGCAGAACTCGTAGACACCTTGTCATCGGGCGATCACCAGCCTCCCCACCTCGGAGGTGCCGCGGTCGGTCACCAGGACGTAGAAGTACAAGCCCGAGGCGAGCGTCTCGCCTTGGGCGGTCCGCAGGTTCCACGAGACGTTCCCCCCGGCAGGAGGGACAGCCGCCTCGTAGACGAGCGCCCCGGCGACATCGTAGATCCGGAGCGCCGCCGTCGTCGTGCCCTCGGGGACCGAGTACGAGAACTGTGCAATGTCGCTCACCGGATTCGCGCCGATTCCGATCACCGGGACTTCTGCCTCGGGGGGTGGTGGCGCGGGGCTCGATTGAATGACCTCTTGTACTGCCGCGGCCACGTCGAGCTTCCCCCATCCCCAGCGGGTGTTCGGAACGGAGCCGGTACGGCCGTCCTGCGCCGCCGTCGACGTCAGTATGCTGCGGATCTCCGTCGTCGTCAGGTCCGGGTTGACGGAGAACATCAGCGCGATCGCTCCGGCGACGTGCGGGGCCGCCATGCTCGTCCCCGCCTCCACCGTGTGAACGCCGTCTGGATGGACGAACGCCGATTGCCATCCTGCGTCCGCTGATAACGCTGCGCAGATCCACGCTCCGGGCGCCGCCAGCTCCGGCTTGATGCGACCGTCCCGCGTCGGGCCCCGGCTGGAGAACGACGCGAGCGTCCCGACCGTGTACTCCGCTGTGTAGTCCTGGTATCCGCTCTGAGACGGCCACGTCGCCTTCGTGGTGAACGCCCCCACGGTGACGACGTTGTCCGCGTTCCCGGGCTCATCGATCGTCCCCGCCGAGTCTCCGCCGATCAGCGACGCCGTCCCGCTCGTAATCCATAGGTCGAATCGCCCGCCGCCGCCCGTGTCGCCGACCGCAATCCGCCAATGAGCGAGGTCGCTCAGCCCGTACAGCCGGACGAACACCTCGTTGTCTCCGTTGTTCGGGTTGACCCCGGCCCACGCGTTGTCGACGCGCACCGCGCCCGCCGGAGTGCTCACGACGCCGGTCTCCGTTCCCCATGGCACCGCGATCGGCGGTCCTCCGGGAGGAGTGATCGTGACGGTGAACCGGGACCCACCGGGATACCAGACGCTCAGTTCCACTTGGGTGTCTTGCGGATCGATCTCGTACGACATCGATCCTCCGGACAGCGTGGACGAGGCGTGGATCGCCAGCGCACCCTCGTTCCCGGCGGAGACGGTGATCGCCCGGCCCGGTCCCAGCGTCAGCTCGTCCAATCCTTGCTCGAACAGGCTCGTCCCGTCGTGCGGCCCCTCGTGCCCGCCCAGACTGAGGTTGACCACCGCGGGGAGGCCGCGTGAATCGGCCACGTCGAAGATGTACTCAACGCCTTGAAGAATGTCCGAGGTGTAGAACGTCGTCTTGACCATCACCATCGAGGCGTTCGGAGCGACGCCGATGAATCCGTACTCGGACGAGGAGCCGTCTCCCGCGGCGATGCTCATGACATGCGTCCCGTGGCCGTCCCGGTCCGACTGCCGAACGGAGCCCGCGTCCGCCCCGTATCCCCCGGCCAGATCGCCCTCGATCTCTTCCTGCGTGTAGCGGACGCCGAAGATGCCATACGTCTGATCCCAGATCGCCAGGATTCGGGACGACTCCTCGATCCCGTCCCCGTTCGAGTCGTAGCGGAAGTCGAGGTGGGAGTAGTCGATCCCCGTGTCCACGGCCCCGACGATCACCCCCTCGCCGAGAACTGCCGGACTTAGGGCGTGCACCTCGTCCGCCCCGATCGCCGGAAGACTGACGTCGAGATGCGGCGCCGCCTTCCACGCCGGCTCGATGTAGACGACGTCCTTCTCGTCGAGCAGACGGATCAGCTCGAATGCCGTGACGTCCATGCTGAGGATCCTTCCGGTGCTGCCGAGGACGGGTAACCCCGCGTAGCTCTGTCCCAAGAACGATCGCGCCAGCTTCACGAGGACTCCGATTCGCGCCTCCCCCGTCTCCGGCGACACGTGGACCGCGTACCGCTCCGCATCGAAGTACGATTGTACCAAAACGGGCGTCTCCCCCTGATGTGCCGCATCGACCACGAGGATTCGAAGCGCTGGGTCCAAGCGGCTCAGCCCCGTCGGACCCTCCTGCGCGACCGTACCGACGATGAAGAGACCGAGACAAAGAAGAAAGAGAATCCCAATGATAAGCTGTTTCACACGTTCCCCCTCAGGCTGGATGAGCATTGTAGCACATCCGTTTTCCGCTCCACAACGGCCCTCCACTCGAGCGCCGCGAGCGCCGTCCCTTTACACCGTCATGACCCCTGTGGTATGATCCGCAAGGCAGGCCAGATCTGGAGTTCCGAAGGATGTGGACCCCCTCTTCGATGTCCGGCGATCCGGTCGTTCGGACGCCGATGAGGCGAAGCGGTTTGACGGAGGGTCGAATGGAGACCGAGCAGACGAGTGCGACTCAGCCCGCGTTCGACGGCGAGGAGATGCTGACCAACTACAAGGCGGCGCTCGAACGTGCGATCGCTCGTATCCCGGTGAAGAACGGCGTCGTCGACATCGACGCCATCTGGATCGAGACGTCGATCCCGTACGATCTCCTCCGCAAGCTGCTGCAGCGGGAGGACTTGAGGCTTCCGGAGAACGTGGAGAGGATCAACCTGAAATCGCACGCGCGAAAGGGAGAGCGGCATGGAGGCTCAAAGCGGCGCAGAAGGCATTAGATTCGGGACGGACGGCTGGCGTGGGCTCATCGCAAGGGACTTCACGTTCGACAACGTCGCACGGGCAGCCCAGGGGATCGCGGACTACCTCCGATCCGACGTCCGCGCTTCCGATCCGATCTACACCGATTGGGGGACCATCTGCCGCGACGCGTCGCACGGTGTCGTCGTCGGCTACGACACGCGCTTCCTCTCCGAGGCGTTCGCCCTCCATTGCGCCGCCGTCCTGCAGCAGAATGGGATCCCGGTTGTCGTCTCCGATCTGTTCGTCCCGACCCCGGCCGTCTCCTACGCCGTCGTGCACAGGCAGGCCGCAATGGGCGTCGTCATCACGAGCAGCCACAACCCCCCGGAGTACAACGGACTGAAGATCAAGGCGGAATACGGCGGCTCCGCTGCGGGGTCGATCACGCAACAGGTCGAACGGCGGCTCCCCGATCGCCCTCCCTCCGTCGTGCCCGGTCTGGTTGAACGCGTTGATCTGATCGCGCCGTACATGGCGAGGGTCGAGGAACTGATCGTTCGGGACCGGCTGACGGCGTCCCCGATCCACGTCGTGATCGATTCGATGTACGGCTCGGCGCAGGGGCTGGTCGCCCGGTTCCTGGAGGCTTCCGGAGTCCCGCACACCGAGATCCGCGGGACCGTGGACGTCACGTTCGGCGGCCACGGCCCGGAGCCGCTGGAGAAGAACCTCGGGCCGCTCCGAGCTGCGATGATCGACGCCCGGGGTACCGGCCTCCGGACGATCGGCGTCGTCACCGACGGGGACGGGGACCGCGTCTCGGCGATGGACGAAAACGGCGGATTCATCGACGCCCACCGGACCTACGCCCTGCTCCTCCGCTACCTCGTCGAGGAGCTCGGCTGGCGCGGCCCGATCGTTGTCTCGTTCAACCTGTCGGACCTCGTTCGACGGATGGCCGCGGCTTACGGCCTCGAGGTGATCGAGATCCCGATCGGGTTCAAGCACGCCGCCGAGCACATCGTGAAGGGCGACGTCCTGATGGCCGGAGAAGAATCCGGCAGCTACGCGATCCGCGGTCACATCCCGGAGCGCGACGGCGTCTACCTCTCGCTCCTTCTTGCGGAGATCCTGGCGACGTCGGACGGGACCGCGAGCCAGTTGGTCGCCAGTCTGCATGAGGAATTCGGGCCGCAGGAGTTTGCCCGCCGCGATCTCCACGTCGAGGAACGGTTGGCGATCGTCGACCGACTGAAGGCCTCCCCTCCGGACGAGTTCGCCGGACACGCGGTCCGCTCGGTCGAGACGCTCGACGGGTTGAAGCTCCGGTTCGAGGACGGCTGGCTGCTGTTCCGCGCATCGGGGACCGAACCGATCCTGCGGGTCTACTGCGAGATGACGACGGAGAAGGACGTCCGGTATGTGCTGGAGGCGGCCGAACGACTGGCACGAGGTGACAAGTAGCATGACAGTGAAGAGGATCGAACCGTACGATTTCACCGTCACCGAGGCCCGCTGGCGCGACTTCTGGTCCGAGAAGGGGTTCTTCCGGGTCGACACGACAACCCGCGAGAACACGTTCTACTACCTGAACATGTTCCCCTACCCCTCCGGCTACCTACACGTCGGCCACGGCCGGAATTACATCATCGGGGACCTGATCACACGCGAGAAGATCATGCGCGGCCTGAAGGTCCTCAACCCGATGGGGTGGGACGCGTTCGGTCTACCGGCCGAGAACGCCGCGATCGAGAACGACACACATCCGTGGACCTACACGAAACGGAACATCGAGAAGTCGAAGGAGCAGTTCCGCGCCTGGGGCGTGCAGTTCGACTGGGACCGCGAGGTCACGACGTGCTTGCCCGAGTACTACCGCTGGACGCAGTGGCTCTTCCTCGAGCTGTACAGGAACGGGCTCGCGTACAAGAAGAAGGCGACGGTCAACTACTGTCCGACTTGCGAAACGGTGCTCGCCAACGAGCAGGTCGTCGGGGGAGCGTGCGAGCGGTGCGGGACCCCGCCGGAGAAGAGGGAGCTCGAGCAGTGGTTCTTCAAGATCACCGACTACGCCGATCGCCTGCTCGCCGATCTGGAAAGGCTTTCCGAGTGGCCGGAGAACGTCGTCAAGATGCAGGAGAACTGGATCGGGCGGAGCGAAGGGGCCGAGGTCGTCTTCGCCACCGAGTCCGGCGACCCGATCCCTGTCTTCACGACGCGGCCGGACACCCTGTGGGGCGCCACGTTCATGGTCCTCGCCCCCGAGCACCCGCTCGTCCCCCGCCTGACGACGGAGGAGGCGCACCCCGCTGTGACCGCTTACCAGCAGAAGGCGGCTCGGGAGACGGAGATCGACCGGCTCTCGACCGAGCGGGAGAAGACCGGCGTGTTCACCGGGGCGTACGCGCTCAACCCGGTGAACAAGGAGCGCATCCCGATCTGGATCGCGGACTACGTCCTAATGACGTATGGGACCGGAGCGATCATGGCCGTTCCCGCCCACGACGAGCGCGACTTCCAGTTCGCGCTCAAGTTCGGGCTACCGGTCATCCCCGTCATCGAGCGGACCGACGGGCTGGCCAAGAGCCTCGTCTTCCCCGGCTCGGTCGATCCTGGCTTCGCCCGTCGCCTCGAAGCGATGAACATCGAATACGAGCGCAGCCCGGTCGGGGACGCGGGCGAGGGGCTGTTCGTCACGCTGCGCGGCGACCGGCAGATCGACCGATACGTCGAACTGCTGCGCGAGCACCTCGCCCCGGGCAACTGGAACGAGATCGTCGGGGCGCGGTGGTTGTTCGTCTTCGACGACGAGACGCTCGAACTCGGAAGCGTCGGCGAGGACCGGGAGATCCTCGCCCGCTGCAAGGCGATCTACCCACCGGTGGAGAACAACCGCACGGCGATGGAGATGCTGAGCGGCCTGCCGTTCTACCGGGACGTCCTGTTCCACGCCGACTACGGCACGATGATTCACTCCGGCTCGTTCTCCGGCACGCCGGGGAGCGAGGCGAAGGCGGCCGTCACCCGGTGGCTGGAGGAGGAGGGGCTCGGGAAAGGGGCGATCAACTTCCGCCTCCACGACTGGCTGATCTCGCGGCAGCGGTACTGGGGCGCGCCGATCCCGATCGTCCACTGCGACGCGTGCGGCGAAGTCCCGGTCCCCGAAGATCAGCTCCCGGTCCTCCTGCCCGAGACCGAGTTCATCGGGAAGATGGGGCTGGCCGATATCCCCGGGTTCGCCGACACTACCTGCCCCTCGTGCGGCGGACCGGCCCGGCGCGACACCGACACGATGGATACGTTCGTCGACTCCGCGTGGTACTTCCTCCGGTTCATCAACGCTCGCGACGATTCTCAGGCGTTCTCGCGCGCCGACGTAGACCACTGGCTGCCGGTCGACCAGTACGTCGGCGGCGTCGAGCACGCGATCCTCCACTTGCTCTACGCGCGATTCGTCACCAAGGCGCTCTACGACCTCGGCCACGTCGGTTTCCAGGAGCCGTTCGCCCGGTTGTTCACCCAGGGGATGGTCTGCATGACGGCTCATCGCTGCCCCCAGCACGGCTGGCTCTACCCTCAGGACGTCGGCGATTCGACCACGTGCCCGATGTGCGGCAAGCCGTTGGTCAGCACCAGCTTCAAGATGTCGAAGTCGAAGCGGAACGTCGTCGATCCGACCGAGATCATCGACACGTACGGCGCCGATACGGAGCGGCTCTACACCCTGTTCATGGGCCCCCCGGACCGCGACATCGACTGGTCGGACGAAGGGATCCGCGGGTCGTTTCGCTTTCTGAACCGGGTTTGGAACCTGGTCATCGGATCCTCCGACGCGATGGCTCCGATCGAGACGGCCTGCGATCCGGACGCTCTGGACGCCGCGGGCTTGTCCGTCTGGCGACGCTACCACCGCACCGTGAAGAAGGTGACCGAAGACGTCGAGGATCGGTTCAGCTTCAACACCGCCGTCGCCGCGATCATGGAGTTCGTCAACGAGCTCGCCCCCTATGCGGGGGCCGACCCGGATCCCGCGTTGTTACGCACGGCGGTCGACGGTCTTGTCCTGCTGCTGTCGCCGTTCACCCCGTTCGTCTGTGAGGAGCTCTGGCGACGCACGGGCCACGACGATGCGATCCTCGATCAGCTCTGGCCGACCCACGACGAATCGGCCTTGGAGGAGGATACGCTCGAGATCCCGGTGCAGGTCAACGGCAAGCTCCGTGCGCGGATCACCGTGTCCGCCGAACTCGCGCAGGACGCCGACGCGCTGACGGAAGCCGCCCTCGCCAGCGATCGGATCCAGGCCAACCTGGAAGGCAAGACGATCGTCAAGGCGATCGCCGTCCCCGGGAAGATGGTCAGCTTCGTGGCGAAGTAGCGATGACGCTCCGTGACATCCCCGACAGCGCCGAGCTCTCCGTCCGCTTCCGGGACCCGGGGCGGCGCTTCGACGGACGGGGCGCCGCCTTTCTGGACCGCGACGGGGTCATCAACACCGGTTGGAATGTGAACTCCGTCGACGAGTTCGCGTTCCTGCCCGGCACCGCAAGGGCGATCCGGCGTCTGAACGAGGCCGGGATCCCGGTCGTGGTGATCACCAACCAGGGAGGCGTCGCACTCGAGTACCTCAGCCGCTCGGAGCTCGAACGGATCCACGACAGGATGGAGCGCCTTCTTCAGGCAGAGGAAGCCCACGTCGATGCGATCTACGCCGCGCTCGCGTACCCCCAGGCGACCATCCCGGCGCTGGCGAAGGAATCGAGGTACCGCAAGCCCGAGCCGGGAATGATCGAACGGGCACGCGATGACCTCGGAATCGACCTCCGGCGCTCCTACGTCGTCGGCGACACGACGACGGACATCCTCGCCGGGAAGCGAGCCGGCTGTTTCACGATCCTGGTCGAGACCGGCTTCGCCGGGAAGGACGAGAAGACGCCGGATGCAGTCGACCCCGATGCCGTCGTTGCCGACCTCGGCGCCGCCGTCGACCTCATCCTCGGAGGGTAGGCGACGGAACTCTCGATCCGGTACCATGTGGGGCGGTCGCCCGCTAGAACTGCGTCTGCGGTTCGCAAGGAGGATCGACATGCGAAGACTGCTGATCGTCCTGCTGCTCGTGTCCGCTGCTGCGGCCGCGGCACACGGCGCGGGGGAGTTCGTCGCCGAGGGCGTTTCGCTCGGGAGCACCGTCATTCGGTTCACGCCGACCACGATCGACACCGTCTTCCAGGGAACGATAATCTTCGCCGGGAACCTCTGGCTCGAAGCGCAGAGCTGCTCGTTCACTGCCAGCGGGGTCTCGCACGGGGAGGGGAAGACCGACAGCATGACGCTCGTCACCGACCTCTGGATCCTGTTCGAGGCGACCGGAAAGCTCGATGACGGCCGGCCGGCGAACGCACGAGGCGGAATCGCCGTCCATGGAGATCAGGTCGACTTCGTGACGATGTCACTCGGCTCCGGCCCGGGGACGTTCTTCGCGATCATCGACCTCCCCGACGAGACGCTCTGGATCGCCGGAACGCTCGAATCGACGGCGTCCGGTAAACCCGTCGCACCGGACGATCCGACGACGATGCAGGTCGACGGAGGCGGGTCCTTCGACCTCAAGGGTGACGTGATCGCGCAGGACGGAGATCTCATCGGCGTGTTGCCGTGGGACGTCGAGATCTGGCCGTCCAAGCTCCACGAGGAGCTCCTCACCCTTCTGACCGGCGTCGAAGAGGGGCCGGGAGAGGAGTCGGCCGAATCGCCCTGACCCGCTAGAGAAGCTTGACCCCATGCACACGATCCGGTATCAATGGGTGACCAACCGGGGCCTTAGCTCAGCTGGGAGAGCGCTTGCATGGCATGCAAGAGGTCAGGGGTTCGAATCCCCTAGGCTCCACAGGAATCCTGTACTTCAGTTGTGGTCGGCGCTTCCGAGACCGTCGTCCGATCGCCCAAGACTGCACCACGTCAAAGGGCTTACCCCATCGGCATTCTATGGTTCGAATCCCTCAGGCTCTCACCTCCCCGAGCGGATGTTGGCCCAATCTCTAAGAACCCAAGCCTCGGCCTCTGGCGCCTCCTTCCCGCAAACGCCGACCAGGTCCGTTCTTCATCTTCCTACTAGTCTGTCGAGTTTCGCAGTACTGTTTACAGGTGGGGGGTTGAGGTAGGAAGAAAAGCGAGGGTCACCAGAGCAGAATCACCAGGAAGTC
>CAZGXU010000008.1:0-57006 GCA_964530075.1 uncultured Thermotogae bacterium
TCTTACGTGAGGCAACGATCCCGTTTCGAGTACTTTTTTGGTGAGGCAATGCGACTACTTGTCTTCCGCCCTCCGCCACGGTAGAGTGGTGGCCGCAGAGCAAGTGTGAAGGCTGTGTTGGTGGCTATTCGCAGGCGGGGTTCTGAGCTGACTTCTTAAGGGTCTTCTCGGGCAGAGCGCCCCGCCTGCACTTCGTTGCCGGAATCCGATCGCGGTGCTCACCCGGCCGACTATCGATAGGACGGAGTGTCGGCCACCAGTTCGGCGCGGCCTTATGGAGATCATCCCCGTCGGCCGGATCCCGGTTTCTTCGACCGAGTACCGCGCCGGCTGGCTGAAACGCCCGGCGGCGGATAAGGTACCCGGGGAAGGGGTTGAGGCTCCATGGCGCGGCACCGAAGCAACCTCGTCTGGATCGACCTCGAAACCACCGGCCTGAGCGTCGGGAATCGGGCGATCCTTGAAATCGCAAGCGTCGTCACCGACAAGGACCTGAGCGTCGTCGGTGAGGGCCCGGTGCTGGTGATCCACCAGCCGGACGACGTTCTGGAGCGGATCGACCCGTGGTGCGAGCAGCAGCACGGGTTCTCCGGCCTTCTCGAGGCGTCCCGCGCCTCCGACGTCTCGCTTCACGACGCGGAGCAGCAGACGCTCACGTTCATCCGCAAGCACACCCATCGGGGCGTGGCCCCGCTCTGCGGCAACTCGATCCTGCTCGACCGTCGGTTCCTGATGAGATACATGCCGGAGCTGAACACCCATCTGAGCCACCGGAACATCGACGTCAGTGCGATCAACGAGTTGGCCGCTCGGTGGTTCCCCGGTGCGGTCGCCATTCTGGACAAAGGTGTACAGCACCGCGCGGAGGACGACATCCGGGAGTCGATCGAGGAACTGAGGCTGTATCGCAGGTTGATCTTCAAGGATTGACGGCGGGCGCGTTGGCGTCCGACGGGCGCAGGCGGTCGGTGAGGGGGTCGTCCGCGTGCTGAACCGTGCTCCTCACGCGGTGTTTTACTGCTTCCCTCGCAGCGAGCGCCGCGACCATCCGGTCACGTTCGATGCGTCGGACTCCTGCGATCCGGACGGGAGCATCGTGGAATACGTCTGGGACTTCGGGGATGGGACGACAGCGCGCGGGGTGCGGGTCGAACGCGTCTTCGCGCAGCGCCTCGAATACCGGGTGACGCTGACGGTCGTCGATGACGACGGCACCGAGAACCGATCCGTGCGCACGGTGATCGTTGCCGGATGCGACACGTGCGGATGAGGCCCCCCGGCGCTTAGGAGGACGCTGCGTCGGGCGCCGACGAAGGCCCTTCCTCGGGCCACTCCGGGGCCCGCTGGAGGCAGAATCCGCGCGCCACGGCGATCGCCTTCGAGATCTCATCGGGGTTGATCACGACGCGCCCCGTCGCTCGCTGGAGCCAGCTGCAGTTCTCGACGGCGCGGCTGGCGTGCTCGTCGCCGGCCGAGATCGCGCGGAGGACGGCCATTCCGTCCCGTAAGGAGACGCGCTCGATGTTGATCTTCTCCGCCCAGAGGAGGAGGAGCGTCATCGCGAGGACGGCGTTGCTGACCGCATTCCTCCCACGTTCGGGTGTTTGGCGCTTGAACGCCTCCCAATGATGACGATTGAGGAACAGGTAGGGGGACATCGTCCTCGGATGGCAGGCGGCCAGGACGTCCTTGACCTCGACGCCCAACTCCGCGGCGAAGGCTCGAATCGCTACGCGCTCCTCTTCGGGGACCCATTCCGATAACTCTTCGTCCGCGCTTCTTAAGGTGGTCCCGCTGAGCCCGGTCTGAATCGCCTCGAACGCTGCCTTCCAGATCTCCGGATCCTCGGATTCGGCCACGGTGACGTCATCCGCCTTGAGAATCAATTTAAGTCGAGCTTTGATCACCATAGTCTCTCCTCCTGGTCTCGTGGTGCTCCTTAGTATTCTACCTCGCAAAGCCTTCTTGTCAAGCGATTTCTTACCAAGCTTCGAATCCAATGTCTCAATTATTTGGTTGACAAAGTCCGCCATATTCATATACTGAGGCTATCCATATCCACCAATATGCGGGCATCGGCCCGAGGAGGTCAGGAGATGTTGACGATCACGCTGGGAAGCGTCGTGGTGCAGGATCCATCGTGGGGAGGGGTGGGCATCCTACCCGTTCCGAGGACCGCGCAAAGTCGGTCGCGCCGCCCCCGCTATCGGGGTCCCCGCGAGGCGAAGGTCCCGGGGGACGGAACAGCGATCTCCGTCCTTTCGGTCCGGTGCTTCGGGTTGGTCGAGATCACGCACACCCGAAGAGTCGTCTGAGCGTGACGGATCGGGGTTGCCGCGCGGAGCGCTTCGCCTCGCACGGCTTAAGTACGCCCTCGCGGTGGCTACGATAGCTTGTCGAGCGCGCGTCACGAGGCGGTCCCCTGTAAGCGCGGAGGTCTCGGTCGATCAGGGCGGCCGATCTCTCCTCGTCCGTCGCATGGGATCCGACCGAGGTCGCTTCGACAAGCTGACACTGGAGGGCGCGTCGCGGGCGTTCTCGCTCGACTTCTATCGGACGGACGTCGAGACCGCCATCCCGCTTCCATCCCTCCTCACCGGCGAGGAGATCGAGGCCGAGGCCCGACTGACTCCGACCGGAACGCAGCTCTCGTTCGTGCCCGAACTCGACGCGCTCGTATCCTATGAGGGATCCTCGGCTTCGGTCGAGCTCTTCGGTGAGATCATCGCGCCCCTGCCCGCTCGGCACGGGCCTGGCGCTCACCGTCCGGCCTGGGACGTCGTGGGATCTCTCGGCGACCGCGTCCCTTGAGGCCGCCGCGATCGCCGAAATCGCGCTCGGTCTCGATGTCGACTGGTGAGTCGTCCATCGACCGATCGAGGGGGTTCCACCGTCCGGCTTGGTGTGCGTCCGCCTCGTCCGCGCCCTTGCATTCGGCCATGCTGTCCGGGTACACTGCGCATGTTGTTGGTAGTTTTGCAGTCGGTTTCTTGGAGTCCAGGTTACTGTGGTCCAGTGAGAACGCTCTGCTTCGCTAAAGCTCCCAACATGGAGGAGGATTGGTAGGAATGTCCGATCGTGAGACCGGTACCGTGAAGTGGTTCAACGACAGCAAGGGCTTCGGCTTCATCGAGCGCGAAGGCGGAGAAGACGTGTTCGTGCACTTCAGCTCCATTCGCGGCGAGGGGTTCAAGACCCTGAGCGATGGGCAGAAGGTCGAGTTCACACTGGGACAGGGCCAGAAGGGCCCCCAGGCTCTCGACGTCGAGGTCATCTACTAGAGCACAAGGTTCGATGTTCATGCGGCGCACGGGGATCCGTGCGCCGCTTTTCGTTTGGCGGACCCGTCGTTTCCCTGCACCGGTTCGTTCCGCTTCGCAGAGCCGCCCTTCAGGCCGGGTTGAGGTCGCGCAGCGAAGCGGCCCACGCCCGTTGGACATTGAGTCGGCGGTCCCGATTGGCGGCCTCGCGATCGAGTGGTATGCTGGCGGGCCTTGCGCCGTGTCGACGACGCGGCGAGCGCCGGTGGAGGAGGAGTCCGCGATGATCGAAGCCGCGATTCTCGATTTCGATGGATTGATCCTCGATACCGAGACGCCGTTTCATCGCTCGTGGGAGGAGATCTATCGGGAACACGGCCTGTCGGTGTCGCCGGCCGCGTGGGCGGGCCTGCTCGGGTCGTCGGCCGATCCGGCGGAGGCCTACGAGTTGCTCGAGCGGCACCTCGGTCGTGCGATCGATCGTGCCGCCATTCGAGATCGAAGGACGGCGCGTGAGTTCGAGCTGCTGAAACGCGCATCGGCCTTGCCTGGCGTCTGCGAGCTGATCGAGGACGCAGTGACGCGGGGCGTCCGACTGGCGATCGCTTCCAGTTCCGAGCGCGAGTGGGTCGTCGGCCACCTGGCGGCGATCGGCCTCCTCGAACCCTTCGAGGTGATCGCCTGCGCCGAGGACGTCGCGGCGACGAAACCGGCTCCGGACCTCTATGAGACGGCCCTCCGATCGCTGGGGATCCCTCCCGAACGAGCGATCGTGTTCGAGGACTCCGTTCACGGCGTTGCGGCGGCCAAGGCGGCGGGCCTCTTCTGCGTCGCCGTCCCGAACCAAGTCACAAGGCATCTTGCATTCCCGGCGGCCGACCTGATCGTCGAGACGCTCGCCGGACACTCGCTCAGCGAGTTCATCGAGGCCGCCGACGCCTACTACCGCTCGCCTTCGAGTCGATCGCGAGCGGAAGGGGAATCGGACCGTGACGGCCGCCGGTTGACAGGCCGGACGGGCTCGTTCTAGGATGGCCGTCATCTCGACGGTGGAGGGGGACGTCATGGCTCCAGACAGAGTGGTCTCGCTGGTGCTTCTCGCAGCGGTGGCCGTCGGATTCGGCGGTTGGGCGACGGAAGGTCTCTCCGGGTCGGTCGGTGCAGAGGCGACGTTCTTGCCGGGGTTTGCGACCGGCGTCTGGCTCGATCTCGGCTGGGACATCGACGGATGGAGCGTCGGAAGCACGACCTGGATCACCGTCCTTCCCGGGTTCACGACGACCGAGACGGTGACCGCCGGCTACACGTTCGGCCCGGTCGACCTCGGCGGGAGCGCGACGATCGGCATCTACCCGCTCGACTTCGCCGGCCTCGACGTCTACGCGGACGTCGGGCTCTTCGACGTCGATCGGGACGGGTTCGCGGTTTCGGCCGACGCGAGTCTCTACTCCGGGATCTATCCGGCGTTCGACACCACGCTCTCGCTCGACGTCGACGCGTCCTACGGGGTCTTCTCGCTGGGGGCGGACCTCGATCTCGGCATCCCGGGATTCGGGTTGAGCGTTCTGCTGAGCGGGGAGGTCCGCGTCCTCGACCTGGTTCTGGAGGACGGGGGTCTGACGGCCGACCTCGGGGCGTCGGCGTTCGTCGTCCCGGCCGGCGACGCGCGGCTCTGGTTCAACATGGAGCTCGGCCTGGGAGCCTTCACGGTCACGTCGGAGACCGACTTCACCCTGGCCCCGTTCGGGTTGGCGGAGCAGCGGATCGAGATCGACATCGCGTTCGACGGGTTTTCGGCCTACGCTTGGGGGAGCTTCACCGGAGACGGGGACCTATCCGCCGGAATCGGCGGCGCCTACGACTTCCCGTAGTCCGGACCGGAGGCCGATCGGCCTCCGACCGCGCCCGGGCGGTGTCTCACCCGCGGCAGGATGGCGCGGGTGCCGTCGACGCTACGCACGATCTCGAACTCCATCGCGTAGGCGGCGTGCAGGCTCTCCTCGGTGATCGCGGTCGCCGGCGCGCCGCGGATGAGCGACGCCCCGTCGACGAGGAATACGACGTCGTCGGCGTAGAGCAGAGCGTTGTTCGGGTGGTGCGAGGTGACGACGAACGAGAACCCGTCGTCGGCGAGCTGGCGGACGACGTTGAAGACGGCGTGCTGGTGATGCGGATCGAGATGGGCCGCCGGCTCGTCCATCAGCAGGCACCCGGCCCCCTGAGCGAGGCCCCGCGCGATCAGGACGAGCTGCCGCTCCCCGCCGCTGATCCCGGTGTATGGACGATCTTGCAAGCCGGTGACGCCGACGGCGTCGAGCGCGCGAGCGACGGCGCACCGGTCCTCCCTTCCCGGGCGTTCGAACAGGCCGAGATGGGGAGCGCGGCCCATCAGGACGGCCTGCCCGACGGTGTAGGAGAAGACCGGCTCGTGTGACTGCGGGACGACGCCGATCCGGCGGGCGCGGTCGCGGGCGCTCAGGTCCGTCAGACGAATCCCGTCGACGGTGACCCGGCCGGATTGCGGCGTCCGAACCCCACTCAGACAGTCGAGGAGCGTCGTCTTCCCCGATCCGTTCGCACCGAGGACGAAGAGGGTCCGGCGTTCGTCGACGGCGAGGGAGACGTCGCGGAGGACCTCGGTTCCGGGGCGGTAGGCGTAGTGGATCCGATCGGCGGCGAGCCTCATCGTGCTTCACCCCTCGCCCGGAGGAATCGCAACAGCAGCAGGAAGAAGGCCGGGACGCCGATCAGTCCGGTAAGGATCCCGAGGGGGATCTCGCTCGGGAGCGCCGTCCGTGCGATCGTGTCGAGGATCAGGAGCGTCGCCGCGCCGATCGCGGCCGCGGCGGGGATCAGCGCCTTATGATCCGGACCGACCCACGCCCGAGCGACGTGCGGGACGACGAGCCCGATCCACCCGATCATCCCCCCGACCGCCACCGACGCGGCGACCATCACCGTCCCAACGAGGATCACGACGGACCGGAGCGGGCGAATCCGCACGCCGAGCGCCGTCGCCTCGGCGTCGGAGAGGGTCAGGAGGTTCAGCCGCCACCGGACGAGGACGAAGAACGCGAAGCCGAGCCCGGTGACGATCAGGAGGGGGGGCAGGACCGACCATCGGCTTCCGCTCAATCCGCCGAGGAGCCAGTACGTGATCGCCGGAAGCTTGCTCAGCGGATCGGCGACGTACTTGATCAGGCCGAGAAGGGCGTTGAACAGGGCGCTGACGAGGATCCCGCCGATGACGATCACGAGCGTCGAGGCCCCGAACCGCCAGCCGACCAGCGTCACGAGGCCCACGGCGACGAGCGCGAACGCGAACGCCGATCCCTGGACCGCGGCCGCGCCGGCGGAGAAGAGGAGGGCGAGCGACGCGCCGAACGCAGCGCCGGAACTGACCCCGAGGATTCGCGAATCGACGAGCGGGTTGCGAAACAACCCCTGAAACGCGGTCCCGCAGACGGCGAGATTCGCTCCGATGCAGGCGGCGGCGAACGCCCGCGGCAGGCGGACACGGAGGATCAGCGAGCGGAGCACCCCCGAGACCCCGTCGAGCCCGAAAAGCGCCCGGAAGGCCTCGTCCGGGCGCACGCCGTACCGTCCGATCAGAAGGGCGGTCAGGAAGAGAATCGGCGGGGCGAGGACCAGGATCCAGGCCGTCCGCCGGTGCGGTTCGCTCATCGGCCCGTCAGGGACTCCAGCTCGGCGTCGGTCAGGTCATAGCCGTAGTAGAGGGTGTAGAAGCGGTCGACCTCGGCCGCGAGGTCGAGCCGGATAAGATCCGGGTAGAACAGGCTCGCCATCCAGGCGACGCCGAGGAGGGATTCGGGGACCGGCGTGTCCATCGGGGCGATCACCCGAGGCATCCGGTACACGCGCCCGTCCCGCACGGCTCGGATCGCCGCCCAATCGGGGTTCACGAGGACGTCCGCCGGCTGAACCGGACCGTAAGGGGGGATCAGGATCACGTCGGGGTCCCACAGGAGGATCTGCTCGAGGCTGACCTCATTCCAATAGCCGGCCAGTTCCCGCGTCACCGAGACACCGCCGGCCGCCTCGATCAGGTACGTCTGGTACATCTGTCCGCTGGCGACCTGGAGGGGGTCGGTCCCGAGGAAGAGGACGCGGACCCGTTCTTCCGGGGCGAGGCCCTCCAGGTCCGACGCCACGGCGGAGAAGATCCGGTTGTAGTCCTCGAGGAAGGCGTTTGCCCGCTCGAGCGCCGCGGGGCCGAGGACCCGGCCGGTGAGCAGGACAGCCTCCTTCAGTGCCTCGGGAGTCTCGACGAGGTACTGGATGACCGGGACGCCGAGTTCGGTCATCTGATCGGCGAACGCGCCGTGCCGCGACCCGTCGACGAGGATCAGCTGCGCGTCCCGGGCGACCATCTCCTCCACGTTCGGATCGCCGAACGCGAGGATCTCTCCCAGCCGCGGCTCGAGTCGGAACATCGCCTCCGACGCGTTGGCGATCCCTTTTACGCCGATGTACCACGCCATCACCAAGCGCTCGGAAGCCCCGAGCGTGTAGACGTAAAACGTTCCCGCCCCGTAGACGCTGACCAGACGCTCGACCGGTTGGGGAACCCGCACCGTCGCCCCGGTCTGATCGACGATCTCGATCGCGTCCTTGGCCACGACTCCCCCCGCCAGCGCGGCGACGAGGGTCGCACAGATCAACCAACGCATCGGCCTTCTCATCCGCTCTCCTTTCCCGCGAGAAGCCCTCGCTTGTTCTCCTCCAGCCATCGGATCGTGCCCTCCACCCGGTTTCGACGGTACGAAGCGGCCAGCGCGCCGAGGACGATGTCGTCGGTCTCGAGGCGCGATCGCTTCCTCAGGTATCCGTGCAGCTCCCGCAGGGCCGCGATCTGTCCCTCGACGAGTCCGTCGAGCCGATCCGGCGCGAGTCGACGGAGGAAGTAAACCTTCGCCAGGAACTCGACGCGGATCTGCCGCGCGTGGCGGACCGGCGACGTCGCCCAATCCCAGAACGCGGCCCGCCCCGCTTTCGTCGCCCGATAGACGGTGCGCGCCGGCCCGACAGGACCGGCCTCGACGGCGGACTCTACGCATCCCTGTTCCTCCAAGCGGTGTAGGACCTGGTACAGCTGACTCGAGGCGATCCGCCAGAACGTACCCAACCCCGCGGCCAGTCGTTCGCGAAGCTCGTACCCGTGCATCGAAGCCTCGACGAGGAAGCCGAGGACGGCGAACTCGACGGCCAGGCCTCGCGATCGACGGGTATATTCCATAATGGAATAGTCTACTCGGAGTCAACCCGTGAGACCAGCGTCGTCCGGCCGATTGCCGAGCTGGGACCTCGGATCACGCGGACAAGTCGACGATCCGCACGTCGACCTTGGTGCCGAGCTCGAGGAACGCGAACGTCGATCGGCCGTGGGTCGGAGCGACGGCGCCCGGATTGATGAACAGGCGATCGTCCCAACGCGTGACGACCGGCGCGTGGAAGTGGCCGAAGACGATGATGTCGGCGTCGGGCAGCTGCTCGGTCATCGCTCGGTAGAAGAGGTCCATCTCCGACGCCGCGTAGCCGAGGCCGATGTACCGGTTCTGCAGCGCGTGGCGCTGATGTCCGTGCTTCAGCCCGAGCGATCGGTCGCCGAAGCGGACGATCAATCGGTCGGGCAGGACGCGTGCGACCTCGGGCGGATCCATGTTCCCGGCGACGGCGGTCGTCGGCGCGATCCGGCGCAACGTCTCGACGACGCCCAAGCTGACGAGGTCGCCGGCATGCAGAATGGCGTCGACCCCCTCGAGGCCCACGAGGAGCTCTTCCGGTAGGCGAGCGAGGGACGTCGGGACGTGCGTGTCGGAGACGAGTCCGATCTTGATCACGCTTGCCCCCGTTCGGGCGTCTTCCCCGTCCGGTCGTCGGCCGGCCGGTCGGAGAAGACCGGTGTCGCGGCGTACGAAACGACGATGCGGTCGGTGGTCAAGGCAGTCATTCTTCTCTGGCCGACGAGGCTACCGGAGTGGGCCGTAAGCGTCCAGCCGAACCCGCGGCCGAGCGACGACGACGGGGCGGAGCCTCCCGCGATTCGCCCGTCTCCGCAACCGCCCACCGAACCGGCCCGAGTTCCTCCTCTTCCGCCGGGATCCCGAGCGGGTGCCTCGCCTGCCTGGGGCACCCTCCTAGAGGAGGAGCAGGATCGCGACGATCAGGACGACGAGCAGGATCGTGACGGTGGTCGCCGGGAACGGATCCTGCTCCAGCCGGGAAAGCGGCGACGGGCAGTCGTCGAAGACGCAGGAACGGACGGCCGTGCGCAGCTGCATTTCCTTCTCGCGTCCGATGCCGACGATGACCTGGTCCCCGACGAAGATGACCGGGAACTTCGACGGGAAGATCCCGTACTCCGCCGACAGGGTCCACATCAGATCGGCCGCCCCGGGTTCCGCCTCTTCGATGTGGACGACGTAGAGCTCCGGATAGAGCAGAAGGAGCTCGTCGAGGACCTCGTCTATGTGGCGGCAGTCGTTGCACTCGTCGCGGTAGAAGACGAGGACGTCCGGCTGCTCCTCGGCGGCGGCGAGTCCGACCGAACCGGCGAGCCCGATGGCGATCCCCGCCCAGACGACCGCCCTCCATCTCCGATGGCTCATCGCATCACCTCGGCGACGATGATGCTGCAAAGACGCCCGCCCCGACAATCGATCACCCCAGGCGCGCGCGGCCGATCCGTTCGCCCCGGCACTGTTGGAGACGACGCTGCAACTCCGGAAGCGCGTCCTCGGCCGCCCGCTCGCCGGCCTCGATCCCCTCCCTCGCCTGTAGGTAGCTCATGATCGAGAGGGAGAGTTCCGGTCGGATGAGGAGATCGGGCGGGTGAGACGCCAGCTTCTCCCGGAGGATCTCCTGCACGAGGATCGAGATCGATTGGTTGAGGATGCTGTACAGCCCGGGGAGCGGCCGCTCCGGCCGCTCCCGGAAGAGGGACTCGAGAAGCTCGGTCAGGCTGTTCGGGATCCACGCCTGGTGGGTGAGCCCCTCGCGGAGCTGGTCGCCGATCCTGTTCCATACGTTCCGCCCCGGCTGCGTCGTCGGGACTGGCGTCGGCGTGATATCGACGGCGATGACGAACTCGGCGCCGAGGTCGCGGCACGTCCGAACCGGAACGGGGTCGACCAGACCCCCGTCGATCAGCAGCCGATCTCCCCATCGGACCGGCTGGAAGATCCCGGGGATCGCGGTCGACGCGCGGACGGCGTCGACGAGCGGTCCCTCTCGAAGGACGACCATCTCGCCCGTGTCGATGTCGCAGGCGACGGCCGCATACGGGATCGGAAGATCCTCGATCCGCGCGTCCCCGAGCACGTCGGTCAGGATCCTCCGCAGCTCGCTCCCCGTGCTGAGACCGGCGCGCGGGAACGTAGGCAGGAAACTCCGGAACAGCCTGTGCACGTCGGTGATGAGCCATTCGCGCTCGACCTGTTCGACCGGGAGTCCGACGGCATGCGCCGCTCCGACCAGCGCACCGATGCTCGAACCGGCGACGGCGGAGATCGGGATCCCCTCGCGGTCGAGGACGTTGAGCACGCCGGTGTGCGCCGCGCCCCGCGCGCCGCCGGAACCGAGCGCGAGGCCGATCTTTGGGTCCTCGTTCGAAGGCCGAGTACGCATGCGCCGATCGTATCGGATTGGCACGCGCGGTGAAACCGTTCCGGGCGGTCGGCGACCGGAACCCTTCCGATTCCTGGCCGGCGCCCTCCGGGAGATGCGATCCTCCTTCGATCCGCCGTGTTCGCACGACGAGCGGCCTCGGTCCTTCACGGCAACCTGTGAACTCGGTGATCGGGTTCGAACCGCTACGGGCCGTTCTTCTCCGCGTACATCGCCTGATCGGCCCGTCGGACGGCTTCCTCCCACCCCTCGGTCCCGCCGGGGTCCCATCGGGAGACGCCCATCGCCACGGAGAGCGACGCTTCGATCGGATCGGGATGCTCGTTCCGAGTGGAGAAGACCTCCCGGATCCGGTCGACGATCGCGTCGGCCTCGTTGCTCGATTCGGGGAGGATCAGGAGGAATTCGTCACCACCGTATCGAACGACGAGGTCGTACTCGCGGACGTGGCGGAGGAGGAGGCCTCCGATCTCCTTCAGGACGCGATCTCCGACCTGGTGACCGAAGCGATCGTTGATGCTCTTGAATCCGTTGATGTCGAGCATCACCAGTGCCAGGCGATGTCCGGCCCGCCGTGCCCGCGCCATTTCGGCCTGAATCGCGTCGGGGAGGTGCCTCCGGTTGTAGGTCCCCGTCAGCGCGTCTCGCCGCGCCTGCTCGCGCAGCGCCTCCTGGAGGCGAATCCGCTTGATCGCCTCCTCGACGTGCTGGAGGAACAAGTCGACCCAGTGCTCGTCGACCTCGGAGAAGGCGCTCTCCGCAGCGGAGAGGAGGAGGAGGACACCGATCTCCCGAATCGGCGCACAGATGGCGGACCTCCACAATCCGTCCGTCCACGTCTCGCTCGGCAGGTCGGCGAGCGAGGCATGGCGGGCCGTCAGGCCGGCTCGGTACGCCGCCGCGGGGAGGCGGTCGCTGTCGAGCGGGAACGGGCCGCAGAGCTCCTCGGGCAGGTCCGGACCCTTCCCCACGCAGACCAGGTCGCCGGCTTCCACCGAGAACATCGCGCAGGACGCGAACGGGAACTCGTCCTCACATGTCTCCACGACGAACCCGGCGACGCCTTCCTCTTCCTTCATTGCGGCGAGCTTCAGGGCCGTCTCGTGAAGCCGGATGATCCGCTCGTTCGCCGTTTCAAGGGCCCGTTCGACCGCCTTTCGCTGGCTGATGTCGTGCAGGGTGATCGCGTTTCCGATGTGCTGGCGCCACCGATCGGTCAGCGGCCAGGTCCGCACTTCGACGTTCGTCGTGACATCGTCGCGACGGAAGGACCATTCCGTCGGCGATCCGGACGTCGGCCGGGAGGCCAGAGGCGGGATGAGGCTCGCCACGTCGGTTCCGACGGACGGACCGCCCGCGGTCCCGAGCATCGCTCGGGCGGCCGGGTTCAGATCGACGATCCTCCATTGCGGGTCGGTGATGACCAGCCCCTCGCCGATCTCCCGCACGGCGACGTCCTGTGCAAGCGGGACCAGATCGAGAAGACGATAGCGGTAGAGCGCGAACGCGAGGGCGAGGACGGACACCCCGAACGCGATCGGGGTCAGATCAAGGCGGTGGATCGGATAGATCCGCGCCAGATGGAAGGCATTGGCGACCCAGGGCGGGACGACGGCGACGAGGAGCGAGACGACCTGCCCTCGATGGCTCGACGTCCAATGGCCGAGACGCTGCAAGAGGAAAACCGAACCGACGAGCAGGAGGAAGAAGCTGTAGGCGTAGAACGTCCAGAACCAGGGGCCGTACGTCTTGCCGATCGCCGGGAACGGCCCCGCCGTGTCGAGGAAGACGCTCTGCTGTATCAGGCCGTGGTGGTCGTTGGTCCACAGGAGGAGGAGCGTGATCGCAGGGATGGTGGTCAGGCCGATCAGCCGTTTGACCGTCAGCCACTTCCCGTGGTGCGTGTACTGAAGTGCGAACACGAACCAACAGACCGGAACGCTTGCGATCCCGAGATACTCGAGGTCGGTGAGCAGCAGCTTGGCGCTCAGCGACGGGGCCCCGAGTTCGACGCCGTATCCCAGGGTCCACACGAACGTGGACAGGGCCAGAGCGAAGAACGCGTACCCTCCGGGAAGGCGCCTTCGTCTCCACGCAACCGGGACGACGCCGAGGAGCATCGTGGCCGATATCGCGATCAGTGCAATAGCGTAGGGGTTAGGATTCCACATCGTTCTGTTCGCCCACTTCGAGTATACCGCGGTGGGGTGGCCTTCAGACTGATCCCGTCCGCGCTGACGGAGGTCTTCGTCGGCCGACTCCTCCCGTTCGCTCGATGGGTCCATCGAGCCCGTCCGCGGCTCGCAGCGGCGGCGAAGACGAGCATCCCCTTCGGGTCGGGGACCTATCGTCCGATGGTTGCCCCCTCGGACGCCGGTCGGACGGAGGCCGCGTATCGGGCGAGGAGGCCGGTCTCGGCATGCGGAGCGGGCGGCCGCCATTCGGCGCGTCGCGCCTCCAGCGCGTCGGCGTCCACGTCCAGGGTCACTGCGCGGCCCGGGATGTCGATCTCGATCATGTCGCCGTCCTCGATCAGCGCGATCGGACCGCCGAGGGCGGCCTCGGGCCCGACGTGGCCGATCGCCGCACCGCGGGTCGCCCCCGAGAAGCGTCCGTCGGTCAGCAGCGCGACGCGGTCGTCGAGGCCCCGGCCGGAGATCGCCGCAGTGGCGAGAAGCATCTCGGGCATCCCGGGGCCGCCGCGCGGACCTTCGTAGCGGATGACGACGATGTCGCCGGGGTCGATCCCGCCGCGGAGGATCGTCTCGAGCGCCGTGACCTCCTTGTCGAAGACGCGGGCTGGCCCGCGATGGCGAAGCATCCCGTCGACCACGGCGCCCGCCTTGACGACGGAGCCGTCCGGGGCGAGGTTCCCGCGGAGGACGGCGATTCCCCCGTCGGCGCGGTACGGGTCATCGATCGACCGGATGACGTCCCCGCGTCGCCGCGCCCCGGCGATCGCGTCGGCCAGCGTGGCGGCGGCGACGGTGCGCACCCGCCCGTCGACGAGGCCGCCCCGCAAGAGCTCTCCGATCACGGCCGGAATCCCTCCCGCCTCGTCGAGGTCCTGGAGATGATGCGGGCCGGACGGGCTGAGCTTGACGAGCGACGGCGTCCGCCGGCTGATCTCGTCGAACCGATCGAGCGTCAGTCGGATCCCGGCCTCGTGGGCGATCGCCGGGAGGTGCAGCGCCGTGTTCGTCGAGCCGCCGATCGCCATGTCGACGGCGATCGCGTTGTCGAACACCGTCTCAGTCAGCACGGCGCGGGGCGTCGTCCCTTGTTCGATCAACCGGAGGATCGCGGCCCCGGCTCGCTTGGCGAGCCGGAGGCGCGCGGCGCTGACCGCGGGGATCGTCCCATTCCCCGGCAGCGCCATCCCGAGCGCCTCGGCGAGGCAGTTCATCGAGTTGGCGGTGAACAGGCCGGCGCACGAGCCGCAGCCGGGGCAGGCGGCGAGTTCGATCTCGGCCAGCTCCTCCTCGGCGAGCCGACCGGCGCGGACGGCACCGGCCGCCTCGAACATCGTTTTCACGTCGATCGGCTCCCCGCGGTGCCTCCCGGCGAGCATCGGGCCTCCGCTGACGAGGATCGCCGGAACGTCGAGGCGGGCGGCTGCCATCAGCATCCCGGGGACGATCTTGTCGCAGTTCGGCACGAGGACGAGACCGTCGAGTCGGTGGGCCGACGCCATCGCCTCGACCGAATCGGCGACCAACTCGCGGCTCGGGAGGGAGAACCGCATCCCCTCATGTCCCATCGCGATCCCGTCGCAGATCCCGATCGTGTTGAACTCGAGCGGCGTCCCGCCGGCGCTTCGGATCCCGGCCTTGACCGCCGCGCCGATCCGGTCGAGGTGCGTGTGCCCGGGCACGATCTCGTTGTACGCGTTCGCCACGCCGATCAACGGTCGCTCGAGCTCCTCCGGCGTCAGCCCGGTGGCGTAGAAGAGGCTCCGATGGGCGGCCCGCTCGATCCCCCGCTTGACTCGATCGCTTCTCATCCTGTCGCCTCCTTTACGTCCGCGCCCCGGAGGCCGACCCCGTGAAGGGCTTCGGCGATCCGATTCCCCATCTCGATCGTCCCGATCGGTGACTGCGACGGCTCGGCCAGATCCGCGGTGCGGTACCCGGCGTCCAGGACGCGGTCGACGGCCCGCTCGACCGCGTCGGCCTCGCCGTGCAGACCGAGCGAATGGCGGAGCAGCAGCCCGACGCTGAGGATCGTGCCGATCGGGTTCGCGATCCCTTCTCCGGCGATGTCGGGCGCGCTCCCGTGCACCGGCTCGTAGACTCCGCACCGTCCCTCGCCGAGCGACGCCGAGGGGAGCATACCGAGCGAGCCGACGATCATCGAGGCCTCGTCGCTCAGGATGTCACCGAACAGGTTCGGGGCGAGGATCACGTCGAAACGGGTCGGTCGCCGGAGGAGGTGCATCGCGGCGGCGTCGACCAGAAGGTGCTCGAGGCGGACGTCCGGGTATTCGTTCGCCACGTCGCTGACCGTCCGTCGCCACAATCGGCTCGAAGCGAGGACGTTCGCCTTGTCGATCGATGCCACGAGCCCGCGCCGCTCGGCGGCGAGGCGGAACGCGATGCGGGCGATCCGAACGATCTCCGAGACGGTGTAGCACATCGTGTCGAACGCGACGCCGTCGGCGTCCGCTTCCTGTCGCGCCCCGAAGTAGATCCCACCGGTCAGCTCGCGGACGATCACGAGGTCCGTTCCCTCGATCCTGTCCGGGCGGAGCGGCGATGCGGCGACCGAGGCGGAAGAGAGGCGGACCGGCCGGAGGTTGGCGTAGAGGCCGAGGCCCTCGCGGAGGTCGAGGAGGCCCTGTTCCGGGCGGACGTCGCCGGTCGGATCGGACCACCTCGGCCCGCCGATCGCCCCGAGGAGCACGGCATCGGCGTCGCGGCAGGCGGCGAGCGTCTCCGCCGGGAGCGGCGACCCGGTCCTGTCGATCGCCGTCCCGCCGATCGGGAGTTCGACGCACTCGAATCGATGGCCGAACGCCTCGCCGACGGCCCGGAGAACCTTGATCCCCTCGCGGGCGACTTCCGGGCCGATCCCGTCGCCGGGGAGGCAGACGATGCGGAAGGTCATGGGCGTCCTCCCTCGGATAGGCCTCCGGCCGCGGCCGGCACCCGGCAGAGCGCGTACTCGAGCGCGTCGGCCAGCGCGATCCAGCTCGCCTCGATGATGTTGTCCGAGCAGCCGACGGTGCTCCACGACCTGGCCCCGTCGCTCGACGTGATCAGCACCCGCGTCTGGGCCGCGGTGCCGGCGGCTCCGTCGAGGATCCGCACCTTGTAGTCGGTGAGGCGGACGGAGGCCAGCGACGGATGGACCGGGAGGAGGGCCTTGCGGATCGCGGCGTCGAGCGCGTTGACCGGCCCGTTCCCGTCGGCGGCGGTGTGGATCGTTCGCTCGCCGACCCGGACCTTGACGGTCGCTTCGGCCGCCATGCCGCCGTCGCCGCCGCCCCGGATCAGGACGTGGAAGTCGACGAGCTCGAACGGCGGGCGGTAGTCGGCGTCGGTCCGCCGGATCATCAGCTCGACGGAGCCCTCGGCCCCCTCGAACTGGAATCCGCGCCCTTCGAGTTCCTTGATCTGCGACAGCACGATCGATGCGGTGTCGCGGCCTCCGAGCGTCAGGCCGAATTCCTCCGCCTTGTGGACGACGTTGCTCCGACCGGCCAGCTCGGAAACGACGATGCGGGTCCGATTCCCGACCCGGCTCGGATCGATGTGCTGGTAGGACTCGGCGCACTTGCGGAGGGCGTCGACGTGCATCCCGCCCTTGTGGGCGAACGCGCTCGACCCGACGTAGGCGAGATGCGGGTCGAGGCGCTGGTTCGCCAGCTCGCTGACGGCTCGCGCCGTCTCGCTCAGGCGGGCCAGCTGGTCGTCGCGGACGCAGTCGCGGCCGAGCTTCAGCTGCAACGTCGGGATGATCGAACAGAGGTTGGCGTTCCCGCACCGCTCGCCGTACCCGTTGATCGTCCCCTGCACGTGGTCGACGCCGGCCTCGACCGCGGCGATCGTCCCGGCGACCGCGGTCCCGATGTCGTCGTGCGCGTGGATTCCCAACTGCGCGGGGACCGCCCGCTCGACCGCCTCGACGGCCGACGCGATCTCCGACGGGAGCGTCCCTCCGTTCGTGTCGCAGAGGACGACGACCTCGGCCCCGGCGTCGTCGGCGGCGTGAAGCGTTTCGAGCGCGTAGGCCGCATCGTCCCGATAGCCGTCGAAGAAGTGCTCCGCATCGTAGATCACGCGGCGCCCTCCGTCCCTCAGGTAGCGGATCGTCTCCCCGATCATCCGGAGGTTCTCGTCGGGCGTCGTCCGGAGGACCTCGGCGACGTGGAGGAGCCAGCTCTTGCCGAAGACGGCGATCGCCGAGGTCGCCGCGTCGAGCAGGGCGGAGAGGTGGGGATCGTCCTCGACCGCGATCCCGGCCCGCCGCGTGCTCCCGAACGCCGTGACCTGCGCGTGGGCGAGTCGGAGATCGGCGACGCGCGCGAAGTACTCCCGGTCCTTCGGATTCGATCCCGGCCAGCCTCCCTCGATGTAGTCGATGCCGAGGCGGTCGAGCCACTCGGTGATCTTCAGCTTGTCGGCGAGGGAGAACGAGAGCCCCTCGCGCTGAGCGCCGTCGCGGAGCGTGGTGTCGTAGATCCAGATCCTCCTCATCGTCGGGCCCTCTGCCGGGGCAGGTCGCCGGACGCGATGCGGCTTCGGGTGTGCGCCGCCAGGCCGCCGACGCGGAGGAGATGCATCACGAACGGGGGAAGCGGCTCGAACCGGGTCTCCGTTTCGAGCGTCCAATTGCGGATGCGGCCGGCCTCCAGGTCGACGTCCCAGTCCTGTCCGTCGACCGCCGACGCGACGGCGTCGGGACAGACAAGGACCGGGAGGCCGATGTTGATCGCGTTGCGGTAGAAGATCCTGGCGAAGCCCTTGGCGACGATGCAGCCGACGCCGGCCGCCCGGATCGCCAGCGGCGCATGCTCTCGCGACGAGCCGCATCCGAAGTTCTCCCCGGCGACGATCAGATCGCCCGGTTGGACCGCGTCGGCGAAGCCGGCGTCGAGTCCCTCCATGCAGTGGCGCGCCAGCTCGGCCGGATCCGAAGTGTGCAGGTAGCGGGCCGGGACGATCGCGTCGGTGTCGACGTGGTCCCCGAAGACCCAGACGCGTCCGCGGATCGTCATGGGAGGACCTCCTCGGGGTGGATCAGGCGTCCGGCGACGGCCGACGCGGCGGCGACGGCCGGTCCGGCGAGGACGACCTCGCTGTCGAGCGATCCCATCCGTCCTCGGAAATTGCGGTTCGTCGTGCTGATCGCCCGCTCGCCCGCCGCGAGGACGCCCATGTGGCCGCCGAGGCACGGGCCGCAGGTCGGCGTGCTGACCGCCGCACCCGCTTCGAGGAAGACGTCGACCAGGCCCTCGCGGACCGCGTCCAGCTGAACCTGCGGGCTCCCCGGGATGACGATGCAGCGAACGCCGGGATGGACGCGGCGGCCGCGAAGCACCTCGGCCGCGGTTCGCAGGTCCTCGAGCCGGCCGTTGGTGCACGAGCCGATCACGGCTTGGTCGACCGGGACCGACCCGGCATCGCGAACCGGGAGAACGTTCTCCGGCGAGTGCGGGAGGGCGACGAGCGGCTCGATCGCTCCGATGTCGATCTCCAACGTGCGCGCATACGCGGCGCCCTCATCGGCCGCCACCCCACTCGCCGGACGGGGCGTCCGCCCGTCGAGGTAGGCGAGGGCCGCGCCGTCGGCCGGGAAGAGACCGGCCTTGGCCCCGGCCTCGATCGCCATGTTGGCGATCGTGAGACGGGCGTCGATCGACAGCCCGTCGAGGGCCGGCCCGCCGAACTCGAGCGCCGCGTAGGTCGCCCCGTGGACGCCGAGGCGGGCGATCGTCTCGAGGATCACGTCCTTCCCTCCGACCCACCGCTTCAGCCCGCCGCGCAGCTCGACGCGGATCGTCTCCGGAACCCGCATCCAAACGGAGCCGGTCGCCATCGCCACCGCGATGTCGGTCGAGCCCATTCCGGTGGCGAAGGCGCCGAGGGCGCCGGCGGTGCAAGTGTGCGAATCGGCGCCGACGATGACGTCGCCGGGGACGACGAGGCCGATCTCGTGCAGAAGAACGTGCTCGATCCCGACCCGACCGACGTCGTAGTGGTGGGCGATCGACTGCTCGCGCGCGAACCTCCGCATCGCCGCCGCCTGCTCCGCCGATGCGATGTCCTTGTTCGGGGTGAAGTGATCAGCGACGAGGACGATCGCTTCCGGGTCGAAGACGTCCGCCACGCCGAGCGTGCCGAACTCGTGAATGGCGATCGGGGCGGTGACGTCGTTGGCGAGGACGAGATCGACGGCCACCTCGATCAGCTCGCCCGGTCGGACCGGGATCCCGCTGCGCGGCGATCCCTTTCTCCCCGTGAGCCGGTGAGGGGACAAGATCTTCTCGGCCAGCGTCTGCGCCGTCATCGATCCCTCACTCCTCGGTCGACGGCTGCCGCAGGCGCCTCATCTTCCTCGCCAGGCTCGCCTTCCTGAGGGCGGTACTGTCCCACTGAAGCGCCCACCCCTCGATCTCCGTCCCTTCGTCGTCCCACGGATCGGACGGCGTCTCCGTGCGGGCCGGGGTCCACTCGGCGTCCTGTCCGGATGGGGTCTTCTCGTTTCGTTCGTCCATTCGGTTCTCCTTCGGTTCGATTTGGTGGTTCCTGTCTCCCGCTCCGCCGCCGTGCGGCGTTGCGGCCCGTCGTTCGACCAATCGATTGAGGGCGTTGATGTAGGCGTGGGCGCTGGCGACGAGGATATCGGTGTCGGCCCCGTAGCCGCCGATCCGCATCGGCATCCCGTCGGAGCTGATGCGGACGCTGACCGCGCCCTGCGCGTCGATCCCCTCGGTCACCGCGTGGATCCGAAATTCCTCAAGGCGGTTCGGAGCTCGTACGATCGCGCCGATCGCCCGATAGATCGCGTCGACCGGCCCGGTCCCGACGCTGGCGTGAACCCGCTCTTGTCCGTCGGAGTCGAGGAGTCGGACGGTCGCCGTTGACAGGCCGGGGCGACCGGCGACGACCTGCAGATCGACGAGCCGATAGGCGTCGTCGGACCGGTGTACATGGTCGGCGATCAGCGCCTCGACGTCGGCATCGCTCACCTCGCGCTTCTTCCCGGCGAGCTCCTTGAAGCGCTGGAACACCGTCTCCAGCTGGATCCGATCGAGCTCGTAGCCGAGCTCGCCGATGTGCTTGGCGAAGGCATGGCGCCCCGAGTGCTTCCCGAGCACGAGGCTCGAATCGGCGAGGCCGATCGTCTCGGGGCGGATGATCTCGTAGGTCGCCTGGTGCTTGAGGACGCCGTCCTGATGGATCCCGGATTCGTGGGCGAACGCGTTGGCTCCGACGATCGCCTTGTTCGGCTGGATCGCGAGGCCGGTGTAGTGGCTGACGATCCGACTGGCTTGGGCGATCCGGGTTGTGTCGATGCGGCTGGCGAGGCGGTAGTGCGCGCGGCGCGTGAACAGGGCCATGACGACCTCCTCGAGCGCCGTGTTCCCCGCCCGTTCGCCGATCCCGTTGATCGTCACCTCCGCCTGTCGAGCTCCGGCGCGGAGCCCGGCGAGCGTGTTCGCGGTCGCCATTCCGAGGTCGTTGTGGCAATGGATCGAGACGACGACGGTCCCGTCGTTCGGAACGGAGCCGACGACCCGCTCGATCAGCGGGCCGAATTCGTCCGGCGTGGCGTAGCCGACGGTGTCGGGGACGTTGATCGTCGTCGCTCCGGCGTCGACCGCCGCGGCGATCATCTCGCAGAGGAAATCCGGTTCGGCCCGGCTGGCGTCCTCCGGCGAGAACTGCACGGAGTCGCAGTGGGACTTCGCCCGAGCGACCGCGGCGCGCGTCCGTTCGATCGCCTGTCGGCGCGTCATTCGGAGCTTGTGTTCGAGATGGAGGTCCGACGCGGCGAGGAAGGTGTGGATGCGCGGCCGATCGGCGGCGCGGACCGCTTCCCACGCGATGTCGATGTCGCTGTCGGTCGCACGGCCCAACGCGCAGATCGTCGGCACCGGCCGGCCTCCGTCCCGGCCGACCTCGCGCGCCACCCGCTCGACGGCGACGCGGTCCATCGGAGAGGCCGCCGGAAATCCGGCCTCGATCACGTCGACCCCCATCCGGGCGAGCAGCCGCGCGATCTCCACCTTCTCGGCCGCGCTCAGGCTGACGCCCGGCGATTGCTCTCCGTCCCGAAGGGTCGTGTCGAAGATCCGGATCTCGTCGACTCTCTCCCGATTCATGCTCGTCTTCCCGCTCGACCGATGTCAGCCGGCCGCGCTCTCCGGCCGGAGCGACCGGACGGCCGCTCCCGCCTGCCACATCTCCGATTCCCGCATCCGACGCAGCTCCTCGTCGAGGCGGGTCTGATAGTCGGGGGCGCCGTTCGCCTCGAGGACGACGCGCGTCTCCTCGCCGCTGACGACGCGTGCGTAGAGCTCCTCGAAGACGGGTGCGACGGCCGCCTTAAACCGCGGCCCCCAATCGAGGGCCCCCCGCTGCGCCGTCGCGCTGCAGTTCGCGTACATCCAGTCCATTCCGTTCTCGCCGACCAGTCGGATGAGGCTTTGGGTCAGCTCCTCGACCGTCTCGTTGAACGCCTCGCTCGGGCTGTGGCCGTGGGCGCGCAGCGTCTCGTACTGCGCCTCCATCACCCCGGTGAGGGCCCCCATCAACACGCCCCGCTCGCCGGTCAGATCGCTGTGGACCTCCTTCTCGAACGTCGTCGGAAAGAGAAAGCCGGAGCCGATCCCGATCCCGATCGCCAACGCACGTTCGGTCGCGCGCCCGGTGTGGTCCTGGTGGACGGCGTAGCTGCTGTTGATCCCGCTTCCGGCGAGGTAGTTGGCTCGCACGCTCGTCCCCGAGCCCTTGGGGGCGACGAGGATCACGTCGACGTACGGCGGGGGCACGACACCGGTCTGATCGCAGTAGGTCAACGAAAAACCGTGCGAGAAGTAGACGGCGTCCCCGTCGCGCAGGTGCGGCTCGATCGACGGCCACAGCGCGCGCTGGCCGGCGTCGGAGACGAGGAAGAGGACGATCGTCGCGTCCGCGACTCCGTCGGCCAGCGGGAGGAGCGTCTCGCTCGGGACCCACCCGTCGCGGATCGCCTTCTCCCACGATCTCGTCCGCTCGGGCGGGAGGCCGACCCGAACGTCGAATCCGTTGTCGCGCAGGTTCAACCCCTGCGCCGGTCCCTGAACCCCGTAGCCAACGACGACGATCCGCTCGTCGCGCAACGCCTCGCGGGCGCGCTCCAGGGGGTATTCCTCGCGGGTCACGATCTCCTCGATGACGCCGCCGAAGCTCATCCTTGCCATGGATTCCCTCCTTCTTCCGTCCCGCTCTTGCACGGGGTCACCGGGGACGACGCCCCGTCTCCACTCCCGACCTCGCCGCGGACCATCGCCACGCGGCCGGTCCGCACCATCTCCAACACCCCGTGGGCGCGAAGGGCCTCGACCACGGTGTCGATCTTCCGCTCGCTGCCGGCGATCTCGAGCATCGCGGTCCGCGGGCACATGTCGACGAGCCGCGCCTGAAAGGAATCCGCGATCCGCAGAATCTCCGATCGCGCCTCGCGGCTGGAGATCCGGACCTTGATCAGCGCCAGGTCGTGAAGGACGGCCGGCCGATCGGTGATGTCCTCGACGTCGATCACGTCGACGAGCTTCTCCAGGTTCTGGGCGACCTTCCCCGCGTCGGTCCGGCGGCCGTCGACGACGATCGTCATCCGCGAGATCCCGGTTCGCTCGGTGTGCCCGACCGTGAGGCTTTCGATGTTGAACGCGCGGCGGCGAAAGAGGCTGGCCACTCGGTTCAGCACCCCGGGGCGATCGGCGACAGTCGCGATCAACGTTCGGTCCATGGCGGCCCCTCCAAGGTCGATCCGGCCGCCGTTGGGGAGCGATGGATCATCGCGTCGAGCGCCGCGCCGGCGGGGACCATCGGGTAGACGTGCGACGGCTCGCCTTCGCGGACGACCTCGAACTCGACCAGCACAGGACCGCGATGACGGCGGGCATCGGCGATCGCCGTCCGCGCGGCATCAAGGCCGGCGGCTCGGTGCGCCTCGATTCCATAGGCGTCGGCGAGGCGGACGAAGTCGGGGTTCACCAGGTCGGTCGCCTCGTGACGGCCGTCGTAGAACATCGTCTGCCACTGCCGGACCATCCCGAGGCAGTGGTTGTTGATCAGCGCGATTCGGACCGGCAGATCCTCCTGAACGAGCGTCGCCAGCTCGTGAAGGCTCATCTGGAAGCCCCCGTCGCCGACGATCGCCCACACCTCATCATCAGGGCGGGCGAGCTGGGCCCCGATCGCGGCCGGGAGGCCGAAGCCCATCGTCCCCAAGCCGCCCGAGGAGACGAACGGCCGTGCGCATTCGGTGGCGTAGTACTGGGCCGCCCACATCTGGTTCTGTCCGACGTCGGTGACGATGACGGCCTCCCCGCCGGTTGCGGCGAAGATCTCGTGGACGATGTGCGGCGCCGGGAGGGCCCCGTTCGGCCGATGACGCAGCAAATCGTGCGCCCTTGATTGAGCGCGCCATCTCTCGGTCCGGTCGACCCACTCCTCATGCCGCTTCGGGCGAACCCGATCGGTGATCTCGGCGAGGGCCGGACGGAGGTCGGAGTGGACGGCGACATCGATCGGGATCACCTTGTTCAGTTCCGCCGCGTCGATGTCGATGTGGATCTTGCGTGCCTGCAGGGCGTACATCGTCGGGTTCCCGATGACCCGATCGTCAAACCGCATCCCGAGCGCGATCAGGAGGTCGGCCTCTTGAATCGCATGGTTCGCGGCCGGATGCCCGTGCATCCCCATCATCCCGAGATAGCGGCGGTGAGACGGTGAGAAGGCCCCCTTGCCGAGCAGGGTCACCGCGACCGGGGTGTCGGTCTTGTCGGCGAACGCGGCCAACTCGTCGACCGCGCCGGACAACAGGACGCCCCGCCCGGCGAGGACGACCGGTCGATGGGCTCGATCGATCAGCTCGACCGCCCGCTCGATCGCTTCGGCGCCGGGCGTCGGGAGGGGTCGCGGTGTATACGTGGTCGCGCCTTTCGGGGGGACGAACTCGGTCTCGGCCCGTTGGACGTCCGACGGCAGGTCGATGAGAACCGGGCCGGGCCGGCCGCTCCGGGCGATCCGGAACGCATCGTGGATCGTGGCGGCGAGCTCGTCGACATCGGTGACGAGGTAGTTGTGCTTGGTGATCGGGAGGGTGATGCCGGTGATATCGGCCTCCTGAAAGGCGTCTGTCCCGAGGACCGACGTGCCGACCTGCCCGGTGATGCAGACGATCGGAGACGAATCCATCATCGCGGTCGCGATCCCGGTGACCAGGTTCGTTGCGCCCGGTCCCGACGTGGCGATCGCGACACCGACCCGCCCCGAGGCGCGGGCGTAGCCGTCGGCAGCGTGGGCGGCCGACTGCTCGTGGCGGACGAGGACGTGGTGAATTCCGTAGTCCCGGCGAGGATGGTACGTGTGCATGATCCCGCCGCCGGGGATCCCAAAGACGACCTCGACGCCCTCCCGCCGCAGCATCTCCCAGACGATCTCCGCCCCCGTCTTCCGCATCATGCCACCTCCTCCGTGTTGCGGTCGGTCCTTCCTGCCGCCGAATTCCGCTTCCCGAAACAAAAGAAAAGGGGCCGCCCTGTTGGGCGGCCCCTTCCTTTCGGCCTAGAGGTTTATGCCCAACAGGTCATGGCCCTCCAATGACTAGGACGACAATGACGACCAGAATCGACAGCAGAGCGCTCGATCGAAGTACTCGCCACAGATTCATGGTCGCCCTCGCTCCTATCTGTTCCTGTTGGATTTCGCCCACGCTATACCAAGTCGGGACGATTGTCAAGGGGGGGTGTCCGAAAACGCCGTTCCTTGTGGGATCCGGACGGTTCGTCTCCGACGGGGCGTTGCGCCTCGGCGCGGTACCAGTGCGGATACGCGGCTTCGAAACCGAATCGCTCGTAAGCCGATGGGCCGCGCGCGGAAGGCGAGGCGCTCCAGGCTCCGATTCGCGTCCAGCACGCCGGTCACAGTCCGTCCCGCCTGCGCAGCGAGAAGACGCCGCCGCAGAACGAGACCTGCTCGTACGTCACGGCGAAACCGGCGTCTTCCAGGGCCGGCCGGATCGGCCCCACCGCCCAGCAGTGCTCGTCCTCGTCCCACGCGGTGCGCCACTTCTGGTGACACACCGCCCTGGCCGCCTCGTTGGGAAACGAGACGTCCCCGATCACGATCCGGCCGCCGTCGTCGAGATGCCCGGCGAGATCCTCGATCAGGCGAAGCTTCAGACTGTCGTCGAACTCGTGGAAGACGTAGGCGGAGACGATCCGATCGAACCGGTCCGGCAGCCCTCCGCCCAACCGTCGAGGGGATCCGCCCGCGCGAGATGCGCGCTGGGCAGGTTCGCCCTCGCCTGCCACAGCATCTCCTCCGAGACGTCGACGCCCAGATCGTACAGCCCGCCGCGATCCGCTCCGCCAGGTTGGCAGTCCCGATCCCGACGTCGAGGACCCGGCAATCCGGCTCGGCGCGGCTCCGTTCCGGCGGCTTCATGCGGCCGCGTCCACCGCCGGGGACGCGCGGTCCCGCAGAAGAGCGAGGACGCGATCGACCGGAAGGGCTTCGAAGGTCCTCCCGCCCCGTCCGGACATCGTCGTGGCGGCGAAGAGGGAGTTGTAGATCGCCTCCTCGGTCGTCTCGATCGCCGCCAGGAAGAGCGGGGAGACGCGCTCGTTCGCCAGCTCCCGCGTGATCGCTTCCCCTTTGCGGTGTTCGGCGGTCCGACGGGCCGACTCGGCGGTGGAGAACGCGATGGCGTAGTCCCCCGAGCCGTCGGGAAACGAGGCTCCGGTCCTCGCCAGGCCGGCGAAGGTCCGGCGGGCGAGCCGGGTCAGGTTCCGGTCGGAGAGCGGCGCGTCGGTGGCGACGACGATCATGATCGATCCCCCGTCATCGACGTGGCCGGGGCCTACCGAGGCGTCGTCCTGCCCGAGGAGGAGACCGACCGGCGCACCGAGGACCCGGAGGCTTCCGGGGAAGTTCGACTGGACGAGGACGCCGACGGCGTACCGTCCGAGCCGCTCGGGGAGCAGACGGGAGCTCGTCCCGATTCCCGCCTTCCAACCCATCGCGGCGGTCCCGGTCCCCGCGCCGACGCAGCCCTCGTCGACCGGGCCGGGCGCGGCGACCTCGATCGCGCGAAGGATCCGTTCGACGGTGAGCGGCCGCCTCTCGATCGCGTTCAGCGCCCCGTCGTTCGTTTCGCCGACGACGGGGTTGATCGAGACGGCCTTCCCGTTGCCGGGCTGCGCGAGCGTCCAGTCGAGGATCGCCTCGGCGGCGCGCGGGACGGCGAGCGTGTTGGTCAGCACGATCGGCGCCTCGATCTCGCCGAGCTCGACGATCTGCGTCGACCCGGTCATCTTCCCGTGGCCGTTGGCAACGGCGAGCCCCGCCGGGACCCGTTCCTGCAGGAGGTTTCCATCGTGTGGGAGGATCGCCGTAGCACCGGTGCGGACGTCGTCGCCCTCGATGAGCGTGACGTGTCCGACCCGCACGCCGGCGACGTCGGTGATCGCGTTGAGCGGTCCCGGAGCGAAGACGCCCGGTGCGATCCCCGCGTCGCGCGCCCGTCTTCGGTCCGATGTGAGCCCTCGCGTCCGTTTCTCCCTCACGCGCCTCTCACCCCCGAGCGATCGGATTCTACCGCCCGCGCCCGCGCGCGGCGACTCGCGAATCGGACGTTCGGGTGCGGTTCGACTGCCGCTCCGGGGGAGTCCGGATGCGGTCGCCACCGCTGAGGCCGGTCGATGTCGGGATCGAGCGCAGGATCGCAGCGGGCGGATCCGTTTCCGAATGGCCCCGGCGCGGGATCAGATCTCCTCGATCGCCCACGAAGCGACCGTCTCGTTGTCCTCAGCGTACGAGAACCGAGCTCGAATCCGTTTGCCGGCGAGCACGAGCGGGAGCCAGTAGCGATCGTCGTCCCACATCCGATCGTAGGGGATCCCGCCGATCGGAAACCACGCCGGGGCCATCTCCTCGCTCTCCCGCGCCTCTCCTTCCCAGGCGGAGGCCACGAAGACGTGGACGTGCTGGTCGAACGACGGTTCGAACGGAAACGTGAACGTGACGGAGCCCGCGGAGCGGAGCGTGTCCGGTGAAACGACGACCCCCGCCTCCTCGCGGACCTCGCGGACGATGGTCCGGATCGGCGTCTCACCGGGGTGGACCTTTCCGCCGAGCCCGTTGTATTTGCCGCAGCCGAATCCCCGCTTCTTCCGCCCCAGAAGGATCCGCGCCGGTGGGGCGCCGTCGAGAAGGAAGCAGAGCGTCGCCTCGATCATGTCGGAGTCGCGATCCCCCTCTCGAGAGTGGATGGTACGGGGCTCGGGCGGAGCGCGCACCCCACCCTCGATCCGCGGCTGCGCGCCGGGGAGGCGTCGATTAGAATCGGTGGCCGATCCTTGGGCACGGCGGAAGGAGGGAAGGCCGGCATGCACGATCTTCTCGTTCGCGGCGGTTGGGCCGTGACGGCGGCCGGTGTCGTCCGGGCCGACGTGGCGATCTCCGGGGGCGTCATCGCGGCGGTCGGTGCGAAACTCGACGGGACCGCCGAGCGGACGATCGATGCGTCCGGGTGCTACGTCCTTCCGGGAATCCTCGACGTTCACACCCATCCGGTCTACCTCGACGACCTGTACGGGCTGTCGGTGGCCGCTGCCCACGGCGGGGTGACGACCCTCATCCACTACGCGTACGCCAAGCCGGGCGCCGGGTTGGTGGAGACGATCCGCCGGTTCCGCGAGGAGGGGGAGGACCGCTCGGTCCTCGACTTCGCGCTGCACGCCGGGCTGTTCGATCCGAAGAACCAGTCCCACGAAATCCCCGCCGCGATCGGCGAGGGCGTGACGTCGTTCAAGATGTTCATGACGTACGCCAAGCTCGGTTGGATGACCGACGACTATCAGTTGATGCGCACCCTGGACATCGTCGCGCGGGCCGGGGGGATGGGGATGGTCCACGCGGAGAACGGCCTCGCGACGGACTATCTCCAGGACAGGGTCCTCGAGGAGGGGCGCGACCCGAAGGAGGCGTTCGTCGAGACGCGTCCGGCGATCCTCGAGGCCGAGGCGATCCACCGCGCGATCGCGATTGCACGGGTCGCCGGCTGTCCGCTGTACATCCCGCATATGACGGCGGCGGCGGGGATCGACGTCGTCGCGGCGGCGCGGGCGGCCGGCCGGCGCGTCTACGCCGAGACGTGTCCGCAGTACCTGACGCTGACCCATGAAGATCTCCTCCGCCTCGGCCCGTTGCTGAAGATCGGTCCCCCGCTCCGCGGCGAGGACGATCGCACGGCGCTCTGGAGGGGGCTCTCCGACGGCGTCATCGACACGATCGCCAGCGACCACGCGCCGAAGGAGAAGCGGATCGACGACGACTTCTTCGACGCGCCGTACGGCTCCCCTCAGGTCGAGACGATGCTCGCCCTCGTCCACGACGAAGGGATCCGCGTCGGGCGGATCGACTGGTCCCGCCTCGTACGGGTCCTGTGCGAGAACCCGGCCCGGATCTTCGGCCTCTATCCGAAGAAGGGGACGCTCCAGCCGGGAAGCGACGGCGATCTGGCGATCTTCGACCCGACGACGGAATGGACGATCGAGCGCGCGAATCAGCACTCGCGGGCCCCGTATACCCCGTACGAGGGCCGGCCGTGCGTGGGGAGGGCGATCGCATCGATCCAGCGGGGAGCGGTCGTGGTCGAGGGCGGCGTGCTCGTCGCGCGACCCGGGGCCGGTCGGTTCCACGCGACGGCCGCGGGGCAGGCCGAGCTGGGCGATCTCGTGTAGCCGGCCGGCGATGTTGCGGAACCGGAAGGAGGAAGCATGACGGAGAGGCTTTCGAGCAAGGACGTGCTCCGGGCGGACCAGTTCAGCCCGGACGAGATCGACCGGATCCTCGGGGCGGCGCGCCGGTACGAGGCGAGGCTCGACGCGGGCGACGTCCTCGAGGAGATGCGGGGGAAGGTCCTCGCGACGCTCTTCTACGAGCCGAGCACCCGGACGCGGCTCTCGTTCGAGGCGGCGATGCTCCGCCTCGGCGGTCGGGTGATCAGCGTCGCCGAGGCGGTGAGCAGTTCGGCGGCGAAGGGGGAGTCCCTCCGCGACACGATCAAGATGGTCGAGGGATACGCCGACGTCATCGTCCTTCGCCACCCGCGGATCGGCGCGGCGGAGGAAGCGGCGCGGGCGACCGACGCGCCGATCGTCAACGCGGGCGACGGCGCGGGGCAGCACCCGACGCAGTCGCTCCTCGACCTGTACACCCTCGTCAAGGAGCAGGGGAAGGTCGACGGTCTGACGATCGCGCTCGTCGGGGATCTGAAGAACGGGCGGACGGTCCACTCCCTCGCCGATCTCCTCGTCCACTACGATGTCGAGCTCGTCCTCGTGTCGCCGGACGCCCTCCGCATGCCGGGCGAGATCGTCGAGCGGCTGCGCGCGAAGGGGATCTCGGTCCGTGAGACCGAATCGCTGGCCGACGCGATCCCGGTCTGCGACGTGCTATACATGACGCGGATCCAGCGGGAGCGGTTCGACGATCCGGCCGAGTACGAGCGGCTGAAGGACGCCTACGTCCTGACACGCGTCATGCTCGTCGCCGCCAAGGAGTCGATCACGATCATGCACCCCCTCCCGCGGGTGAACGAGATCGCGACCGATGTCGACGACCACCCGGGGGCCGCCTACTTCCGCCAGGCGGCGAACGGCGTCCCGGTCCGGATGGCCCTCCTGGCGATGGTGACCCGCTAGCACCGCCCGCGCTGCGGCTTCGCCGGCCCGCGATCCCTGTTGCCTCACGTAAGAATGTACTCGCGATCTACCATCTCGTCGACCGACCCGATATGATCAGCGGAGGCGCGCGGAAGGGGGCGAAGCGGTGGAGATCGGTGGACTGAAGCGGAAGGCGAACGAACTGCGGGCCGACGTGCTGAGGATTGTCACCAACGCCGGTTCGGGCCACCCGGGTGGGGGCCTCGGGATGGCCGACCTGTTGACGGTCCTCTACTACAAGTACCTCCGACACGACCCGAAGAAACCCGATTGGGTGGGCCGCGATCGCTTCGTCCTCTCTAACGGGCACACCTGCCCGATCCTCTACGCGATCCTCGCCGACCGCGGGTACTTCCCGCGCGAGGAGCTGTGGCGATTCCGGAAGCTCGGAGGGATGCTTCAAGGGCATCCCTCGACGGCGTGGAAGGTCCCCGGCGTCGAGATCTCGGCCGGCTCGCTCGGCAACGGCCTCTCGGTCGCCCTCGGGATGGCGATCGGGGCGAAGCTCGCCTCCCGCGACGCGCGCGTCTACTGCTCCGTCTCCGACGCGGAGCTGCAGGAGGGACAACCGTGGGAGGCGGCGACGGCCGCCGCACACCATCGGGTCGACAACCTGTGCGTCATGGTCGATTGGAACGGCTGCCAGATCGACGGCTACACGCGGGACGTGATGGACGTCGGGGATCTGGCGGCCAAGTTCCGCGCGTTCGGGTGGAACGTCCATGAGATCGACGGGCACGACTACGATGCGATCATGGCGGCCTTCACCTCGTTCCTCGCTTCGCGGGGTTCGGGGAAGCCGACGGCGATCGCGGCCCACACGATCCTCGGCAAGGGCGTCTCGTTCATGGAAAACGACCCGAAGTGGCACCACGGGGCGCTCTCCGAAGCGCAGCTCGAACGGGCGCTCGCGGAGCTGGAGTCGGCCGCGAATCGATCGGGTCCCGACGCCGGGACCCTCTTCGAGCGCCGGACGTCCTCGACGGACTGACGAGGCGGCAGCCGGTTGTCGATCGCGTCCCGTCCGGTATAATGCGCGTGACATGATCGCGGTGAAGACGCAACGGACCGAGCAGGGAGTCGCCGTCGAGTTCTCGATGGGTTGCGTGACCGTGATGATGATGGTGCCGCTCGCTTCGGTCCGGTAGCCTCGGGCGCTGGAACCCGGAAGCGAGCAAGGACTACAGGGAACCCTGTGGTCCGTTTTTCTTTGTTGCGGAGGTCCGGAGCGCGAGAGCGGGCGGAAGGAGGCAGAGGATGGAGCGTCGATTGGAGACGAGGGCGGTCCACGGCGGGGAACGAGGGCGGGGGATGTACGACGCCCTGACGATGCCGATCGTGATGAGTTCGACGTACACGTTCGGCAGCACGGACGAAATCCGCGATCTTGTGGCGCGGAAGGCGGCGGGCGGACCCCCGGTGCGGTACGAGTACGGCCGCTACGGGAACCCGACGCAGACGGCGGCCGAGCGGAAGCTGGCGGAACTCGACGGCGGGGAGCGCGCGCTTCTCTTCTCCAGCGGGATGGCCGCGATCACAGCGTCGCTGTTGTCCTTGGCCGCCGCCGGGGACCACCTGATCGTGATCGACGGACTGTACCGAAGGACGCGGGAGTTCGTCTCGCAGTACCTGCCCCGATGGGGAATCGACGCGACCTTCGCGGACGCCGACGACATCCGCGCCGCGATCCGGCCCTCGACGCGCGCTGTCTTCTTCGAGATGCCGACCAATCCCCATCTTCGCGTTCCGGACGCCGAGTCCATCGTCGCCCTGACGAAGCACCACGGCCTGACCACCCTGGTCGATGCGACCTTCGCGACGCCGGTGAACCTCCGGCCGCTCGAGCTCGGCGTCGACATCGTGATCCACAGCGCGACGAAGTACCTCGGCGGCCACAACGATCTTCTCGCTGGAGCGGTGATCGGATCGGCGGAGAGATTGGCCGGAATCGAGGAGGCACGAGGTGTCTTCGGCGGAGTGGCCGGCGCGCTCGACGCGTACCTTCTCCTTCGAGGGGCGAAGACCCTGGCGCTTCGGGTCCGCCGGCAGAACGAGAGCGCCCAGTGCCTGGCGGAGTTTCTCGAGCACCATTCGGCGGTCTCCCGCGTTCATTACCCGGGACTGCCCAGCCATCCGGACCATGCGGTCGCCGCGAGGCTGATGTCCGGCTTCGGCGGCGTGGTCAGCTTCGAACTGGCCGGCGGCCTCGACGCGGCGGCGGCGTGCATCGATCGGCTCGAGATCCCGCACATCGGGCCGACCTTCGGCGGCGTCGAAAGCATCGCACAGCAGCAGGCGCTGTTCGTCTCTCCCGATCCGGTCGAGCGCGCCGCCTCCGGCATCTCCGACGGGCTCATCCGCTACGCGGTCGGGATCGAGTCGATTGACGATCTGATCGACGACCTGAGGAGCGCGCTGCGAGGGCTGCCGACGCGGGGGGGAGGTGGCTTGAGTGACGGGCCGTAGCGCTTCGTCCGTGCCGGTGGCGGTCCATAAGTTTGGAGGGACATCGCTCGCCGACGCCGAATGCTTCGCGCGGGTGGCGGACATCATCCTCCGGCAGGGCGGGTTGCCCGTCCGTCTCGTCGTCGTCGTTTCGGCGATGAGCGGGGTCACCGATGGGCTGATTCGCGGGGCCCGCCTCGCCGTCGCCGGGGATCGAGCCGGGCCGGAGCGGATCCTGCGCGACCTCGAGAAGCGGCACGACCGCGTGGCGAAGGAGCTCCTCGTGGCGTCGGATCGGGCGGCGTTCGGAGCGCATCTCCGGGAGCGCCTGTCGATGCTCGGCCGCCTCTACGACAGCCTGTCGGTCGTCGGTGAGCTGACGCCGCGGAGCGGCGACACGGTGATGGGCTTCGGCGAGCAGCTGTCGGCCGTTCTCCTCGCCGCGATTCTGCGCGCGCGCGGCCTCTCCGCGGCCCCTCTCAACGCGACGACGGTGATCGTCACAGACGATCGATTCGGCGCCGCCACTCCGAGGATGGGCCCGACGCGCGAACGGGTCCGGCAGCGGATCGCCCCCCTCCTCGATGAGGGGACGATCCCGGTGATCACGGGGTATATCGCAGCGACCGAGGCCGGGATCCCGACGACGCTCGGTCGAAGCGGAAGCGATCGGAGCGCGGCGATCGTCGCCGCCGGGCTCGACGCCGACGAGGTCTGGATATGGACCGATGTCGACGGGATCCTCACCGCCGACCCCCACATCGTTGCCGGAGCAAGGACGCTGGGGGAGCTTTCCTACGAGGAGGCCGCGAACCTCGCTCGGTTCGGCGCCGAGGTCCTCCACCCGCGGACCCTCGAGTCGGTCATCGCCGGACGGATCCCGTTGCGGATCGTGAACAGCTTCCGGCCGGGGCATCCGGGGACGCGGATCGTCCCCGAACCGGACCCCGGACGACGGGTCACGCCGGCGATCGTCTCCGCGAACGGGATGCGTCTGCTGGCCGTCGGGGGGTGCGACGAAGCGGGCAGGCTTCTCGCCGCGGCCCGAACGTTGCAACGGCTGTCGGAGGCGGGGATCGACGTGCGCATGTTCTCCCAGTCGTTGGCCGATTCAAGCCTCGGCTTCGTCATCCGCGAACAGGATCGCGATCACGTCGTCTCGCTGTTGCGTCGACCATCGCCCGCCGGGGACGTCGAGAACGCGGCCTGCGCGCTGCGGGCCGAGGAGGAGGTGGCGATCGTGTCGGTCATCGGCGACCCCGGAAGCGACGGACGCGAGATCGCCTCGCGCGCCTTCGCCGCGCTGGGGAAGCACGCCGTCCGCGTCATCGCGGTGACCCAAGCGGTGACCGGGGACAGCGTCTCGTTCTGCATTCCCGCCCGCCGCGTCGTCGACACGGTCCGGTTTCTGCACCGCGAGCTCGGGCTTGAGGTCGAGGGGTCCGCGGCCGGCGTCGTGCGATCGCCGAGCCCCGAAGGTCGAGCGGCGGACCGGGGGGGCACGGGATGAGCCGGACCGGGATTCCGGCGGTCGTCCTCGGGGCGACGGGAACGGTCGGACAGCGGCTCGTCTGTCTTCTCGTTGCGCACCCGTGGTTCGAGCTCGTCGCGGTGGCGGCATCGGAGAAGAAGGCCGGCCGGCGCTACGCCGACGCCTGCCGCTGGATGCTCCCGGGCGAACCGCCCGCACGGGCGGCCGACAGGAGGGTCGACCGACTCGACCCGGACGCGATCGCGTGTGATCGGCCGGCGGTCGCCTTCTCGGCCCTCCCGGCCGATATCGCGCGAGGGGTCGAACCGCGGTTCGCCGAAGCCGGCTACGCCGTCTGTTCCAACGCCTCGGCCTTCCGCGGCGAGCCGGACGTTCCGTTGGTGATTCCCGAGGTGAACCCCGATCACCTCGTGCTGCTCGAACGACAGCGGGCCGGCCGAGGATGGAGCGGTTTCATCGTCACCAACCCGAACTGCTCGACGACGGGGATCGTCCTCGCGGCGAAGGCGCTCGACGAGGCCTTCGATCTTCGGCGTGTCTCGGTCACGACGCTGCAGGCGGTCTCGGGCGCCGGCTATCCCGGCGTCCCGTCCCTCGACGTCCTTGGGAACGTGATCCCGTGGATCCCCGGCGAGGAGGAGAAGATCGAGCGCGAGACGAGACGCCTCCTCGGGCGGGTCGAGGATCGGGGTCGGATCGAAGCCGACGTGGCGGTCAGCGCTCAGGTCAACCGGATCCCGGTCGTCGACGGGCACAGCTTCTGCCTGTCGCTCGGATTCGACACGTCTCCCAGCCCGGACGCAGCGGCCGACGCCCTCCGCAGGTTTCGCGGCGACGCGACCGTCCGCGGGCTCCCGAGCGCGCCGGATCGTCCGGTCCGAGTGACGGCCGCGACCGACCGTCCGCAACCGCGCCTCGACCTCTCCGACGGTGATGGGATGTCGATCATCGTGGGCCGAATCCGCCCCTGCCCGGTCCTCGATCTGCGGATGGTCGGCCTGGTGCACAACACGCTCCGCGGCGCGGCCGGGGGAGCGCTCCTCAACGCCGAGCTCCTCGTCGCCGAGGGGTGGATCGGATGAGCGGGCCGCTGCGCACGACGCTCGCCGAGTTTCTCGGCGATGCGATCGTCTACCGCAGCCTCGCGCCGCTCGATCCGCGCCTTCCGCGGTACGACGAGCTGGCCCCGAGCGTCGGGCTGCCCCCCGAGGTCGCCCCGCGGAAGTGCCAACCGGGGTACGCGCGAGCGGTCGCCGGTCTTCTTCGCGCGGCGGCCGGACGGCGCGGCGCGAACGGCACGATCGAGAGGGTCCTGTTCGTGGGCGATACGCGGGAGAACGACGCGATCGCCTTCGGTCGGATCTGCCACGAAGGTGGCTGGCCCGGGATCGGGTTCATCGGTCTGGACGCACCGGTCGTGCCCGCGTCCTGGGACGTGGTCGGAGACGGGGCTCGGATCCTCCTGTTCGCGTCGCGGTGGCGGTTGCTCGACGAGGTGGACGCGTTCTGCCGGGACCGGGGGTTCCCGATCGACGAGCGGACGGCGGCGATCGTCGACATCGACAAGACCGCGATCGGGGCCCGCGGCCGCAACGACGGGGCGATCGATCGGGCGCGGATCGACGCGGTGGAGCGGACGCTCGGCGAGCTTCTCGGAGCGGCGCCGCCCTGGGACGGATGCCGCCTGCTTTACGATCGGCTCAACCGGTCCGCCCTCCATCGTCTGACGGCCGACAATCAAGACGTCGTCGCCTACCTCTGCTTGGCGATCGAGGGCGGCCTCATTCCCGGCGGCGGCCTTCTCGGTGACGGTGCGGCGGACCGCGCGGTCGATCTCAATGAGCTACTCGATGCGGCCGACCGGCGGGCCGACCGGCTCCCGATCGCCGCTCTCGACGTGCATCGCCGGTTCCGAGGCGGGATTCGACGCGGCGCTCCGCCCGAGTTCGACGCGTTCCGCCGGAACGAATACGTGTCGACGGTTCGCCGGATGGGCCTCCTCGCTGACGGCGCGCCCCGCGATCAGTGGTTGGCGGAAGGGATCGCGATCACCGGGGAGGTCCGCAACGCTGTGCTTCGCTGGCGCGAACGGGGCGCTCTTGTGTTCGGCCTGTCGGACAAGCCGGACGCGGGGACCCGACCGACCGAACCCCTGGCCGCTGCCGGATATCTGCCGCTACATCGGACCGAGGCGCAGGTGATCAGTGGAGAGGAGTGACGGGATCGACCCGGTCTCCGCGACCGCTTACGCCTGTTGCCGGCGGATCAGCAGCACGTCGGACATCGCCGCGGCGTCGACGGTGACCGCGTCCCCCTCGGAGACCGCCCCGGCGACGATCTCGCTCGCGAGAGGGTTCTCGACGAGGCGCTTCATCGCCCGGGCCAGAGGCCGGGCGCCGTAGTGCGGGTCGTACCCCTTCTTGGCGAGGACGCGCTTCGCCTCCTCGGTCAAGGTCAGCCGGATCCGCTGGTCCGCCAGGCGTTCGTTCAGATCGGCCACCTTGAGGTCGACGATCCGCTCGATCGCCCCTTCGGAGAGCGGATGAAAGATGATCGTCTCGTCGATCCGGTTCAGGAACTCGGGGCGGAACGCCTTCCGAAGCTCCTCGCGGACCCGTCCGTGGATCGTCTCCTCGCTCGCGTCGGTCAGGAAGTGCTCGCTCCCCGCGTTCGAGGTCATGATCAGGATCGTGTGCCGGAAGTCGACCGTCCGGCCGTGCCCGTCGGTCAGCCGCCCCTCGTCGAGGAGCTGCAGCAGCAGGTTCATCACCTGAGGGTGCGCCTTCTCGATCTCGTCGAAGAGGACGACCTGGTACGGCCGCCGGCGGACGGCCTCGGTCAGCTGCCCGCCCTCCTCGTAGCCGACGTAGCCGGGCGGGGATCCGATCAGACGGGCGACGGCGTGCCGCTCCATGTACTCCGACATGTCGATCCGGAGCAGCGCGGCGTCGCTTCCGAACAGAAACGCGGCGAGCGTCTTGGCAAGCTCGGTCTTTCCGACGCCGGTCGGGCCGAGGAAGAGAAAGGTTCCGATCGGTCGCCGCGGGTCGGACAGCCCGGCGCGCGAGTGGCGGACCGCCTCGGCGACGGCGCGGACGGCCTCGTCCTGATCGATCACGCGGGCGTGGAGGGCCTCCTCCATGCTCGCCAGGCGCGCCCGTTCCTCCTCGAGCATCCGCTCGGCCGGGATTCCGGTCCACTGGGAGACGAGGGCCGCGATCTCCGCCTCGGTCACCGTGTCGCCGGTCCCGTCGACGCGGAGGCGGCTGGCCGCTTCGTCGACGAGGTCGATCGCCTTGTCCGGGAGGAACCGGTCGGAGAGGTAGCGCTCGGAGAGGCGGGCCGCAGCGCTGAGCGCCTCGTCGGTGATCTCGATCCGGTGATGCTCGGTCAGCTTCTCGCGCAATCCTTTGAGGATGGCGATCGTCTCCTCGATCGTCGGCTCGCGGACGACGATCCGCTGGAAGCGCCGCTCGAACGCGGAGTCCTTCTCGATCCGCTCGCGGTACTCGTCGAGGGTCGTCGCTCCGATCACCTGGAACTTGCCGCGCGAGAGCGGCTCCTTCAGCATGTTCGAGGCGTCGATCGCCCCCTCGGCCGCCCCGGCGCCGACGAGGGTGTGCAGCTCGTCGACGAACAGGATCGTCTTCCCGGCCTGGGCTTCGGTTTCCCGGATCACCGCCTTCAGACGGTCCTCGAACTCTCCGCGGAACTTCGACCCGGCGACCATCGACGCGATGTCGAGGGCGACGATCTCCTTCCCCTTGAGGGTCTCCGCGACGTCGCCGTCGACGATCCGTTGGGCGAGCCCCTCGGCGATTGCCGTCTTCCCGACGCCCGGTTCGCCGATCAGCACCGGGTTGTTCTTCCGACGGCGGGAGAGGATCTGTTCCATCCGGCGGATCTCCTCGTCGCGACCGATCACCGGATCGAGCTCCCCGCGCTTCGCCATCTCGGTCAGGTTTCGCGAGTACTTCTTCAGGATCTGGTATCGCTCCTCCCCCTCGCGGTCGGTGAGGCGTTGCTCGCCGCGCACGTCGCGGAGCGACGAGTAGATCGCCTCCGGGGTGATCTGGTGACGCCCGAGGATCCTCCGGATCTGGGGGTCGGTCGTCCGGCTGATGGCGAGGAGGAGGTGATCGGTCCCGATGTAGTCGTCGTGGAGCCGATCGGCCTCCATCTGCGCCGCCTGGACGGCGGTGTCGAGGCGCGGCGTGATGTAGATCTGTCCGCCAATCTGTCCGGCGACGGACGGCTTGCTCTTGAGAAGGACGTCGAGGTCCTTCGCCAGCGCGTCGAGGTTGATCCCCATCGTCTGGAGGATCTCGCGGCCGATCCCCTCCTTGCCGACGAGGACCATCGCGATGTGCTCGACATCGAGCTGGTTGTGCTTGTAGCGGGTCAGCAGGTCCTGCGCCTCGCGGAACAGCTCCTGCGCCCCCGCGGTCATCTTGTCGAATCGAATCATGGGATTCTCCTGATTCTGGCAGTCAACCTATGAGACTGCTAATGTAGTGTAGGCAGGGAGCTGAAGGAAGTCAAGCGGTTGGAGCGGTACGTCGCTAGCTAAGCGGATTCGAACGTCAGGAGCTCGCGATTCTTGACCACGCCCGGGAACCGCAGGACGCGGTTGTGCATCACGGCATAGACGCCCGGCTCGACGAGGCGGGCGGCAAGCAGCGCCTCGGTGACATTCTGGATTGCGTCGGTGTCGCGGAACTCGTAAGGACGCATCGCACCGGTGAGGATCGCCGGAACGCGGAACGGGACCAGCGCCTCGTGCAGGCGCTCGCCGGTGTTGGTCAGGGTATCGGTGCCGTGAAGCACGATCACGGCGTCGGCGGACTCCGCGGCCGCCTGGACTTCGGCCAATATGTGATCGCGCTCGGCGTCGGTGATCTGAAGCGAGTCCTTGAACAGGATCTGCTTCGTCTCGATCACGAGGTCGGGGAGGCGAAAGGTCGCGAGAAGCTTGGGCAAGGTTGTGAGTGCGTGGCGTAGCGAACCATCGTGCTCATTGAACGTCTTCTCGATCGTGCCGCCCGTCGTCAGCATCGTAATCCGCATGATTCCATCCCTCCGTGATTGGCAAGCGCTCGGCGTGTGGAGGCGGAACTCTCGCCCACACCGAGGGAAGTCTCAACGTCTCTCGAGGCCGTAGAAGGGTGAGCAGTAGAGGAGAGAAGACTAACAGAATCGGGCAGAGCCAGAGGATGGTTTGACGACAAGAAAAGCGATATGATGAGCTACTAACACATAGAGCGAAAGGAGGTGGCAACCAATGAAACGACGAGCGTGGATCGCTGTTGCACTCGTTCTTGTGACAACGGCCGTTCTGTGGATAGCCTCGCTCGCAAACTGCATCTACAGTGGCCAGGAATGCTGGAATCCTCCGACGTGCAATGGGCAGTACCACTATTGTATGGAGGGATACGCTTGCCCGCCGGACTACGACGTCGATTGGGAGAGCTGCGGCTGCTGCGGATACTAGCGCTGACCGCAGGGTGTGAAGCGTAACACGAGGGTTGCAGCTTCCGGCGAGGCAACCGGGGGCTGCGCTCTCTTCGTCAAACCTGTTGCCTCGTTGCCGTGACAATCCCTACAGTCGTCGGATGTAAACATTGGAAGCAAGTGGAACGAGCACTATGTGGGTATGACGTAGGATCTCGTGTACGATGCGAGAGGATCATCGTCCCAGGATGAGAAGGGAGCGGCGTGAACCGGATTGAGAGTGGCGGGGCCACACAATCTCCTGTAGGTGTGCCGAACAGACGTGGCACATCTGCGTTTGAGGGGGGTGCGCGTCAATCCAAGCGATACGTCATCCTTTGCTGGAGTCTTGTGCGGTCTCTCGGTCGAGGGCGCGTTCTGGTCATCCTGATGCTCGTCTTCTTGCTCCTTGGCCCAGCAGTAGTCATCGTCCGGCACATGGCTGGCTCGATCGATCGCGATCCGCCGCTCTATCTGCACTACGCTCCGGAGGTGCCGGCACTGGCGCAGTACGAACCGTTCCTGGGCACGAAGCAGTTCCCCATGCTGGTGCCGCCGGATGCTTCCGCCTTCTTCCACAGCGGAGAGTTGGTTGCCGGTTCCAGCCTTGGGCTGAACGGACTGGACGAGATCTACCGTGTCCTTCTTCCCCTGTTGATGCTGCTGATCGGAGCGAACGTCCTGCCGCAGACCCGCGTACTGTACGGAACGCTCTTCACGCTACCGGTGAGGAGGAGCACGCTCTTTCTGCTGCACGCTGCGGCTCTTGCCACGATTTGCGCCCTCCTGCTCGGGCTCGCGTTTGCGCTCAGCGCAGCAGCTGCGGTCCTGACGAAGGGCTACGATCCGGAGATCCTCAGCCTGCTATTCAACATCCACGTACTGCTCCTGCTCTACGGAGGGGTCTTCGCCTTCCTCGGACTGGCACTTGCGGCGATCTCTCGGCAGCGCGGGGTCGCTCTGCTTCTCGGGGTGACGGTGGTCGTCGTCATCATCACGATCCTTCCGAACCTCCGGAATACAATGTACTTCACGTACATCAGCGAACACGAAACCGAGTTTCAGCTTGCCACGCTTCAAGGTCGCCTCCCCGACGATCCGCTATACCAAGTAACACGGGCGATGACGCTCTCTCCGGGGACGGCCTACACACGCTCGATGTCCATGATGGCCTATGACGTGAAGTTCCCGGAATCGGCGTTCTGCCCGGACTGCAATCCTTGGGAGACACGATGGGGGTACCTGAACAGGGCGCGGATTGCGCTGGCGGCGATGTCGTTCGGACTGATGGCGCTCGGGGCGGTCGCCTTCTCACGACGGGAGGCCGCGGGATGAGGGCGTTCACGCGATTGATGTGCCACTTCTTTCTCAAGCGCCTCTTCTCCTTGAGGAATGGCGCGTTCTTCCTGCTGGTTATCGGACTGCTGCTCGCGGGCGCGCTGGATCAGCAGGCTACTCGCCAACGCCTTAGTGACAGCCTTGGGGCTCCGAGCGGAGCTGAGGAGACCTTCGTCTCTCCGGTGGGCAGCCTCCATCCAGGCTCGAGCCGCCTCAACACCTGGGAGGCGGTGACCGCGACGCTCCGCATGTCCGGAGCGATGCTCGGAGGACCGCTCCTGCTTCTGCGGGCGATGACGCCCCTGCTCGCCTTCTTCTTGCTGTTTGCCGGACTCCTATGCGCCTTCGACATGGTGAGCAGGGACCTCGAAACAAGTCTGATGGACTCACTCCTTGGCCTGCCGGTAGATCGGCGAGCGTTGGGGCTGAGCAAGGCGTTCGGAGAAACGTTCGCGTTGACGCTGACCCTGGCGGCCGGCTGCATGGCCGCGTTGGTCACGGTCTCCGCGATCGGCGGCCTCGACTGGACGGCGGGGCAATTGGCTCGCACGCTCCTATTTCTTCCTGTTCTCGGGGCGTACTGTTTTGCATTCGTTCTGGTGGGCATGTGGATCAGCGCGAAGGCGCGATCCTCGAACAGGTCGCTGTGGATCTGCGGCGCGGTCTTCGTGGCGGTGTTCTCGGTTCATGCCGTGATTGAGAATGCCGTATCCATAGACCGTGCTGACCTCCCCGAGTTCCCGGATCTTCCTGCTTCGGTCGTCCAGCACTTCCGAGACGCGAAGCTGCGCGGGTACCCTGTTTCCGATTGGCGCCCGCCGGAGGTGGAAGACTACTTCGCAAGCCTCGACGCCTACTCCGCGGAACTGGCGACCTTCATGCGGGCGCGGCACCGCGCGGAGCGCTGGTGGAGCTTCGTCTCTCCGCCGGGGCTGCTGATCGAAGTTTCCGGACATCTCCTGCAGGACCAGTACCACGACGTGCTCGATGTCTTCTACTCGCCGGAGGTTGGGCGCCGGCCGGCTTCGTTGGCTGCATCGTTGTGGCAATCTGCGCCGGAGATTGCCTGGTTGCTGCTGTTGTGTGGTGGACTGATGGCGCTCAACATCCGAACCCTCACCCGATTGGAGGTCTGACCGTGAACGAGTCGATCATCGAAGTTCAGGGCCTGGTGAAGCGTTACGGCAAGCTGGCCGCGGTCGACGGTGTTAGCTTCGATGTGCCTGCATCGACGACGTTCGGCCTCCTCGGTCCGAACGGCGCCGGGAAGACAACGATCGTCAAAATGCTGACGGGGCTCGCCAAGCCGACTTCAGGGAGAGTTCGCATGTTCGGCCACGACATGGCTCGCCGACCGAACGCAATCAAGCGACGCTTCGGCCACGTCTATGCGGCCATGGCCTTCTTCCCGGCCCTCAGCGCCCTGGAGAACCTGACCTTCTTCGGGCGCTTCTACGATCTCTCTGCCCGAAGGCTGAAGGAGCGGATCGAGGAAACCCTGCGGTTCGTCGAGCTATGGGAGGAGCGCAAGAAGCTTGTTGGCGCCTACTCGAGCGGAATGAAGCAGCGCCTGGGGATCGCCAAGGCGCTCGTTCACGAACCGGATCTCTTGCTCTTCGATGAGGCGACGAACGGCGTCGACGTCGAGGGAACGGACGACATCCGTGAGCTGATGTTCGACCTGCGCGTGCAGGGGAAGACGGCCGTGGTGACGAGCCACCGGCTCGACGAGATCGAACTCCTTTCGGACGACATCGGGATCCTCGACGAGGGAAAGATCGTCCGGCAAGGCAGCCCGCAGTCGATCCGCGACGGCCTGCGGGGCCTGCTGTTCAAGTACATCGTCGATCGAGCGGAGCCGATCCAGGAGACCTGGAGCCATCCTCCGGCCACGGTGCGATACATCGGGACTGCGAATGTTGTGCTCAGCGAGACGGACGTTCACTCTCTGCTTGTTGCGCAGTTCGGTGCGGACACAGTCAGCGAGGTCGAGCCGACGTTCGAGGAGGCCTGCCTCTGGATCCTGAAACACCCGGAGGCGAACGGCGCTCCGGAAGCAGTCGGCGCCTCCGGCTAGATCGCTTTCAGGACCATGTTCACGGCCGCGTACAGGAGGACCAGGCCGAACAGCTGTCGCAGTCTGGCTTTCGGGATCCGCGATCCGATCCGGGGACCGATCTGGGCGCCGATGACGATCCCGAGGATCAGCGGGACCGCGAGCTCAACGAGCAGCGTGCCCTGGAACCAGCTGGTGATCGTGCCGACGAGGGCCGTCGGGACCATGACGAACAGGCTGACGGCGATCGCCTTGCCGATGCCGATGCCGAGGAAGACGACCAGGGAAGGGACGAAGACCGCGCCGCCCCCGATCCCGAACAGCTTCGTCGCCGTGCCGGCGACGAGCCCGATCACGCCGACGAGGAGGTAGAAGCGCCAGCCGGACGCCTCGCCTCCAAGCTTCGACTTCACGTCCTTCGACGTTCTCCCGAGAAGCATCGTCGCAGTGGGGTAGAGGAGGAAGACACCGAACGCGATCGTGAGCCAAGCCGGATCGACGACCTCAACGATGTACGTTCCCAAGAAGACGCCGGCGATCGCCGAAGGCATGAACAGGAAGCCGACGCGGAAGTCGATCGCCCGCTGCCGGTAGTACGCGAACGACGCCGACAGCCCGGTGAAGAACACGGCGGCGATGCTCGTTCCCGCCGCTTCCGGCTGTGCCGCGACGAAGCCGCCGAGCAAAAGCAGCGGGACCATGAACACGCCGCCACCCAGACCGAGCAGGCTGGCAAAAACGCCGATTCCGATCGCCGCGAAGAACAAGGGGACGAACGTCGCGGCTTCGGTGAGCAAGGAGCACCTCCGGAGCGAGACTATACGGAATCGGTGCCGGCTCGGCATCCGCGCTCGGAACGTGGACGGTCCGGCGATCGAGGGATAGAGTAGCGGACAACCGACGTCTTCGAAGGAGTGATCCGATATGGATGCACCGACGCGCGAGGAGGCCTTCGCGCTCCTGACCGAGTACAACCGTAACGACCGGTTGATCAAGCACGGGCTCGCCGTGGAGGCGGTGATGCGCCACATGGCGCGGAAGCTCGGGCACGACGAGGAGAAGTGGGGCGTGATCGGCCTGGTCCACGATCTCGACTACGGGCGGTACCCGGAACAACACTGCGCGAAGACCGAGGAGATCCTTCGCGAGCGCGGCTGGCCGGAGGAGTACGTCCACGCGGTCCTGTCGCACGGCTGGGGGATCTGCACCGACGTCGAACCGGAGCACGAGATGGAGAAAGTTCTCTACGCGATCGACGAACTGACCGGCCTGATCATCGCCGTCGCCCTCGTCCGCCCGTCGAAGAGCCTGATGGATCTCGGGGTGAAGTCGGTGACCAAGAAGTGGAAGGACAAGGCGTTCGCCGCCGGCGCGGACCGCGAGATCATCCAGAAGGGGATCGACATGCTCGGCGTCGAGCGGAGCGAACTGATCGCCGAGGTGATCGAAGGGATGAAGACGGTCGCCGTGGAGCTCGGGCTCGACGGCTCCCTCGCGTAGGGTCTCGCGGCGGGTGCGAGAGGACGAGATGCCTCAAGATGCGCGCCGTTCGAAGCGCTGGTCGTTGGACGATCTGATCCCCGCGGCGAGCGGGCCGAAGATGGAGGCCGTCTTCGGAGGGTTGGACGACGCGGTCCGTCGCCTGGAGGCGTACCGGGATTCGCTCGTCCCGTCGATCGCGGAGAGCGACTTCGTGGGAATCCTCGGGGCGGTCGAACAGGCCGGCCGTTTCACCCGGACGCTGGACGGGTACGCGACCCTCTGGCTCGCCGAGGACGCGAGGGACCGGGCGGCCCTCGCCTTCCGCGGCCGCGTCCACGGGGCGCTCGCCGAGGCGAGAAACCGGGCGCTGTTCTTCGAGCTGTGGTGGAAGCGGCTCGACGAGGGGAACGCGGCCCGCCTGCTCGACGCGAGCGGCGACGTCCGCTACCACCTTGAGACGCTCCGACGGTTCGCCCCGTTCACCCTCTCCGAGCCGGAGGAAAAGGTGATCAACGTCAAGGACGTCTACGGCGCGAGGGGGCTCGAGACGCTCTACGACATGATCACCAACGGGCTCACCTTCGAGATGGAGATCGACGGCGAGGCACAGAGCGTCACCCGGACCGAGCTGATGGTCCACGCGCGGGATCCCCGGCCGGAGCGGCGCGAGGCCGCCTACCGGGCGCTGTACGAGGTCTTCGCGGAACACGGAGGCGTCCTCGGCCAGATCTACACGTACCTCGTCGGGGACTGGAACGCGGAGAACGTCGACCTCCGAAAGATGCCCTCGTCGATCTCGGCCCGCAACCTGCGAAACGATCTGGGCGACGAGGTCGTCGACGCGCTCCTCGACAGCTGTCGGGCGAACGCGGCCCTCTACCGGCGGTACTTCCGGCTGAAGGCGAAGTGGCTCGGCAGGGACCGTCTTCGGCGCTACGACGTCTACGCGCCGATCGCGGACGTCGAGCGGACGGTCCCGTTCGGGAAGGGCGCGTCGATCGTCCTCGAGAGCATGAGGGCCTTCTCGGGGACGATCGCCGAGTTGGCCGAGCGGGTGCTGTCGGAGGACCACCTCGACTCGGAAGTCCGGCCGGGGAAGGACACCGGCGCGTTCTGCTACGGGGTCGTGCCGGAGGTGACGCCGTGGGTTCTCGTCAACTACAACGAACGGCTGGAAGACGTCTCGACGCTGGCCCACGAGCTCGGGCACGCCGTGCATTCGATGCTCGCCTCCGACCACTCCGTCCTGACGTTCCGTTCCTCCCTGCCGCTGGCGGAGACCGCGTCGAACTTCGCCGAGCTGCTTCTCCTCAATCGGCAACTGGGGGCCGAGGAGGATCCGGCCGTTCGGCGGCACCTGCTGGCGAAGTTCATCGACGGTTCCTACGCCTCGATCCTCCGGCAGGCGTACTTCGTCCTGTTCGAGCGGGACGCCCACCGGCTGATCGCCGCCGAAGGGGTGACGGTCGACCGCCTGTGCGAGCGCTACTTGGAGAACCTGGCCGACCAATTCGGCGACGCCGTCGAGGTTCCCGACGAGTTCCGCTGGGAGTGGGTCAGCGTCCCGCACATCTACCAGGTCCCGTTCTACTGCTACGCCTACTCGTTCGGCCTCCTGCTGGTGTTGGCGCTCTATCGCCAGTACGAGCGGGAGGGGGACGCGTTCGTCCCGAGGTACGTGCGGATGCTCTCCCGCGGCGGCTCGCTCTCTCCGGCGGCCGTCCTCGACGAGGCCGGGATCGACGTGCGCGACCGGGCGTTCTGGCAGGGTGGGTTCGACGTCATCGCGGGGATGATCGACGAGCTCGAACGGTCGGAGGCGGCCTAGCTGGTCCGGATGTCGGCGACCGCCGCGCCCAAGACGCGGATCAGGTCGGTCGTCGCCACGCGGACGAGCGTCCCGCGGGCACCGGCGTTGATCACCAACGACGGGTGCGACGCGGTCCGCCGGTCGAGGACGACCGGCAACGCGTGCCGGGACCCGAGCGGGCTGATTCCGCCCACTTGGTAGCCGGTGATCCGTTCCGCGTCCCGCGGCGAGGCGGCTTCCACGTGCTTGTGGTCGGAGACGCGGCCCAATTTGCGCGTGCTGACGCTCGCGTCCCCCCCGATCAGGGCGAACAGGAACGATCCGTCGTCGGCCCGGAAGACGAGGGACTTCAGGACGATCTCGGACGGGAGGCCGACGGCGTCGGCGGCGATCCGAGCGCCCATCCTGACGTAACGGTATGTCAGCGCTTCGTGCTCGATCCCCGCGTCCCGCAGCGCGTAGATCCCCCGCGTCGTCATCGACCTTCTCCTCACGAGCCGTCTCGCTCGGCTCTCAGGTATCGGCCGCCCTGCGCTTCCTACGACTCCGGTTGATACCTCACCGACCGAGAGTTTGCGCAGCAAACTCCTACGCGCTCGGCCTCGGAGCGCCAAGCCTCGCTGCCCGTCCGCCCAGGAGTTTGCACAGCAAACTCCTACGCGCTGGGGTATTGAACGAGGCTCAATACCCCAGCGCGCAGCCGTCCTTCCGCGATTCGGATCCGCCGTGGAGCGCTCCGGTCTCCGGGTCGATCCAGATCCCCTGGTAGCCGCCGAAGCCGGACCCGCGGGGGCGGAACTCGACCCGATGCCCTTTGGCGCGGAGCCCGTCGAACGTCGACTGCGGGAAGCCGGGTTCGAGGAGGACGAGCCCGCCGTCGCGCATCGTCCCTCCGGTCGGCGTCGACGAGCCGACATGCCTCCAGCGGGGGGCGTCGCCGGCCGCCTGCACGTCCATCCCGAAGTCGAGCCGGTTGACGAGGATCTGGACGTGTCCCTGCGGCTGCATGTCGCCGCCCATCACGCCGAACGAGAAGACCGGCCGGCCTTCGCGCGTGACGAAGGCGGGGATGATCGTGTGAAACGGCCGCTTCCCCGGCTCGAGTCGGTTCGGGTGCTCGGGGTCGAGGTGGAACAGGCTCCCGCGGTTCTGCAGCGCAAAGCCGGTTCCCGGCGGAACGATCCCCGAGCCGAAGTCCTCGTAGATGCTCTGGATGAACGAGGCGGCATTCCGGTCCTCGTCGACGACGGCCAGGTAGACGGTCTCCCCGGTTTCGAGGCGTGGGTCGACCGCCGGCACGCGGGTCAACGCGCCGGATCTCAAGATCTGCCTCCGCCGCCGGGCGGTGTACTCGGGGGAGATCAGCCCGTCGACCGGGACGTCGGCGAACGCCGGGTCGGCGTAGTACCGAGCCCGATCCTCGAACGCGAGCTTCTTCGCCTCGATCATCAGGTGGAGGAGTTCGGCCGAACCGCGCCCCAGCTCCGAGAGGTCGAATCCCTCGAGAATGCCGAGCATCTGGAGGGCGGCGATCCCTTGGCTGTTCGGCGGAAGCTCCCAGACGTCGTGATCGCGATAGCGGACCGAGATCGGCTCGTCCCACGACGGGGTATGGCTCGCGAGGTCTTCGTGACGGATCAGCCCACCGACCGCCTTCGAGCAGGCCACGATCCGATCGGCGATCGGCCCGCGGTAGAACGCGTCGCGGCCGTCCCCACAGAGGGCCCGAAGCGACGCAGCCAGGTCCGGGTTCCGGACGATCTCGCCGACGTTCGGCGCGCGGCCGTCGATCAGGAAGGTCGCCGCCGCGCCCGCGTCGGCCAGAAGGCGCACCTCGGCCGTCTTCCACATCCGAGCGATCACGGGGGAGACCGGGAACCCGGACTCCGCGTAGTCGATCGCCGGGGCGAGGAGTTCCGTAAGGGGAAGACGGCCGAACCGATCGTGGAGGGCGAACCAGCCGTCGGCGCATCCGGGAACCGTCCAGGACAGCGGCCCGCGGTTCGGGATCCGGTCGAGGTTCCGGGCCGCGAAGGCGTCGCGGGTCATCGCGCGCGGCGCGCGCCCCGATCCGTTGAGCCCGATCAGCGCCCCGTGCTTCGCGTCCCAGACGATGGCGAACAGGTCGCCGCCGAGGCCGCAGCTCATCGGCTCGACCAGGCCGAGCATCGCGTTGGCGGCGATCGCTCCGTCGACGGCGTGGCCGCCTCTCTTCAGGACGTCGACGCCGACTTGGACCGCGAGCGGTTGGCTTGTCGCGACCATCCCATGCGGCGCGATGACCGCCGATCGTCGGCCGTACTCCGTCGGTAGCGTCATCCGGCCTCCCTGTTGGACCACCGGAAGGATACGGCCGGACGGGATCGCGGGCCAGGCACGGGCGTCTGTGCCGCCCGGGGAACGGAACCTATAATGGAGGGCGTTCGAGGAGGAGTGATGGACGAGCGGAAGATCGTGCTTCGCGAGCTGCTGTCCAAGGATCCGGCCGACATCGCCGAGGTTCTGGCGGGCCTGTCTCAGGAGCAGGCTGCCGATCTCGTCCACCGGCTCTTCCTCCGCCAGGCGGCCGCCGGGCCGCTCGGGGAGATGGATCCGGACGACTCGGCCGAGCTGGTCGCGCAGCTCGATCGAGCCGAGGCGAGCGAGATCCTGTCACGGATGGACCCGGACGACGCCGTCGACCTGCTCTTCGAGCTCCCGGAGGAGATCCAGAACGAGCTCCTGTCGAGGCTGAACCGTCAGGATGCGGCCCGGCTCACCGGTCTGCTGGCGTACCCGGCGGACACGGCCGGCGGGCTGATGTCGCCGGAGATCGTGCCGCTCTCTCTCTCGATGTCGGTCCAGGAGGCGATCGACCTCCTTCGCCGGCGCCAGGAGGAGGCGGAGACCGTCTACTACGCGTACGCCGTCGACGACGAGGGCCGCCTCCAGGGGGTCCTGTCGCTTCGCGACATGGCCCTCGCCGCGCCGGGGAAGAGCCTGAGCGACCTGGTCGTCCGCGATGCGGTCAAGGTGTCGGTGACGGAGGACGTCGAAGAGGTGGCGCGGACGTTCGATAAGTACGATTACTTCGCCCTCCCCGTCGTCGACGAGAACGACCGCCTCCTCGGCGTGATCACCGTCGACGACGTCATCGACGTGATCCGTGAAGAGGCGACCGAGGACATCTACGGCTTGGCCAGCGTCCCGAGCGAAGAGGGAATCGACACCGGGTGGTGGCGCTCGTTGAGGCTTCGCCTCCCGTGGCTGTACGTGAGGCTGCTGACCGCCCTCGCCGCGGCCGTCGTCGTCGGCCTCTTCGAAGCGACGATCGCCAAGGTCGCGGCGCTCGCCGTGCTGATGGGCGTCATCGCCGGCCAGGGCGGGAGCGCCGGGATGCAGACTGTGACGATCATCACCCGCGGGATCGCTCTCGGGGAGATCGCGCCCCGACAGGGCCGGCGGCTTCTGACCAAGGAGCTCCTCCTCGGCGCGGCGAACGGAGTCCTGATCGGGGCGACGATCGGGCTGATCACCTACGTCTGGAAGGGCGAGTTTCTGATGGGAGTGGCCGCGTTCCTGGCGATGCTGCTGAACATGGTGATCGCCGGGGTGAGCGGCGTGGTCATTCCGTTGGCGATGCGCGGCCTGGGCAAGGATCCGGCGCTCGCGTCGGGGATCTTCCTGACGACCGCGACCGACGTGCTCGGGTTCGGGTCCCTGTTTCTGATCGCCAAGTGGCTTCTCCCGGGGATCTAGATGAGACCGACGCTGCCGATCTGGACGATTCCGCTGTTGCTCGCGATCCTCGGTGTCATCCTTCTCGTGGGGCACTTCGGGACGGCGCCGAAGATCCTGGTCTCGATCGAAGCCCTGGTCTACTGCGGGTATCTGATCGCGCGAGCCCGGGGCGCCGACCGCGGCCCGCGTCCGGTGTCGAACCTGCTCGCCCTCTTCCCTGGACACCTTCTCCTGCTGTTGGCGATCTCGTCCCTGGCCGCGCCGGACCGGCTCGGCTACGTCTGGGCGATCGTTCCGCCGGCGACCGTCCTCTACGACCTGATTGCGTGGAGGGGGCCGTTTCGGGTGCCGATTCGAACGTCGATCTCGGCCGTCCTCTACGCTATAATCTGGGCCGATCTCTTCTTCCTGCTGGAGCGCCTGATCGCGTTGACCAGGGAGTGGGACGAGAGGATCATCATCGTGGTGCTCGGTCTTGTCGGCTGCGCGTTCCTCGGCCTGGGGCTCTACCGACATCGACTCGCCGCGAAGGAGTGATGGGATGAAACGATGGATTGCCGTTTTGACAGGTTGGTTTGCGGCCGGGAGCTACTGGATTGCACGCGCACAGGAAGTGAGCGGAAGCGGCGACACGCCGGGGGATACGACGGGCACGGCGTTCGGCGGGATGACGCCCCTGTTGATCATGCTCGCCGCCTTCGGCGTGATCTTCTACTTCATGCTGATCCGGCCGCAGCGGAAGCGCCAGGCAAGGATGAACGAGCTGATCGGTGGCCTCAAGCGCGGCGACCGCGTGATCACCGCCGGCGGGATCTACGGAGAGGTCGACTCCGTCGGCGAGTCGTCGTTCGTGCTCACCCTTGAGGACGGCGCGAAGATCCGCGTCGCCAAGGCGAGCGTCACCCAGAAGCGGGACAAGTAAAGGAGTTCGCATGGCCCAGCAGCACCACCGCTCTCACATGACCCGCAACGACTGGATCCGGTTCGGGGTGGTTCTCCTCGTCGCGGTCGGTGCCTTGTACCTCGTCTATCCGTTCTGGCCGCTGCAGGACGTCGTGCAACTCGGACTCGACCTGCAGGGCGGGGTCCGGATGGTGCTGGAGGGCGAGGGCGTCGACCAGATGACCCCTGAACAGCGAACCGAGACGATCGACCGGCTGATCACGATCATCGACAACCGAATCAACCAGTACGGCCTCGCCAACACGGAGGTCCGCGTCTTCGGCGGGGATCGGATCCTCGTCAATCTCCCGGGTGCGACCGATCCGGACGAGGCGCGGCAGTTGATCGGACAGACCGCCCTGCTCGAGTTCCGGCGCGTCATCGAGGCGGGGACGAGCCCGCTCGACGACCTCACGCCGAGGTCGAGCACGCAGGAGGTCCTGCGGGACCGGGACGGGGTCCCGTACATCGTCGGGACGGATGTCCTCCTGACCGGAGCGGCCCTCTCCGACGCCAGCGTGCGAACGAGCACGTCGTTGACGTCGGCGGGTCAGTATCAGATCGCGCTCGAGTTCAACCAAGAGGGGGCGCAGGAGTTCGCCAAGATCCTCCTCCAGCTCGGCGCCGGGGAGCGGCTGGCGATCATCCTCGACAACACCGTCTACAGCGCTCCGGTTATCCAGGACAGCATCGTGCAGGTGGCGCGGAATCAGGGGTGGCGCGGCGTGCAAAACGGGACGAGCATCTCGGGAATCAACGACGCGGAGGAGGCGCGGATCCTCGCCATTGCCCTCCGCGCTGGCGCGCTGCCGGTCGCGGTGCGCGTCGCGGAGGAGACGACGATCGGCCCGACGCTCGGTGACGACTCGATCCGCCGCGGGATGATGACGATCGTCATCGGATTCCTTCTGATCCTCATCTATATGATGGTCCTCTACCGTGTGCTCGGCGTGGTGGCGAACCTGGCACTGATTCTGAACATGCTGATCGTCTTCGGCGCGCTCGTCCTCTTCCAGGCCGTCCTCACGCTGCCCGGGATCGCCGGCATCATCCTCACGATCGGTATGACGGTCGACGCCAACGTGATCGTCTTCGAGCGGATCAAGGAGGAGCGGCGGACCGGGAAGTCCCCGCTCGCCGCGGTCCGATCCGGGTTCGAGAAGTCCCTGTCGACGCTCCTCGACGCGAACATCACGACCCTGATCACGGCGCTGATCCTCCTTCTGTTGGGGACCGGACCGATCCGCGGATTCGCGATCACGCTCGGGATCGGCGTCGTGGGGAGCCTCTTCTGCGCGTTGGCCGCCAGCCGGCTGCTCCTCGAGAAGGCGGGGTTCTCCAACTTCATCCCGGCGCGCGTCGTGGAGACCGCCGAGTAGAGCCGGAACCGGTCGCGGCGAAGACGAGCGTCATCAGCGCGTTCGCAAGGCGAACGCGGTCGCCCCTGGTCCTGCCTTGGAGGTTGTCCGTGAGGCGTCGGTGGCGGCCAGTACGAGTTCCATCAGGGCGTCGTCGGGGCGCACGAGTCCACCCTTGATCCGTCGATCGAGGTCGACCCCGCACCGGAGCGCGGCGGCCAGCTCCTTCAGCGACCGTCGCTGCGCCTGCCCGATCAACCGCCGCAGGAGCCAATCCTGAATGCCGACCGCCGCCGCCATCTCTGGCTTTGTGGTCTTCCGGTCGAGCAGCAGGCGGATCATCGCCAGGCGGGTCAGGTGGCGGAGGATCCCGCCGAGGATCCGCCCCGGATCCTCCCGCAACTCTCGGAGCTCCGTGAGTGCCGCGTTCAGGTCGCCCTCGCCGAGCCGGTCGTAGAACGGGTAGACCGTCCGCTCCGCGCTCGGGAAAACCGTCCGCTTGACCGTGGCCTCGTCGAGCGGACGGTCCGGCGCGAGGGCGCGGAGCTTGTCCGCCTCCTGGGCGATCGTCAGGAGGTCGTTTCCGCAGCGATGGAGGAACTCGCGGAACGCCGGTCCGGTCAGTTCGACGCCCCGCTCGGCGAGGATCTCCCTCGCGCTTCCGGGGACGGCGTTCCCCCGCGGGGCGGGGAGCGGCACGAGGGCATCGCGGGCCTCGGCCGCCTTCGCGATCGGGTCGGTCGCGCGTAGGTCGGCGGCGATCAGGGTGAGGTAGGTCCCCTCCGCGAACGGGACTTCCAGGAGTCGGGCGAACGACTTCGGGACCCGGACCTTCTCCACGCGCCGAACGACAAAGTGGCGCCCGAGCGCAAACAGGGAGAGCGACGTGAGATCGAGCTCCAGCGTCCCGACTTGGACCTCGTCGGCGAAGCGGACGTGCCGCTCGAGGTTCGGGTCCTCCGCGCGGAGCGCCGCCTCGCGGGCGGCGAGCGCGCGCTCGCACCGGTACGGATCGCCGGTGAACACCCTCAGGATCGGCTCGCTCATGACGCGCTCCCGGACACGTCGGACATGGTAGTGCGCCGGCCTGCGGCGTTCAAAGCTCGCCGCACGTTGCTCCGAGAGCGTTGGTGGCGTTCCGATCGAATGCGGCGGTGGGAATCGGCCGTCGTTCGCTAGCGGGTCGGTTTTGGCGGTCGGCCCCGTCTCTCCGGATCGCGCCTCATCGACAGGCCGAACCGCTCCCGCTCGACGTCGACATCGACCACGGTGACGTTCACCCGCTGGCCGACCCGGACGACGGCCGACGGGTGCGCGACATAGCGATCGGCGAGCTGGCTAATGTGAACGAGCCCGTCCTGGTGGACGCCGACGTCGACGAACGCGCCGAAGTCGACGACGTTGGTCACGATCCCCGGCAGCGCCATCCCGACGGCGAGGTCCTCGATCGTCCGCACGTCCTCGGAGAAGGAGAACGCCTCGAACGACTCGCGCGGGTCGCGCCCCGGCTTGGCGAGCTCGGCGAGGATGTCGGTCAACGTCGGGAGGCCGACGTCCTCCGTGACGTAGCGCTGCAGATCGATCCGGTCGCGCAGCGCCTCGTCGGCCATCAGGTCGGCGACGGTGCAGCCGAGGTCGGCCGCCATCCTCCGGACGATGTCGTAGCTCTCCGGGTGGACGGCGCTCGCGTCGAGCGGATCGTCCCCGTCGTGGATCCGGAGGAACCCGGCGGCCTGCTCGTACGCCTTCGGGCCGAGCTGCGGGACCTCCTTCAGCTCTTCCCGGCTCCGAAACGGGCCGTGCTCGTCCCGGTGGGCGACGACGTTCTCCGCAAGCTTCGGGCCGAGCCCGGAGACGCGCGACAGGAGCGGGACGCTCGCCGTGTTCGCCTCGACACCGACCGCGTTCACGCAGCGCTCGACCACGTCGTCGAGCGCCCCGCGGAGCCTGGTCGGATCGACGTCGTGCTGGTACTGGCCGACGCCGATCGACTTCGGATCGATCTTCACCAGCTCGGCGAGCGGGTCCATCAGCCGGCGACCGATCGAGACCGCGCCGCGAACGGTGACGTCCTGGTCGGGGAGCTCGCGCCGCGCGATCTCGGAGGCCGAATAGACGGACGCGCCGCTCTCGTTGACGAGGACGATCGGGATCGTCCGGGCGGCGTCGAGCGCGCGGACGAGCGCTTCGGTTTCCCGGCTTGCGGTCCCGTTGCCGATCGCGATCGCCTCGATCGCGTAGGTCCGGACGAGATCGGCGATCGTCTGCCCGGCGAGCGCCCGCTCGCGCTCCGCGCCGGCGATGTGGACGACCGCGTGCGTCAGGAGCCGTCCCTGAGCGTCGAGGCAGACGACCTTGCAGCCCGTCCGGTACCCCGGATCGATCGCCAGGACACGCTTCTGCCCGAGCGGCGGCGCCATCAGCAGTTCCCGGAGGTTGTCGGCGAAGACGCGGACCGCCTCCTCGTCCGCCCGCTCCTTCAACCGGGCGCGGACCTCGTTCTCGATCGAGGGCCCCATCAGCCGCTTGTAGCCGTCCTCGACGGCCGCGGCGACCTGATCGGCGGCGGCGCCCCGTCCGCGGACGAATCGGCGCTTCAGCGCGGAGAACGCGGCTTCGTCGTCCGGGCGGGCGGACAGGCGGAGTACGCCCTCGCGCTCGGCGCGGAGGATCGCGTGGATCCGGTGACCGGGCGCCTCGGCCAGCGGCTCCTCCCACTCGAAGTAGTCGCGGTACGTCGCCCCGTCCTCCTCCTTCCCATGGACGACCCGGGCGCGGAGAATGCCCTCCCTCTCGAACAGCCTGCGGATCTCCGCCCGCGCCTCGGCCGACTCGTTGATCGTCTCGGCGAGGATGTCGCGCGCCCCGGCGAGCGCCGCCTCGACGTCGTCGACGCCGTTCTCCGGGTCGACGAAGCTTTGCCCCGCGGCTTTCGGATCGGTCGATGGATCCTGCGCGAGGAGCATCTCCGCCAGCGGCTCGAGTCCCCGCTCGCGGGCGATCATCGCCCGCGTCCGCCGCTTCGGCCGGTACGGCAGGTAGAGGTCCTCGAGCTCGGCCATTGTCTCGGCGCGAGCGATCGCGGCCCTCAGCCCGTCGGTGAGCAACCCGCGCTCCGCGAGCGAGGCGAGGATCGACTCCCGACGATCGGCGAGGGCCCGGAGCTGTTCGAGGCGGTCGCGGATCGACGCGATCGCGACCTCGTCGAGCGATCCGGTCCGCTCCTTCCGATACCGGGCGATGAACGGGACCGTCGCCCCGTCGCCGAGCAACTTCGCGGCCGCCTCCACCTGGCGGGGCGACAGCAGCAGTTCCGTCGCAATCCGACCGTAGTATTCGTTCAGCATCCGCCACCCTCCGTGCGAAGTCGCCAGACCGTACGGGGCGGGGTCGGCTGCGTCAAGGGAATCCCATTTGTTTCGCAGTGCACGGTCGGCGGTGTAGAATCGATCCTGTTGTGTTCTTGCAGTTGGGTACAAAGAAACGTGCGCTGATCATAGCCGTTCTCGAACTCGCAGCCCTCCTTGGGTGTGGGGGTGCTACCTCTGTCTCATCTGGAGGGATCCCGGATCTGCTGATCACCGAGGTCTCGGCTCACGATCCCGAGTTCGTCGAGCTGTACAACCTCACAGACCAGGAGGTGAGCCTGAAAGGATTCTGGTTCTGCTACTACCCTTCTAACAGAGATTCATGGAAAGATCCCTGGCGAAAAGCGGAGTTCGCCGAAAAGGCGACTATTCAGCCCCATGGTTACTTCCTTCTCACGTTCGGAGAAGAAACACCGGGGAGTGGCCTGTTGGCCGATTGGAACGTCTACTCCGGCAAGATGATCAAAGACAGTTCAGGCACCGTTGCTGTTTTGAATGGTGCGCCAGGACAGGGAGAAGTCATTGATGCCGTTGGCTGGGGAGCCTGTCACCTGTCGTTAGGGTCTCCGGCTTCGGCGGCTCCCGAGGGTTGGGCAGTGACAAGGAAACCAGGAGTGAACGAGAATGAACCCTTTCAACACACGGGAGACAATGGGTCCGACTTCTCGCACGCGCCTCCATCGCCCTCCAGCGGAACTGTCGCGGCGAGCCTCGTAGGAAACGCTTTGCAAGTGAGCGGTCCTGAGGGAGCGCTTCGGACTCTCACGGTGTGCAATGCAGGCCCCACAACTCAGACGTTCTCGATACATGCCTCAAGCGACATCGGATTTCGGGCAATCCCACAGCCATCCAGTGTGATTCTCGGTCCCGGGGAATCCGCACGGGTTGTCATTCATCCGGCGGCGTACGAGCTCTACTCGGTTGATCTCGAGACCTCAGGGCTGGATCCGAGGGACTGCTCGATCATCGAAGTGGCATGGATGCATTCTCGCTGTGGAGAGATCACACAAACGTACTCGTCCCTTGTCCACCTCGAAGGGGAACTGGATCCGTATGTGACGTGGCTAACTGGGATTACGTCGGAGATGCTCGAGACAGCCCCTGCGTCTGAGGAGGTGATTCCACGGGTATTGGAGCAACTCAGCGGGAATCACGTTCTCTACTACAGCCAGAACCAGTTCGATCAGCGCTTCCTGGAGGCGGCCGCTACCTCACTCGGATTGAGGATGCCTGACATCCAATGGATCAACGTCTTGCCCTGGGCAAGAGAGGCGCTGCCCGATCTACCGGATCACGAACTGAAGACGGTCGCCGAAGCACTGGCAATTGAAGGGCAACACCATCGGGCACTGTCGGATGCGCTTATGACAGGTCACGTCTTTCTGGAGGCGGTGCACCGGCTGGGAAGTTCGCTCCTCGTCACGATTCTGCCGGAAGGCACGGTATTCCCCGTTGCCGCTGTCTGTCTTCCTGTCGATTCTTCGTTTCTCAGTTGTGACGAGTGATGATGCTCAACACATGCTCTCGGTTGAGGCTGCAAGGGCTGCAAGTGATTACGGGGTCAAAGCATACTTCCTGCCGTGGTTGGTGTCTCTGGCTCCACTTTGACAGCCTTTTGGCGTTTCCACAGACCTCGATGCGAAGGGAACCGG
>CAZGXU010000009.1:0-54265 GCA_964530075.1 uncultured Thermotogae bacterium
CCCGATATGTCATCAAAGAGTGTCGTGGGATGATACGTAACGGAGTAATACTAGAAGCCCCACTCGTCCGGGTCGAACGAGGTGATGTTGTCAACTGCGAAGACCTCGTCGGGAATCTCGGCGTCCGGTCGATGCCGATCGAGGAATTCGATCGTCGTCGAGCTGTCATTCGAGGCGTCGGTCGCAAGCATCTTGTCGGCCGTCAGCCTCCCCTCGAACTCGCCGAGGGCGAGGACCTCCACCGTGCTGTCGAGGCGGCCGAGATCGTTGTAGCCCTCCATCTTGAGCATGATGAAGAACTCCTTGTCGATCCAGAGGACGGTCCGCGGCGTGTCGGTATCGACGCCCGGCTTCGCGGTCGATTCGATGACGTAGGCCTTCCGGGTCAGATCCCCGATGGCGAGTTCCTCCTCCCGGAGAAGGACGGCGTCGTAGTCGCTGCGGTCTTCCCGACCGCCGAGGTCCTCGTACGACAACGAGCTCCCGGCAAAGCTGCCTCCACGCTCTTCGTCCGACACGAGCTCCTTCGGGATCCCAAGCAGAGGCAGGTAGAGGAAGATGTGGGAGCCCTCGTCGTCCGTCCCCTCTTCCCGAGTCAACAGGATCGTTCCCCGGACGTCGGCCGGCTCGATGAAATAGATCAGCGACAGGTTCGGCTTCGACAGGGAACCGAACAGGTTCGACGCGGTCGTCCCGTCGCCGTAGGCGTTCTCGAACCGGATCGTGGCGACCAGGCTCCCTTCCGCCACGGCGTTCGACTCCGCCTCCATCCGGTCGAGGATCTCGTCCGCCGTCTGGCCGATCGCCAGCACGCCGAGGAAGACCACCATCAGCAGGCCGATCCCGATTTTGATTCCATGGCTGCGCATTCCGTTCCTCCTCCTTCGGAGCAATGTACTTCGTTCTCTGGGTCTCGGTTTCTCCCCTCAGCCACGTCTCCACGGGAGGCGTGACAGGAACTTCGGCTGCCACTCCATCAGGATCGCCGGGATGATCGAGATCGCCGACAGGGCGCTCACGGCCATCGTCAGCGCGATCTGCAGACCGAACATCCGGATCCCCTTGAACGACGCGAAGATCAGGATGAAGAAGCCGAGGGCGACCGTCAACGCGTTGTAGGTGATCCCTCGGCCGGTGGTACGGATCGTCGCCTGCAGCGCCCGCTGCGGGTCCGGATCCTCTCGGTACTCCCGTCGGAACCGCGAGATGAAGTGGATCGAGTAATCGACGCCGATGCCGACGGCGATCGCGCTGACCATCAGCGTCATCATGTCGAGCGGTTGCCCGGTGTACGCCATGATCCCCATGCTGAAGGTCACGGTGAGAAGCAGCGGGATCGCCGCGATCAGCCCGGCGATGACGGATCCCATCAGCACGGAGACGAGCACCGTCACGGCGAGGACCGTCGTGCCGAGCCCGATCACCTGGCTCCTGGTCATCCGGCTGAACATGTGGTCCATCAGGATCGTCGCGCCCACCATCCGTGCCCTGACCGGATCGCCCGCGGGGAAGTTCTCGTCCAGATACGCCTGCACGGTCCCGGCGAGCACCGAGACGTCCTTGGTCGATTCCATCGGGTACAGGCCCATGATCGTCCCGGCGCTGAAGTCACCGAGCGCCATGTTGCCGAGCTTCCCGCCCTGGAACGTGAACAGAAGCATCAGCTGGGCGACGAGCGCCTGATCGCCCGGAACTGCGTAGTAACTCGGATCGTCGGAATGGAACTTCTGGTTCATCTCCCGCACCAGGTCGGTGATCGAGACCGTCTTGTTCACCCCATGGGCGCGAAGGAACTCCTCCAGAGCGAGCATCCGGTCGAGCACGGCGGGGTCCTTCAGCCCGTCGCGGCGTCCCGTGTCGATCTCGATCGAGATCTGCATCCCTCCCGAGAAGTGCTCGTCGACGAACGACAGGATCTGAATCGCCGGGTGGTCCCGGCCGAGGAACTCCTCGTTCGACGTCTCGACGCGAAGCATCGGGATCCCCGCGACCATCAGCGCCAGCACCGCGACCCCGACGATCAGAACGACGCGGTGGCGGCGCACGACGACGTTCTCGAACGCGGCGAGCACCCGCGTCAACGGACGGATTCCCTTGTTCATATTGCGCGGCTTCGGCCTCTCCAGCAGCGCCAGCACAGCGGGGATCATCACCAGCGAGAGGAGCATCGCAGCGAGGACGCCGATCGCCGTCACGATGCCGAACTGCTTCTGCGGGAGGAAGAACGAGGACAGCAGCGACAGGAACCCAACTGCCGTGGTCAACGACGTCATGACGACCGGCCCCTTCATCTCCTCCATCGTGTTGAGGATCGCCTGACGTTTCGGTACCGCTTTCTCGACCTCCTCGTTGTACCGGTTGAGGACGTGAATCCCGTCGGCGATTCCGATCGCCAGCAGCAGAACCGGGGCGATGAACGAGACCATCGTCATCGGAAACCCGAGGAGCCCCATCGCTCCCATCGCCACACAGACCGACAGGATCACCACGGAAATCGGGATGAAGACACCGCGAAGGCTCGTGAAGCTGACGAACAACACGAAGATCATCAGGGCGAGGGCCAACGGGAAGAGGACGATCAGGTCCGACTCCATCTCCTGGCTCATGAGTGCGTCGAAGTACGCGTCGCCGTACATGAACAGGCGGTCGCCGTTTCCCTGCAGCGAGTCGACGACCTGGACGATCTGTTCGGTGATCGCGTACTCGTCCGCGTCGACTTCGAGCTCGATGTTGATCGATGCGGCTTTCCCGTCGGACGAGATGACGTTCCCTTCGAGCATCCGACTCCCCTCGATCCGCGCCCGAAACGCCGCGAGATCCTCGGGCGTCTCCGGTGCCTCTCCGTTCGGAGCGGCCGACCGCACATCGATCGACGTCTCGGTCCCGGTGATGACCTGCGAGTTCAGCGGCGTCGTGACGCTCTTGACCCCCGGGATCCGCTCGAACGCGTCGGTCATCCGCTCGATCTTGGCGAGGGTCGTCGGATTGAAGACGCCGTCCTCGTTCTGGATCATCACCATGATCCCCATCGTCCGACCGTACCGCTGCTCGGCCTCGTCCATCAGTCGGATGATCGGGTCGTCTTCGCTCAGGAACTTCCTCCAGTCCGTCTCCTGCTTCAGGCCGACGAGCGGAATCAGGAACGCCAGCGAGACGGCGACGATCGCGGCGAGCGTCCAAACCGGGTGATCGACCGCGAGCCGGATCAGGCGGTTCATCGGATCCAGCCGTTCATCGCGTAGGTCGCCCAGAGCAGGCAGGGCCAGAGGTCCTCGGAGACGTCGGTCGCCTCACCGATTCCCGCGAAAACCTGATCGACGATTCCGGTCAGGAGGCTCAACGAAGCGACCGCGCCCGGCGGGAGGGCGCTGAGTCCGGCGCTGACAATCCAGATCTGGCGTACCGATCCATCGTCGAGTCCTCGCGGAAGGACGACGATCAGGTCGTACGGGTCGGCTCCCGGCTCGGGCTCGCGGTCCGCGAGCGGGTCGTCGTAGCTCGACGTCACGTCGGCGAGCGCCACCCCGACGTCGAATAGCCCGACGGAGCGAAGGCCCCCGACCAAGCCGGCGACGCGCATCGTCGAAGCGAACGTCTTCGTCTCATCGACCACCAGAACCCGAATCGCCCCCCCTTCGGGTTGTGCGGACGCCACGAGCGCCGTCACGACAACCAGAACATACATCCATCCAACAACCGTCGATCGTCTGTTCATCGTCTCTCCTTGCCTACGTCATCTCTTCCATTCGCCGTCGGACCAACTCGTCCCGCCGGTTCTGCCATCGCTCGCTCAGTCCGGGAAGCTCGTCCGCGAAGAAATCGAGGTATGCCTGCATTTCGATCAGTCGCGACTTGGCTTCCATCGGTTCATCGCGAAGAAGCTGCATCCCGGCCTCGAACAGCGGCCGATGCCGCAAGATGTGCTGAGTGCGCTCCGACATCACGTCCTCGAGGAAGTTCTGGCGCAGTCGGTAGTAGTGACGCCGCTCGCCGGGCAGGCTGATCTTTTCGATGAACCCAAGCCGGAGCAAAAGCTGCGTCGCCATGCTGATTGCGCCCTTGCTCGCCAGTACGTTCTCCGCCAGCTCGTCGAGCGACATGTACGGTGGCACACAGACCAGCAGCGCTCCGATCACGCGCCCGGCCATGTGCGGCAGTCCGTCTTCGTCCATCACGTCCGCGGCCTGCTCGATGAACCGCTTGTGCTCCTCCCTGTCCATGACTCCTCCTGTGAGACGGCGGAGTGTATCGGTTTCATTCTTTTCAATCAAGAGTGAAACTTATGAACGAATCGGGTCTCGTACGCAGCACGGTCTCACTGCAGTCGGGTGGGGAACAAGGGGACGACGTACGAGCGGTCGAACGTCGAGCGGACCGCCCCTCCTCCGGGCGAGGCCGTGACGCGAGTGCAGAATCGGACGAAGGGATTGCAGGTGATCGCGCCGGGGCCTACAGTGGGACGTTGTATCGAACACGTCGGGCGGTGACGCGGTGAAATTACGCCGATTGCACAGATGGGATCTGAGCCCGAAGGAGGCGATCCGGCTTCAGCGCGAGCTGTCCCGGCGCACGATCCTGTCGTGGGGCGGCGACGAGGTCAGGTCGGTGGCCGGCGTCGACGTCAGCGTCAAGGGCGACCGCGCGCGCGCCGCGATCGTCGTTCTCGGCTTCCCCGGTTTCGCGCCGATCGAGGGGGCCACCGCGGAGGCGGACGCCGTTTTCCCATACGTCCCCGGCCTCCTGACGTTCCGAGAGGGTCCGGTGATCCTCGCCGCGTGGGAGAAGCTGAGATCCCGGCCGGACCTCCTCCTGTTCGACGGCCAAGGGATCGCCCATCCGCGCGGGATCGGCCTCGCCGCGCACATGGGGCTGTGGTTGGATCGTCCGAGCGTCGGTGTCGCGAAGTCGAGGCTCTACGGGACCTACGAATCGCCCGGTCCGAACCGGGGCGACGCGGCCGAGCTGCTCGATGAGAAGGACCCCGGACGGGTCATCGGCGCGGTCCTCCGGACGCGCTCCGGCGTGAAGCCGGTCTTCGTCTCCCCCGGCCACCGGATCGACGTGCAGCGCGCGACCGAGTTCACCCTCGCCTGTTGCACGCGCTACCGCCTTCCGGAGACGACGCGTTGGGCGCACCGGGTCGCGGGTGGGGCGCAGTTCCCGCCGTAGACGGCCCTAGAGGCACCCTCCGGCTCGCCGCCGAGGAGACGATGGCGAGACGATCCCGGGGATCCTCGCCGCGTACCCTGGGGACGAGCCGCGGGACAGGAGGGAGACGCCGATGCGTTCGATCGATGTGCGCGCGAAGTGGGTGGAGCCCCAGACCGTCGCCAGCGTTCGGTCCGTCGTCAAGGACCAACACGAAGTCCGTACGATGATCGATGAGCTCCGCGAGAAGGTCGGCCCCGCGGCGAGCGGGGCCCCCGTCTGCCTCTTCTTGGGGCACAACCCGGAGAAGGGGTTCGAGGTCGAGATCGCGCTGCCCGTGAAGAAGGGCACCTCGATCGGGGGAGTCGATGTCAGGGCGCTCCCCGGCGATCACGTGCTCTGGGCCGTCCACAGAGGGCCGCACACGAAGTCCGACGGCGCGGCCGGGCTCCGGGAGACGGCCGAGCGGATGTGGGAGTTCGTCGTGAAGAGGAACCTCCTCGCCGGAGACAACCCGACCCGCTACGTCTACCTGGAGGGCCCGGAAACACACGGGAAGCGGGCCGAGGACTACGTCACCGAGATCCAGATTTCCTACCACTTCCCGGTCTGGATCGACTCGCTCGAGCAGGGTTTGAGGGAGCGTACCGACAAGAAGACGGCCGCGGCCGTCACGGCCGGGGCGGACGGGGTTCGATACGACTTCGACGCGGAGCAGCTCCGCGCGTGGGTCCTCGGGGCCCTCGAGCGTCTCGATGAATCGGTCCCGTCCGAACGGACGCGCGCGTGCGTCCTCAACGGCTGCGCCCACCGGTATCCGAAGGTCCAGCTCCTCCGGATGAAGGCGGCGTACGAAGAGGAAGGGGACGTCGTCCGATTCATCGAGCGGCTCAACCGCGACGACGATCTGTTCCCGTCGCGGATCTACTGGGTGGACGGCGAGCCGAAACACGTCGTCTACACCGAGAAGCTCGTCCCGCCGTGGAACCGCGAGGCGTACGAGCGAGCGACGGATCCGGTCGAGAAGCGCTACCAGAGCTGTTTCTGCTCGTTGGTCCGGGAGGTCATCCGGACCGGCGAGGAACTGTCGCCGACGTTCTGCAACTGCTCCGCCGGCTGGTACGTCCAGATGTGGGAGACGATCCTCGATCGAAGCCCGATCCGCGTCGACGTCGTCCTGTCGATCCTCCGCGGCGACGATCGCTGCGTCTTCGCCATCCACCTGCCCGAGGAGCTGTTCGCGTAGGCGCCGGCGGCGCCTACGCGCAGGCTAGCCGATCTCCAGATCGTCGCTCGCCATGAAGAATCCGCCGACGTGCTGGGGAATCGGACGCACGAGGAGCGAGGTCCCAAGGCGGATCGACCGATCGCCGAAGCGATCCCGAATCCGATCGACGGCCCGGTTCAACTGCTCGCGCCGCCGGTCCGCCTCCCAGAGCGAGCGCGGCGTCCGATCCGCCCCGACGAGATTCCCCACGGAGACGCCGACGTTGGAGACCCGCTCGGGCTTCACGCGAATCTTCCCGAGGACGACGAGGCACGCTTCGTAGATCGTCTCGCCGTCGTCGGACGGGAGGGCGAGCGTCGTCTGCTTCCCGTAGTGCGGTCCGATCGATCCGACCCGGAATCCGCAATGGACGGTCCGTCCCATGTAGCCGAGCCGGCGCATCCGCCGCGCCACCTGATCACAGAGATCGCGGAGGACGATCAGCGCCAGCGGGAAGTCCCGAAGCTCCGGCGACAGCGACTTGGAGTGACCGACCGACTTCGGCGGAGGCACGTCCGTGTAGGGGACGAGCGGCGTCGAATCGCACCCCCGGCCGATCTCGTGAAGATGGAGACCGTAGGCCCCGAATTCGCGTTTCAGAAAGGCCTCCGACGCGTCCCCGAGCTCCTTCAGCGTGCGGATCCCCACCCGCTTCAGCCGGGCCTCGATCCGGGGCCCGATCCCCCAGACGCTTCCGACGGGGGTCGATTCCAGCAGCTCAGGGATCTCCTCGTCGTCGAGCCGCCCGACTCCGTCCGGCTTGTACCGCGCTCCGATCAGCTTGGCGAACGTCTTTCCCGATGCGATCCCGATCGTCGCCGTGATGCAGTCCCCGAGCTCCTCGCGGAATCGGCGCCGGATCTCCTCCGCCATCCGAATCGGTCCCCCGTGCTTCGGAGCCTCCTGCGTCACGTCCATGAACGCTTCGTCGACGCTGTAAATCTCCAGCAGCGCGGTGTACCCCTTGAGGATCTCGATGAACTGCTTGGTCACCGAGAGATAGCGGTCCGGGTTGCCGGAGACGAGGATGAGGTTCGGGCACGCCTTCAGGGCCTCCCAGACCGGCATTCCCGTCCACACCTTGTACCGCTTCGCCTCCCGAGACGCGGCGACGACGATCGACCGTTCCGTCGGGCGACCGGTGACGCCGATCGGCCTCCCGCGCAGGGAGGGGCGGGCCTGCTGCTCCACCGAGGCGAAGTACGAGTCCATGTCGACATGCAGAATGACGCGTCGCATCCGACCGCCCTCCGATCAACCGATCGCTTCGAGCGTCCATCGACCGCGTCCCACGTCGAGACGGAGGACGTACGTGTCGCCGCCGCAATCGACCGAGTACACGAGACAGACGGTCTCGCCGTCCCGCTCGCGATGAACGAGGTGCGTCGAGGTCACGTCGTACCGGCGGTCTTTCCATCGAAACGCGCGCAGGAGGGGGTGCGGGGCCCCGCGGCGGTAGATCACCAGCGCGTCGATCGGTTCGTTCACCGGGGTCAGCCTCTCGTACACTCCGTAAAGTGTACAAAGTGTACGGCAGGTTGTCAACCGCTCAGGATGGAGTGGATCTCGAAGATGTCCTGCGGTCCCTTCATTCCGATCTTCCGCCGTCGGATCAGGCGAAGCTCGGCGAGGCGGGCGACCCGATTCACGCACGCGCTCATCTGCAGGTCGAGCTCCTCGGCCAGCTCGCGAGTCGTCGTCCGTCCCTTCTCGAGGATCCGCTGCAGCGTCTCGGAGAGCGCCGGGGTGTGAAACCCGACGAGCCGCCACCGGCCGCCCTGAAGGCAGAGCATCGCCAGGCGGCGCTGGGCCAGCTTGACGTCGATCCCCTCGGCCAGTTCGCGAGACGGCGTCTCGAGGACCATCGTCCGATCGCCGAACGCCCCGTCGACCACGCGTTGATACGCCTTGCCGACGAGTTCGTCGGCGAACGACGTGCTGAGGACCTCGAGGCCGTCGAGGGAAAGACGGACCTGCCCTTCTTCCGGCAAGGATCGCAACAGCGATTCGAGCCGTTCGCGAGCGCTCTCGCCCTCCAGGCGCGTCCCGAGGCGCGCGCCGAACTGCGCGATCCGAAACTCCTCGACATGCATGGCCGCCATTGAACCGGAAATGCCTCTAGGGATCAACCATCGGTGCATCGAACAGCCGCAACGGGATCCGGACCGCCAGCTGCACCCCGGGGAACGGGGGGACGTCGTAGATGTCGCCGCCCCGTTCGTCGAAGTAGAGGAAGGCCGAGCCGCTCCGGAGCGCGAACGCGCCGTCCCAGGAGCGGACGACGCCGACGATCCGCTGCAGCTCCCCCCCGCGACCGGCGTCGGCGAATCGGCTGAGCCCGTCGCGGAGGATCGCGTCGAGCGCCTGCGAGTCCGTGATCCCTTCGTATCCCTCCCGGAGACCGAGGCTCCCGCGCAGCCCCACGCCCTTGTCCGCGATCGCCAAGAGGATCGAATTCTCGTAGTCTTGCATCGCCGCGATCCCGTGCGGATCGCCGATCCGACCCGTCGCGTTGCTGTGATGCGGGATGTTCTGGAACAGCTCGATCATGATCGCCGTCAGCGCCCGCCGCGACGACTCGGTCAACGGGTACCGCTCGGCGAGCCGACGATGGAACCCGTCGACGACGCGGCCGATTCCGGCCTCATCGGAGATCGCGGTGATCGATTGCAGGGCGCTTCGAGCGTCCCGCGCCGCGGGCGCGCTCCCGGCCGTCGATCCGATCTGTGCGAAAAACCCCATCGCGCGCATCCATCGCCGGACGGCCGGTGCCTCCGGCCACTCGATCCGGAGTCGGCTTCGGCGCCCTTCCGCTTCGAGAACGAGCAGGTCGAGCAGCAGGAGAGCGTACGGATCGACAAAGCGAACGCTTCGGAGATCGAGCGATTCCACGCCGTTCTCGATGACCCGCTCGAGGACGCCGTCGATCGTCTCGACCGTCAATCGCGTCATTCCGGTCGGCATGGCTCAGATCATACCGCGAGGACAACGATGCCGGGACGTGGAGCCGTCTTTGCCGGCGCCCTTGACAGAAGGTCCTCCGAGGTGTATCGTACAGAGCACTCTGCCACGCAAAGTACTTGACAGAAGAGAATGATGAACGAACTGAGCCTTCGCGACATCGAATTCAGAAGCTGGAAGGCCCGCCAGCAGGACGGCCTGTTCGACATCTACTTTGGGGCGCTCATGCTAGCGATCGCGATCTCCGCGTTGACCGAGGTTCTCGGGGCGACCTCTCTCGTCCGCCTGGTGACCCTGATGGTGCTCCAGTTCTCCGCCGCCGGTGGACTCGCCCTCGCCAAGCGGCGATACGCAACGCCCCGCGTCGGTGCGGTGAAGTTCGGCGCCGCCCGCGTCCGGCGATCCCGCGCGTCGGCGATCGCTCTGGTCGTCTGCGTGCTCGCGACCGTCACCCTCGTCGTCCTGACGGCCGTCGGCCGGTCCCCGGTCGATCCCTTCCATCGACTCGGACGCTTCGCCCTGCCGACGGTCGTGTCGCTGATCGTCGGGATTCCGTTGACGGCCCTCGCCGTCTTCCTCCAATTCGGACGAATTCTCCTTCACGCCGCTCTCTTCGCGGCCGCTGCCTTCGCGCTCGCCGCATCCGGGAAGGGCTTCATGGCCCCCATTCCCGGCGCGATCGCGTTCGGTGCCTCCGGCTCGATCAGCGTCGGGATCGGCCTCGTCCTGTTCGCTCGCTTCGCGCGCCGGATTCCGCGCAAGGGGGAGGAGATACTGCGATGAAGGACAGGGCCGGCCTGCGAGAGATCGAGAGGAGAGTCTGGCTGCGAACGTTCGAGCACGGGCTGTGGGACCTCTCCATCGGCCTGCTGTTGCTGTCGTTCGGCGTGGGCATTCTGACGGAGTTCTATTGGATTCCCGCCATTGTCGTTCCGGTGGGGCTACCCTCGATGCGCGATCTCGCGCGGCGGGCCATCGTTCCCCGGATCGGCCACGCGACGTTCCGCGGGCGTCGGAAGCGCAGCATGATTCACGTGCAGCTGATCCTTGCCGCGCTCGCGCTTGTTGGTGCCGGCATGTTCGCATTCACTGCCTTCGCGACGCGGGACACGGCCCCCGGCTGGGCGACCTGGGTGCGGTCGCACTTCATCATCGTCATCGGGCTGATCTGGGGCGGAGCGCTCGCCATCGCTGGCTGGGCCGCCGACTATCCGCGTCTCTACGCGTACGGAGGGCTCCTGTTCGGGGCACTCCTCGCCATCGATCTGGCCCCCGCCGGCGATCACCTGGGGCATGCGCTGATCGGCGTCGGCGGGCTGATCGCGGTTGTCGGAGTCGTCCTGTTCATCCGCTTCCTCCGGCGCTACCCGCCGTATCCGGCGCCCGTCGAGGTGGGGGACGATGGCTGAGCGGCAGGGAGAGGAGGGCGGGCTCGAGATCGACCGCGCGATCCATGAGCCGGCCCGCCTGTTGATCACGGCGCATCTCTACGTCGTCGAGTCCGCGGACTACGTCTTCCTGATGCAGAACACCGGGCTGACGTGGGGAAACCTCTCGTCGCACCTCTCCAAGCTCGAGGCCGCCGGCTACGTCGAGATCACCAAGGAGTTCGTCGAACGGAAACCGCACACGATGGTCCGACTCACGGACGAGGGGCGGGCCGCGTTCGACGCGTACCGCCGGCAGATGAAGGCGCTGTTCGACGATCTACCCGGCGGAAGCATGTCATCCCCCACGAGGAGGTGAACCATGGAAAGCACCACGTGGATCCTGATCGCGCTCGGGATCCTCGCCGCCATCGGAGCGGTCCTGCTCCTGACGGGGGCGAAGTAGACCGATGAACCGCCCGGTGGTCCCTCGCCGGCCGGGCGGTTCGTCATACAGGAGCGAGACTTCCCTGCTCGCCCCGGGAACTCGCGCAGGGAGAAGCGGCTCGGGAAGCGTACGAATTGTCCAGCAAGACGCGCCGACCGGTTCAGCGCTCCGAAACCCCGCTATTCGCTTGGCGGCTCCGCCGGAGGAGCCTCGCTCTCGGGGAGAGGCTGATCCTGTACTCCCTCTTCGGTGGGAGTGTCTTCGTCGTTGCCCCCGTGCCCACCGAACTGCACGGTCAACGATGCGACGAGCCCGGTCAGCGTCCGTGGGGGGCCGGAGAACTCGATCTCTTCGAACGCCCACGGGTCTGTCAGCGCCCACAGGAATCCCACCTGAAATCGGGTGGCCAGCCAGCTCAACGGCCTCGCCTCGAACGCGATGTACGGTTGAAGCGCGTAGAACCCCTTGCTCATCGACGCGACATACGGTGCGCCGACGGCATCCTCGAACGAGTCCGGGAACCGATCGATCAACCGCAGATCGAGACTCCCTCCTCCCAGGATGGTGCCGAGAACGATCGTCAATCCGGAGTCGCTTGCGGTGGCCTTCTCGACCAGGAATCCGTAGGTTTCGATCCCGAAGCGAACGCTTCGCTCGTCGCTCGTCGAAGTCACCGCACCGTTGGCGCCCATCCCTCCGAATCGAATGCCGTCGCCCCACCCGCCGTATCCGCTCCCGCCCATCGTAAACAGCACTTCGCTGATACGGGGGTAGCCGGCGGCCGTGACCACCGCGTTCAATTCCCCCAAGTTCAGGAACAGGATCGACGGCATCGGTCCGCCACCCCCGACGCCGTCCTGAGGGCCGTTCGCTCCGGCCGCGCACGAAATCGCCAACAGTATGGTTGTCGCAAAGAGCAAACCAAGAGCTCGCATCGGGACCACCTCCGTGTCCGCTGGAAGCGTACCGGCCTGACGGCATCGGGACAAGACGGGAATGCGAACCGGACTCCCTCATCCCAATAGACGCAAGGTTGCTGTCCTTGGGCTCTGCATCCTCATTTCATCTCGGAATCGATGTCTGAATCCGCGTTTCCACTCGATCGCCTCGCACCACGAGCCCGATCGCCTCTTCTCCGGGGCGCGAGCTTTGGCGAGGCCGTCATCGGCGATCTGCACCCATTGCGCTCGATGCATTAGGGAACGAGATCTTGCTTTGTCCGGCTCTACGTTGTCCTTCGACTCCGCTCGTCTCGAAGACCGCCAAGCGATGCCCGTTCGCCCTACTTGTACCGGATCCGCGGGTTGACGGCGGCGTACAACAGGTCGGCGACGAGGTTGGCGAAGACGACGCCGATCACGACGACGATCGCGATCGCCTGCATCAGCGGAAAGTCGCGCCGGTCGATCGCGAAGAGGAGGAGGCGCCCGAGGCCCGGGTAGTTGAACACGTTCTCGATGACGATGATCCCGCCGATCAGCCAGCCGAAGCTGATCGCGACGACCGTGATCGTCGGGAGAAGGGCGTTGCGCAGGACGTGCTTGAACACGACGGTCCGTCGTGGAAGGCCCTTCAGCACTGCCGTCCGAACGTACGGCCGGCGCATCTGCTCGACGACCTCGGCGCGCGTCAGCCGCGCGATGTAGGCGAGGAGGACGAACGTCGCCGTCAACGCCGGGAGGATCAAGAACGGCAGCGCCTCCCAGAAGCCGGTCCCCGGCGCGATCGGCGAGCTCGCCGGCAGGAGGTTCCAACGGTGAGCGAGCAGCTCGATCAGCAGCACGCCGGTGACGAACTCGGGGAGCCCGACGACCGATAGACTCCCCAGGCTGATCACGTGATCGGCGATCCCGTGCTCCCGCAGACCGGCCCACACGCCGAGGAAGATCGAAAGCGGGACGGCGAGCACCAGCGCGACCGCCGCGAGCATCAGCGAGTTGCGGAGTCGCTCGACGACGAGCGGGCGGACGGCCAGACCGGTCCCGAACGACGTCCCCCAATCCCCCCGGACGAACCGCCCGAGCCACGACCCGTATTGCACGATCGCCGGTCGATCGAGGCCGAGCTCCTCGCGAAGCGCGGCGACCGCCTCCTCCCCCGCCTCGCGCCCGAGGATCACCCGCGCCACGTCGCCGGGGAGGAACCGCGTCGCCGAGAAGATGAACGCTGAGGTCAACAGGAGGGTCAGGCCGAGGAAACCGAGCCGCCGGAGGAGAAGACGTCCCATCAGGAGTCCCCCTCGAACAGCGGCTCCTGGATCCGGCCGAGTTCCTCGAGCGGGATGTGGCAATAGACCGCGTGTCCGGCCTCACCGCGCCGCCACGGCGGCTCCCGGTCGATGCAGATCGGGCCGAGGATGCGCGGACAGCGCGTGTGGAACGGACACCCGCTCGGCCGGTCGATCGGACTCGGGATCTCCCCCTCGAGCCGCACGCGCGGGCGACGCGCCGCCCGCCCGAGCGCCGGAAACGCCGACAGAAGCGCCTCCGTGTACGGGTGGTAGGGGGGCGAGAAGACCTCGTCCGCCGACCCGATCTCCATCAGCCTGCCGAGATAGAGGACGGCGATGGCATCGGAGAGGTACGAGACCACGGCCAGATCGTGCGTGATGAACAGGTACGCTCCGGTCCCGCTCCGCTGGAGCCCGCCGAGGAGGTTGAGGATCCTCGCCTGCACCGAGACGTCGAGCGACGAGGTCGCCTCGTCGAAGAGGACGAGATCGGGATCCGCGGCGATCGCCCGGGCGATCGCCACCCGTTGCTTCTCCCCGCCCGAGAGCTGCTCGGGGAGGCGCGCCGCGAACGCCCCGGGAAGGCCGACGCGCTCGAGAAGATCGAGGGCCCTCGCACGCGCTTCGCGTCGCCGGACCCCCGCCAGCGTGAGCAGCGGGCGGGCCAGGGCCGCTCCGACGGACACGTACGGGTTCAGCGCTTGGTCCGGGTTCTGGGAGACTGCCTGAAGACGCCGGAGGGTCGCACGTTTCCGCCCTTGCAGCGTCGTCGGGAGGGTCTTGTCACCGAGCCGGATCGTTCCCGCGCGGCGGGCCTCGAGCCCGAGAATCGTTCGGGCGAGCGTCGTCTTCCCACTCCCGCTCTCGCCGACCAGGCCGAGCGTCCGGCCCTCGCCGATCGACAGGCTGACCCCGTCGACCGCCCGGACGACCGGTCGGCCCCGGCGGTGGACGACGTCGATCCACGATCGCGGAAGGGGGAAGGCCATCTCGACATCGAGCAGCTCCAGGACGGAGCCGTTCTCTGCGCGCCGATCCGCCGCGGGCCTCGGACCTCCGTGTCCCAGGGGGCGCGCCGTCGCGATCTCGGCCCATCGATGGCAGCGGATTGTCCGGTCCCCGTCGACCGGCGTCATCGGCGGTTTCGTCTCGCAGACCGAGGCCGCCCAAGGGCAGCGCGGCCGGAAGACGCACCCGGTTGGGATCGCGTCGAGCGGCGGGATCGATCCGTCCATCGAGGGAAGGGATCCGCCCCTCGCCCCTAGACTCGGAACGCTCGCCAGCAGCCCGCGGGTGTACGGGTGGCGCGGGGTGCCGAGCAGATCGTCCGTCGTTCCCATCTCGACAAGTTCGCCGGCGTACAGGACGGCGACCCGCTCGGCGACGCGCAACACGACGCCCAGGTCGTGTGTGATGTAGAGGCTCGCTCGATCCCCGGCCGCGAGAAGCTCCGCGATCAGGTCGAGGATCGCCGCCTCCGTCGTCACGTCGAGCCCGGTCGTCGGCTCGTCGAAGAGGAGGAACCGCGGGGACGTCGACAGCCCCATCGCGATCGTCACCCGCTGCTGCATCCCGCCGGAAAGCTGATGCGGATACCGGCGCGCGACGCGCTCCGGGTCCGCGATCCGGACGCGAGCGAGGAGCTCGACCGCCGCCGCGCGCGCCTCGTCGCCCGAGTGCCGACGGAGGATCTCGGCGATCTGTTCGCCGACCCGGATCGACGGGTTGAGCGCGGCGAGCGGATCCTGCGGGATCAGGGCGACCTCCCTCCCTCGAATCGATCGGAGCTCGCGCGGAGAAAGGTCGAGCAGATCCCTTCCTCCGAACCGGACGCGCCCGGAGCGGACCGCGCCGTTGGCGGCGAGGTACTGGACCATCGCGAGAGCGAGCGTGGATTTCCCCGATCCGCTCTCGCCGACGAGGCCGAGCGTCTCCCCGGCGCGAACCTCGAGGGTCACGTCTCGCACCGCGTCGAGCCAGTTCCCGTCGCGGAGGTAGGAGACCGTCAGATGTTCGATCGAGGCGATCGTGCCCTCGAGGACGCCGCGCGTGGCGTCCGCCGATCGAGCGGCCACCCGCGCGCGGAGGATCCTCCGGCGGGCACGGGGGGAGAGCTCCTCGGTCGACGGCCGCAGGACGCGCTTCAGGCCGTCGGCGGCCAGATTGACGCCGATGACGAGGAGCGAGATCGCGCCGGCCGGGAAGTAGAGCGTCCACGGGGCGAGCCGGATGTACGTCCTCGCCTCCTTGACCATCAGCCCCCAATCCGGGCTCGGCGGCTGCACCCCGGCCCCGAGAAACCCGAGGGACGCAACGAGGAAGATCCCGTACGAGAAGCGGAGGGCCGCCTCGACCGAAAGCGCCGGGAGGACCGAAGGGAGGATCTCCCGGAGAAGGATCCGCGGAAGGCGCTCCCCCTGGAGGCGGGCCGTCTCGACGAACCCCAGTGACTTGACCGCGAGGGTTTCGCTCCGCACGACGCGGGCGACGATCGGCATGTAGACGACCGCGATGACGGCGAGGACGCTCGTCCGAGACGGCCCCACGGTCCCGAGGAGAACGAGGGCGAGCAGCAGGGCCGGGATCGCAAGAAGGCTGTCGAGGACCCGCATCAACAGCTCGTCGAACAGGCCGCCCACGTACCCGCTGAGCAGCCCGACGAGCGTCCCGGCGGCGACCGCGAACAGGGCACCGAGCCCGGTCAGCGACAGGATGCTGCGCGCGCCATGGATAACCCGGCTGAACACGTCGCGCCCGAGGTGGTCGGTCCCGAACCAGTGCGCCGCGGACGGCGGCTGCCGCGCATCTGCGGAGATCTGCTCGGTCGGCCCGTAGGGAGCGATCCACGGGGCGAGGATCGCCAGGAGGACGAAGAGGAGGACGATGGTCGTCCCGAACGCCGACGAGGGCCTTCGGAACAGATCGCGAAGGGCTTCGGGGACCCGCCGGCGTCGACGGTTCACCGGGCTCCCGTTCCCGCTGTTCTTGTCTGCACGAAAAGGAGTATAGACCGATCTCCTCGGTCTCGTTCGTTCGGTCAGCCGAGACAAAGCGGCTTCGGACGCCGCTGGCAACCCAACCACACGAGGGAGGAGGCTTCGCCCCCTTCGTGTCCGCACCGGAGAGCTAGCAGCTCACCCGCACACGAGGCGGCCTCAGACCCCGCCGGCTCGCATCCTGCACGAAGCAGGAAGCTCTGCCTCCTGCTTCGTGTACGCGAAGGACGGTCACAGACCGTCCTTCGCGCAGGCTACTTCTCTTGGACCGCCCGGAGATCGGTCCGGCCCGGGAACGCCTTCAGATCCAGGCCGTCGAATCGATCGCTGTACGCGGCGACGGCGGCGAAGAAGTACGGGATGATCACCGGCCCGCGCTCGATCAGGATCCGCTGAATCTCGGCGTACGCGGCGACCCGCTTCGCCTCATCGAGCGTCGTCCCGGCGGTCTGGGCGAGGCGATCGAACTCGGCGTCGCAGAACCGCGACTCGTTCCACGCCGCGTCGCAGGTCAGCATCGAGTTCATGTAGAACTGCGGGTACGGCCTCGATCCCCAGCCGGTGATCCCGAGCTCCTTGTCCATCCAGTGATTCTCGCCGTAGTAGACCGACTCCGGCTCGACGATCACGTTGACGATGATCCCCGCCTCGGCCCACTGCTCTTTCAACACGACCGCGAGGTCCGGCCGACCGCCGGTGTCCGGGGTGTACAGGTCGATCGTCAGGCCGTCCGGGTAGCCGGCGTTCTTCAAGAGCTCGCGTGCGGCGTCCGGATCCCTCGCCGGGATCGGCGTCGACTCGTCGTAGTAGGCGGTGTAGAGCGGCCCGATCGGGCTGTCCCGTCCAACGGCGCCGAGGCCGAGCTGGACGACCTGGAAGATCGCCTCCCGATCGGTCGCGAGCTTCATCGCCTCGAGGACGGCGGGATCGTTCCCCGGCGGAAGGTCGGAGCGGAGGCGGACGAGATCGAACCCGTTCGTGGGCACGTCGACCGCGACGATCCCGGGCTCGTCGCGAAGCGTCAGGAAGAGCGCCGACGACATCCGCCACGCCATGTCGACCTGTCCGCCGCGGAGGGCGTCGACCGCCGCCACTTGGTCGCCGAAGAAGATGAACTGCACTCCGTCGAGCTTCGGAAGGCCCTCGACGAAGTAGTCCGGGTTCGCGCTCATGACGATCCGGTCCTCGGGCCGATAGTCCTCGACGACGAACGGCCCGGTCCCGTTGAACGCCGAGAAGTCGGTCGTCCCCCGCTTCACGATCAGCGCGTGGTTGTCGCTCAAGTCGTAGAGGAAGAACGGGTTCGGCTGCGCCAGTCGGAACGTCACCTCGTTCGATCCGGTGACGTCGATCCGCTCGATGTTCGCGTAGACGGAGGCGGTCGCGAATCCGTTGGACGGATCGCGGAGCCGATCGAACGTCCAGACGACGTCCCCGGGAACGAGCGGGCTCCCGTCGTGGAACCGGACGCCCTCCTCGAGCACGAACGTGTACTCCGTCCCGTCGGGGCTGACGACCCAGGACTCCGCCAGTCGCGGAACGATCCGGCTTCCGGCGTCGACGTCGACGAGGTAGTCGTAGACCGCGTTGGCCACGGCGACCTCGGCATCCGAAGAGATCAACGCCGGATCGATCTGGACGATCGGCTGCATCGCGACGCGAAAGACCGACTCGGCGAGCGCCACCCCTTGGACGATCCCTAGGAATGAACCCGCCAGAAGCAAGGCGATGACAGCTTTTCTTCGCATGATGATTCCTCCTTCGATCCGTGTCCGAAGGACCCGCACGGCGGCTTCGAACCCCTGGCGTCCGTGCGTCCTAAGATCAGCCTAGCGGAACTCCGCCGATTCGATCAAGGACAAGGCTGAACCGTCCTGTTGGCGAACCTTCCGGCCCTCGTCGGCGATTCGCTTCAGATTCGATGGACCTTGATGAAGTTCGTCTTCCCCTCGCCTCCGGCCGGGATTCCGCCGGTGACGACCACCGCATCGCCGGGCCGCACCTCACCGCGCTCGCGGAGGAGCGGCCCGATCGCCTCCAGCAGCTCGTCCGTCGAACCGTACGACGGAACGAGGACCGGCGTGACGCCCCAGACGAGGGCCAATCGGCGGAGGGTGCTCTCCCGCGGTGTGAACGCGACGATCGGCCGCTCGGGACGTTCCCTGGCGACCTGGCGTGCCGTGTAGCCGCTCCACGTCGAGGTGACAATCAACGCAGCGCCGATCTGTCGGGCGATCCGGACGGTCGCCCGACCGATGGCGTCGGTGACCGGGTGGACATGTTCGGCCGCGTCCGAGGCGTCGTCCCGGGAGATCATCGCCGGCTCGGCGATCGCCGAGATCTCCCGGATCATCTCGACCGCCCGAACCGGATTCCGACCGACGGCCGTCTCGGCCGAAAGCATGACCGCATCGGAGCCGTCGAGGATCGCGTTGGCCACGTCGCTCGCTTCGGCGCGGGTCGGGCGAGGGTTTTCGACCATCGACTGAAGCATCTGCGTCGCCGTGATCACCGGAACGCTCAGACGATTGCAGCGCCGGATGATCTCCTTCTGCAGGATGGGGACACGCTGGGGAGAGGTCTCCACGCCGAGGTCGCCGCGGGCGACCATCACTCCGTCCGCGGTGCGGAGTATGTCCGAGAGGTGATCGAGCGCCTCTCGCCTCTCGATCTTGGCGACGATGCCGATGTCGCCGCCCGCCGGACGCTCGTCGAGGAGGGATCGGAGCTCCGTCAGGTCCTCGGCCGTGCGGACGAACGAGAGGGCGACGAAATCGACGCCGCACTCGACCGCAAACCGCGCGTCCTCTCGATCCTTCTCTGTCAGCGAGGCGATCTTCGACGACCCGCCCGGGGCGGCGATCCCCTGGTGAGACGACAGCGTCCCCCCGGCGACGACCCGCCCAATCAGCGCCTCCGGGCGGACCTCCCGGATCTCGACCTCCATCGATCCGTCGTCGAGAAGAAGCCGATCCCCGACGCGGCACCCGGCGATCAGCTCCGCGTGAGGAAGCGGAACGACGTGGTCGGTTCCGTCGCACGATAGCGAGGTGAACGAGACCCAGTTCCCGGGGGCGAGGTCGATCGGTGCGCCCAGGCGTCCGATCCGCAACTTCGGTCCTTGCAGGTCGGCCATCACGGCGACGACGGATCCCTCTTCCGCCGCGATCTCGCGGACAAGGCGGATCGCCTCGCCGTGCGCCTCCCGGGTCCCGTGCGAGAAGTTGACCCGGGCGACGTCCATCCCGGCGCGGATCAGTCCGCCGAGGGTCTCACGATCGCTCGACGCCGGGCCGATCGTGCAGACGATCTTCGTCTTCGTCTCCGACGCACGGCGGACCATCTTCAGCCGGTCCTCGATCCGATCGGCCCGAACCTGTACGACGTGGCCTCGGCCACCGGCCGGTATCCGATCCGCTGATAGATCCTGTTCGACGTCGGGTTCGACAGATCGGTGTACAGGGTGCAGAACGCGCATCCACGATCGAGTAGGAGCTGACTGAGCGCTGCGACGCAGGCCGATGCGTACCCGTTCCCGCGGTTCTCGGGCGGCGTGTAGACCGCGCTCACCGCCGCGCCGTGGACGGAGCCGCGAGAGCTCCCGGCCATCGACACCGGCCCGCCGTGATCCCACACGACCAGCGTCCCCGATTCCATGAACCGGAACACGGTCTCGCGCGGATCGGTCGGCGGGTCGTTCGGAGCCGCTTCCGCGTGGAATCCTCGCATCCACTTCGCAACGAGATCCACGTCCTCCTCACGCGCCGAGCGCATCCGACCGGAAATCCCGGCGGGCGGATCGACCTCGCGCAGGACGTAGATCCGCAGCCTCCGCTCGATCTCGGCGGGCGCCCGGACCCGGCGGGACCAGAGCTCCGCGAAGGTCGCCGCCGGTCGAGCCTCCCCATTCACCCCCGGAAGATGGGGATCGGCCGTCGTGAGGCGCTCGACGATCGCGCTCAACGCTCCGAGGTGTCCTTCCTCGCAGTGGAGGATGAGGGGATGCGGCGGGGTCCGGATCGCCGCGGCCACGAAATCTCCGCCGTCATCCACGGTCAAGAAGGTCGGCGGATCCTCCCCGTAGCGGCGGCCGTCCCTCACCCGGCCCGCGATCCCGAGGATCAGGCCGTTCCTCGCCTCGTCGCGCATCAAGGGCCCCTCGGCGGCCGCGAGGAACTCGCCCGCGCTCGGATAGGTCGTCAGGTTCATCGTCCGCCCTCCTCCAGCAGGTCGATGTACGCGCCGCACACGCGGGCCGCGCTCTCGACACCCAGGCCGACCAACAGCTCCTCGGCGATACGGCGCCCGCCGACGCTCGGCTCGCCCTCGTCGAGAACGACTTCGAGTTCCACGAACGTGCCGAGACCTTCGACATCGTCCAAGTGCACCCGCGTACGACCGATACGATAGAGGAACCGACGCTTGGCGACCACTCCCCGGACGTCCAGGGCCGCCGAGAGGACCTTCAAGAACGTCTCGGGATCGGAGGATCGGACGATATCGTACTCCGATACCTTCGCCCCGGCGGCGTCCGACCGGTCGTAGTAGATCAGCTCGCAGTCGTCCCGCGCGTGGATCCGGAGCTTCAGCCGCCCCCGCGGCACGACGAAGAAGACATCCCGCTGATCGAGGATCTCGACCGGGGTATCGCTCATCCCCTCGGCGCGTCGTCGAAGCCCCTCGAAGTCGGTCACGCGCGCCTTGACCTCAACGTTCCTCGGCATCGTCCGCCACCCATTCTTCCAACCGTCGATCGAGCTCCACGCGGAGCGCCGGATCGCTCGCTTCCCGATCCGGATCCTCCCGGAGATGAATCCCCAGCGGGCGCACCTTCCCATGCGGAATGAACCGGAGCGCGATGTGCTCGAGGTAGAAGCGTCCCCCCCGACCCTTCGGTCCCGGCCCGTAGAGCCGGTCGTCGACCAGCGGGACGCCGAGGTGGGCCATCGTCGCCCGGATCTGATGATACCTCCCCGTGTGCAGCCGAAGGAGGGCGTGGGCCTCGTCGTGCCGATCCGGGGCGGGGGCGACCGCGAGGACGTCGGTGATCGCGCGCTTCCCGCCGCTTCGGACGACAACGGCCCGGTCGTCCCGCGTGCGGAGGTGGACCTTGTGCTTCCCGACGAGGCTTCCCAGAGCGCCGAAGTCCGAGAGGCGGATCCGCGCCAAGTAGACCTTCTCCCACGCGCCCGACCGAAGCTGCTCGTTGTGGAAGCGGATCGCGTCCTCCGAGAGGGCGACGACGACGATCCCCCGCGCCGCCCGGTCGAGTCGATGCGGAAGCTTCGGCGCGACATCGGACGGCACCGCCGCGCGCACCCGCGAGAGGAGCGAGACGCCCTTCGGATCGCTCGTCAGCTCGGTCGCCATCCGGGCCGGCTTGATCACGACGAGCTCGTGCTCGCTCTCGAACAGGATCGGCAGCCGCAGGCGCTCCCGGTTCACGATCGCGCCGACGGCGGTTTCGTTCGATTTCACTGGGCCGCACCTCCGATTCAAGCGGTCGGACAAAGTCTATCGACAAAATTCGAGCACCGAAACCCTGTGGAGAAGGTGAGCGCCCGAGATCCCGGAGCACCTCGACTCGCGCGCGCAAAGGTACGACGTTTCGCTTTTGCGACGAGTGCCGCGCACGCGTGAGGAGACGGTGAAGGCCGGATGGAGCCCGCGTGTTACCGATCTCGGCCCGTCGATGCCGATTCCTACCCGAGTCCTCGACCGCGTCGCCGCTTGGGCGAGAGGAGGATCGATCCGAAGAAGACCGCCGCGCAGCAGAGGGCGATCGACGCACCGATCGGCAGGTCCGCGCCGAGAGATAGGACGAATCCGGACAGGGAAGCGAGGATCCCCAGAAGGGGCGCAATCAGGAAGACCTTCTTGATGTCGTACGCCCACTGAAACGCCGCGGAGGCCGGAAGGATCATCAGCGCGTAGATCAGCAAGCCCCCGGTCACGCGGAGGGAGACGGCGACGACGATCGCAACGACGAAGAGCAGGACGTAGAACGCGCGCGCCGTGTTCAGCCCCGAGGCCGTCGCGAGCTTCCGATCGAGCAGAAGGGAGAAGAACTGCCTGCCAAACAAGAAGAGGACGCCCACCATCGCCACGAAGACGCCCGCGAGGACGTAGACCTGGCCGATCGTGATCCCGAGCACGCTTCCCCACAGCAGGGAGAGGGCGCCGCTGCCGATCCCCGAGCTCGGAGACTTGTTGATGAAGATCAACCCGAGGGCCATCGTCAGGGGGAAGGTCGCTCCGACGACGGTGTCGACCTGGAGGCGGGAGAGATCCGCGATCGGACCGAGCGCGGCGGCCATCAGCACGGCGAACAGGATCGCCGTCCAAATCGGATCGACAACCGTAACCATCAGACCGAGCGCCGCGCCGGCGAACGCCGCGTGGGACATCGCGAAGCCGAGCGATGACAACTTCAATCGGACGACGAACGTTCCGATCGAACTGCACATCGCGCCGACGAGGAGGCTCCCGAGCAGGGTCGGCAGGATGATGTGCCAGGGGAGGCCGAACACGGCGGGGGCCCCTAGTGCGTCGCGACCGGGATCCGGACGGGCCGCGCTCGCTCGACGATCCGTCCCGCTTCGACGGTGACGACACGATCCGATCCGTCGAGCAACGGCCCCACCTCGTGACTGACGACGACGGCCGCCGCGCCGAGGTCGCGCTGGACAAGTGCGACCAACTCGGCCACCTCCCGTTTCGCCTCCGGATCGAGGTTCGCCGTCGGTTCATCGAGCAAGAGGAGCTTCGCCTCCTGCGCGAGCGCGCGAGCGAGGAGCACCTTCCGCTGTTGTCCGCCGGACAGGCGCCCGACCGGCCTTCCCTTGAGATCCGCGATCCCGACGGCCAGAAGCGCCCCCTCGACGCAGTCCTGATCGGCCGCGGTGAAGAAGCGCCACCTACTCGCTCCTCCGAATCGCGCGGTGAGGACCACGTCGCAGACGAGGAACGGCGTGTCGGGAGGGAAGAAGAGGTTCTGGGGGACGTACGCGATCTGTGCGCGGAGCCGGTGACTCGCGGAGGTCACCTCGCGGCCGAGGGTCCGCACGGTCCCGGATCCAATCGGCAGGAGGCCGTTGATCACCTCGAGAATCGTCGTCTTGCCCGCCCCGTTCGGCCCGGTGATCGCGAGCCGCTCTCCCGAGGAGACCGAGAGGGTCACCCCGGCGAGCGTCGCGTGGCGCTCCCCTTCGTAGGTCGCTCGGACGTCGACTAGGGAGACGACATCGTCCATTCGAACAGCTCCTCCACGGGGATCGTCTCGAGCTCCCGCGCCTTCGCGATCGTGTCCGAGCCGCGGAAGGAGTCGACGATCTCGGGCCGAAGCTCGATCGTGATCTGGCGTCCGTCTTCGTCCGTGAAACGGACGCGCGGCTTCTCCTCTCCGATGATGCGGAGGTTCCCCTTCCCGACGGTACATCCAGAACCGATCTGCACCCCGTCGTTCAGGCACGAGAGCGGGGTCGTCCGACCGGCCTCCGATTCGGCCCGAAGGCCGAAGTAGCCGGGGCTCCTCAGCTCGCGAAGGGCGAGAAGCCCCATCCGAATCCCGGCGACGAGGTACGGTCCGAGGTGACCGTGAAGGTGGGTTCCCCGCTCGATCATCGCGCGGAGATCCGCCTCCCGCGGATCGATCGTGAGCGTCTCCATCCCGACCTCCTACTCCAGCGGCTCGACCGCCGAGAAGAGCGCCTGGGCGTTCCGCGTCAGCAGGTCGACGACCGTGGCGGTGTAGGGCATCGCCCCCGGGAAGTTCGACAGGACGACATGGACCGCTCCGACCTCCCGCGCCAGCTTCGCCCCGAAATCGACCCCGCTCTGAAGGTTGTCGATGACGAGCCGTGCGCCGGCGTCCCGGCCCGCGGCCGCGAGGGCGACCAGGTCCTGCAGGGACAGGCCCTCCGGAAGCCCGTAGGTGACCTGTACGTCGAAACCGAGCCAGGAGACGAAATCCGCCTGCCACTCCATGCAGACGACGGGGATCCCGGAGACTCCGACGGACTTGGCCTGTTCCTGCAGCGCGTCTCCGAGCGACCGGAGCTCCTCGATGTAGGCGTCGGCGTTCGCCGCGAATTCGTCCGCCTTGGAAGGGAAACGCTCCGCGAGAAGATCCCGGATCGCTTCCACCTTTCCGATGGCGGCCTCCGGCGTGTTCCACTCACCCGGCAACTGAACCACCACGGCGGCGCTTCCCGCCGCGTCGGCCAACGTCTCGATCCACGGCTCGAAGCCCGAGTACAGGATCACCGAAGCGTTCAACACGGCCACCAGATCGCTCGGGGACAGATCGTAGTGCGCCGGACAGAAGCCGGACGGGATGATCGTCACGACATCGATCCCCTCCCCTCCGACGATCTGCGCGAATTCGCCGAGCACGGCGTGCGTCGACACGACCGTCTCGGCCCCGACCGCCCCTCCAATCAGCAGGATCCCGATCCCGACGAGCACCCCTATCCGTTTCATCGCTTCCTTCTCCTTTCTACCGAATCCTCTTGCCCGTCGACGTCCCGGTCAGCTCGCCGTGTTTGACCCCTTTGAGGCCGATCAGCCGATGGGCGAGGCGCTCGATCGTCCGCGCTTCCCCCCGGACCGCGAGGAACTCGAGGCAGTTCTCTTCGTCGATGTGCACGTGCGTCGTCGAGATCACGGCATCGAGCGCGTGGTGCTGGATCTCCGTCAGCCTCTTCGACAGGTCCGTCCCGTGATGGTCGTACAGCAGCGTGATCACGCCGACGACCTCTTCGCCGGCCTCCCACTCGTGTTCGATCAGCTGACGCCGGATCGCGTCGCGGATCGCCTCGGACCGGTTCGTCCAACCCCGACGGCGGCGGAGGGAATCGAACGCCTCGATGAGGTCCTCTTCGATCGACACGCTGAACCGGATCGTCTTCGACATTGAGTGTTACTCCTTATGATTTCGTAACACTGTAAAGGGTACCGTCCGACCGTCCCGAGTGCAAGCCGGCTCGTCCGCCCCGCGTGCAGAGAGGATCGAGGGCCCAAGGTGCACGTGGCTCTCCTTGGACCTTCGTCACTCGCGCGATGGCCGGTGGCGATCGCGAACGAGACGGAGCAGCTGCTCCGTCTCGTGTCTGGCGACGTGCCGAAAAGATGAGAGCCCGGGCCGCATGGTGCGGGTCCCGGGCCCTCGTGACTCCTCAGCGTAAGAACAACGTAGCCGAGCGTGGTGGAGACCCGGTGAACCGGCAATGACGCGCTTGTGGGGTTGACAAGCCGCCGATACCGTCCTATAGTGACCGGGTCATGATAGAAGCGGCTAGCTGTCGAACCGGCCTGTTGGGTACGAACGGCGGCTGCTTCTATTGGTTTTGCTACGAGTCCGGCTTCTGCGCTGCGCGCTAGGCACGACTAGCGAGCGAAGAAGGCAGCGGGAAGCCGGGAGAGGACTGCGGGAAACCGCGGTCTTTTCTTTTTGAGGAGGTGACAGGGAGCGACCACTGGTCGGAAAGGGGCCCGCCCGCGGGCGTATCTGCACTACGGAGACCCCACGAGCGGGCGCGGTCGGACGATCGGTGTAGATCGTCCTCAATCGGTCCCAACGGACCCCCGCAAGGATAACGCGGAAGGAGAGAAAGTGAAACGGTTCATCGCGGTCGTACTACTGAGTCTAGTCGTTGTCAGCGTCGGATTCTCGGCGGCCTCAGCGCCGCTGCGGATAGGGATCTGCAAGATCATCGAGCATCCGGCGCTCGATGCGGTCGAACAGGGCGTCATCGACGCGCTGACCGCCGCCGGATACGAGGAAGGTGTCGATGTTGAGTACCTGATCGCCAGCGCGCAGGGCGACTTCAGCACGGCGATCGCCATCGCGCAGAACTTCAAGGCCCAGAACGTCGATCTCGTCGTCGCCATCGCCACGCCGACGGCCCAAGCGGCGGTCGAGGTCTTCCGTGGAAGCGACACGCCGATCATCTACGGTGCCGTGACCGATCCGGTCGGGGCCGAGCTCGTGCCGAGCGCCACGGATCCGAGCGGGAACGAGAACGTCACCGGTGTATCGGACATGGTCCCCGTCGAGGCGCATCTCCGGCTCCTGAAGGAACTGTCGCCCGATATCAACACAATCGGAATCGTCTACAACCCGGGCGAAGCGAACTCGGCAATCCTGACGGAGATGGCGCTCGCCGCCGCTCCGAGCGTCGGTGTGACCATTGTCACGGCGACCGCCGACACGACGGCCAACGTCCCTCTCGCTGCGCAGTCGCTGGTCGGAAGGGTCGATGCCTTCTACGTCACCACGGACAACACGGTCGTCTCGGCGATCGACTCCGTCCTCGCGGCGTCCGAGGAAGCGGGCGTCCCGTTCTTGATGGCCGATCCGACGAGCCTCGCCCAGGCGACGCTCGCGGCCGGATTCGACTACTACGAGCACGGCCTGACGGTCGGGCAGATCGTCTTGGACGTCCTCTCCGGGGTGGGTACGGATGAGATCCCGGTGACCTACCAGCCGAGCGCCGAGGTCCACTTGAACCTCGACGCCGCTGAGCGGATCGGGTTCGTCTTCCCGGCTTCGGTCGTCGATCAGGCGTCGGCCATTCTGTACGGTGGAATCATCTGGGAGCGCCAAAGCCCGTAGCATCCGAATGGAGGAAAGACGATGGCTGCCCTCTGGATCCACGCGGTCGAGCAGGGGCTCGCGTACGGCATCGCCGCGTTGGGCGTCTTTCTGACGTACCGCATCCTGAAGTTCCCCGATCTGACCGTCGATGGGAGCTTCGTAACCGGGGCGGCCATCGCCTCCATTCTCCTTGTCCAGTACGGTGTCGACCCGTTCACGGTCCTCCCGATCGCCTTCGTCGCCGGGGGGATCGCCGGGCTGATCACCGGTTTCCTCAATACCCGGTTGGGGATCACCGACCTCCTCGCCGGCGTGTTGACGATGATCATGCTCTACTCGATCAACCTGAGGATCATGGGGCGTCCGAATCTGTCCCTCCTCCGAGTACCGACGGTGACACGGGTCGTCGACGCGGTCTGGTCCCCGCTGGGGTCGCTCGCCATCCTCGCGTTCATCGCGATCCTAACGCTGGCGATCAAAGTTCTCTTGGACGTTTTTTTGCAAACGGAGGTCGGCTTCGCGCTTCGCGCCACCGGGGACAGCGAGCCGATGATCACCGCACAGGGGGTCAACACAAAGACGATGAAGATCCTCGGCCTGGTTGTCTCGAACGGTCTGGTCGCGCTTTCCGGTGCGCTGGTCGCGCAGTACAGCGGCTTCGCCGACGTGGGGATGGGGCTCGGGACGATCGTCACCGGGCTCGCGGCCGTGATCATCGGCGGGACGCTGATCCGGTCGAGCCGCGTCGGATGGATGACCCTGGGCGTCCTCCTCGGATCGCTCGTCTACCGCGTCGCCGTAATTCTGGCGCTGCGCTACGGCTACGTCATCGGCTTCCAAGCGAGCGATCTGAAACTGATCACGTCGCTGCTCGTCATCCTCGCGCTCGTCGTCCCGTACCTTCGGGAGCGCCGGTTGAGGAAGGTGAGCGCATGCTGAACCTGGAGCGCCTGTCGAAGACCTTTCACTCCGGTGCGGATCGCACCATGGCGATCCGGGGGATCGACCTGACGCTCGCCCGCGGCGACTTCCTGACGATCATCGGCTCGAACGGGGCCGGGAAGAGCACGCTCCTCAACCTGATCGCCGGTGCGTACCCGCCGACCTCGGGCAGGATCCTGTTGAAGGGGGTGGATCTGACCGGCGTGCCGGCGTATCGCCGAGCGAGACAGGTCGGTCGGATCGCGCAGGACCCTTTGGCCGGAACGGCGCCGTCGATGACGGTGGCGGAGAATCTTGCCCTGGCGATGAAGAGAGGGCGGAGAGGCTTTCGCTCAGCGTTGCCCCGGCGGCTTCGCCGCAGGTTCCGCGAACGATTGGCCGCGCTGAACGTCGGACTGGAGGATCGACTGCAATGCCGTGTTTCACTCCTGTCCGGCGGGGAGCGACAGGCCCTCACGGTCCTGATGGCGACGCTCGTCCCCCCGGAGATCCTTCTGCTCGACGAACACACCGCGGCCCTCGATCCGAGCAACGCGGCGATGATCGTTCGGCTGACTCGATCGTTCGTCGAACGGCTCGATCTGACGACGTTGATGGTCACCCACAACATGGAGCAGGCGATCGATGTCGGGACGCGCCTGATCATGATGCACAAGGGCGAAATCATCGAGGAACTCCGCGGCGAGGAGAAACGACGTGCGACCGTCCCGCAGCTCGTCGACCTGTTCTCGGAGCACCACATCGTCGACGACGAGCTGCTCCTCGAGCGGGTCGTGTGACGGGCGCACAAGCGAAAAACCCGACGCCTTGGGACGGCCGGGCGAAACGAGCTCTCCGATGATCGATCGACCGAACCGCCGGCCTCTGTAGACCGCCCGACCGGGCCTCCCGCCCCCGATCTCGCAGCACGCTCAGTCCTCAGCTGGAAGCTGAGGCGTAGAGCATCACCGATCGCCGCCGATCGTTTTCCCGACCGCCTTCCCCGGACGTCGCCGGAACGGCTCGCCCGGCAGGACGTCGCATGGATCGAGAACATGGGACGACCTATACTGGCGACAACGGCCATGGCGACGAAGATTCTGATCGTGGATGACGAACCCTGGGTCGTTCAGGCGGTCCGGAGATACCTCGAGGAGGCCCACTTCGAGGTGATCAGCGCGTACGACGGTGCGGAGGCGCTCGCGCAGTTCGAGAGGCACGCGCCCGACCTGATCATCCTCGACTGGCTGCTCCCCGAACTCGACGGCATCTCGGTCGCCCAGCGGATCCGGAAGACCTCGGACGTCCCGATCATCATGCTGACCGCCAAGGTCGATGAGGACGATCGAATCGAAGGGTTGGAGACCGGCGCCGACGATTACGTCGTCAAGCCGTTCAGCGCCCGGGAGCTGGAAGCCCGCCTCCGCGCCGTCCTCCGCCGATCGGCCGGAAAGAAGACGCCCATTCTGGAGGTCGGGGATCTCCGGATAGATCAGGCGCAGCGTCGGGTGTGGGTGCGCGGGGAGCAGGTCGAGCTCACGGCGATGGAGTTCGATCTCCTCGCGTTCCTGATGACGTACCCGGGCCGCGTCTTCACCCGCCTCGAACTCCTCGAGGCGGTCCGCGGCGAGACCTACGAGAGCTTCGAACGATCGGTCGACTCGCACATCAAGCGGCTTCGGCAGAAGATCGAGGCGGATCCGCGGAACCCGTGCTTCGTCCTGACGGTCTTCGGCATCGGGTACAAGCTCGCCAAGGAGGACGGCTGATGCTGCACGCCCTCCGACGGATGTCGTTCCAAGTGAAGCTCCTGTTGGCGTTCGTCCTGATCGTCCTTCTCACGTCCGTGGCCGGATACCTGATCATCAATCAGTCGGTCAGACGCGCGTTCTCCGAGTTCACCGTGACCACGTATACGCCGCAGGAACGGGCCGTCCTCCAGCTCGTCCGCGCGCTCTACGAGCAGACGGGCAACCTCGACGTCGTGCTCGCTTACCTCGAGCGGAGCCGACGTGAGGTCCCGGTCCTCGTCGTCGATGCCGAGGGGGACGTCGTCTACGCGCCGGACGTGCGATACGTCGGCCGCCACCTCTCCAGCGACCAGCTGAAGGAAGGCGAGACGATCGTGCTCGCCGACGGGGAGGTATGGACGGTCATCCCGTCCCGGATCCTCCTCGGCCAGGCCATCTTGGAACAGGGATTCCTCCAGACCACGCGCCGTTCCCTCTGGCTCGCCGGGCTCGCCGCGCTCGCGGTCGCCGTCCTCGTTTCGATCTTCCTCGTTCGACAGATCACCAGGCCGCTCCGTCGCCTCGACACCGCGACGCAACGGATCGCCAAGGGCGAGTTCGACGAGCGGGTGGGGATTCGGACGTCCGACGAGATCGGACGTCTCGCCCGCTCGTTCGACGAAATGGCCGAGAGCCTCGAGCGGGCCGAGCGGATGAAGAAGCAGATGATCGCCGACGTCTCCCACGAGCTCCGGACGCCGATCGCCGCCGTCCGAAGCGCCCTGGAGGGGCTGCGCGACGGGCTGATCGAGCCGACGCCCGAGACCCTCGCCTCGCTGCACGACAAGATCCTACTGACGACTCGGCTGGTCCGTGATCTCCATCAACTGACCCTCGCCGACGCGGGGCGTCTGTCGATCCAGAAGAGCCCCTGCCGGATCGGCGAGATCGTCGACACGATCATCGAGACGATCGGCGCCCAGCTCGAGGACTCGAGCGTTCGACTCGATCGGCGGATCCCCACCGATCTCCCGGCGATCGTCGTCGATCGCCAGCGGATCGAGCAGGTCTTCCTCAATCTCCTTGCCAACGCGATCCGCCACACGCCCGAAGGCGGTTGGATTTCGATCTCCGCGGTCGAGCATCCCGAAGGGGTCCAATCCACGATCTGCGACAGCGGCCCCGGCCTGACGGAGATCGACCTGATGCACGTCTTCGACCGGTTCTACCGGGCGGACGACGCGCGGACGAGCGAAGGAGGGGCCGGACTCGGCCTGTCGATCGCCAAGGCGCTGGTCGACGCGCACGGGGGACGCATCTGGGCGGAGAACGGACCGTCCGGCGGGGCGTGCTTCCACGTCGTCCTTCCGACGGAGTAGGATCTCGGATCCTCGCCCCGGTCCGAAGATGCCTCCGGACGATACCCGGCGCGCCGCCGCCCCGGAGGACGGCGGCACGGGTTGAGGCGGTGACCAAGAGGGGCGCCTCGCTGCGCTATCCGATCGCTTCCAGCTTCAACTCCAGCACTTCGACCAGCCGCTCGAGCCAGCCGAGGCCGCGATACGCCACGCCGAGACGCTCGATCGGCATTCCCAGCGCCGCTCCGACGCGCGCCACCCCGAGCCGTCCCCGTTGAGTCAGCGTCAGCGGCGATCCGCTCTCCGCGGATCCACCGAGCCGCTGCTGAAGCCGTCCGAGAATCTCGGGCTGGCCTGCGAAGCGCTCCTGCAGCCGCTCGAGGAGCCGGCCGCGCACGCCGAGCTCGGAATCCTCGCCCTGCCGATCGGACGGCAACTGAACCCCACCGGCTCGTCCGACCCGCCGTTCGAGAATCGCCCCCGCGACGCCCGCTCGACCAGCGGCTGCATCGCCGTCACCGAAAAGCCCGGGAAGGATCTCTTGCAGGATCTCGCCTTGCTTCAGCGTCAAGATCCCCTTGAGCTGATCGATCACGTCTTCCGCGTGCGCCCGAAGCGCCTCGACCCGCTCTTTCGCCTCAGCGGCGAACGTCTCGAGGATCTCATCGAGTTCATCGGCCGTCCCGTTGAAAGCGATCATCTCCTCCTCGAGTTCGGCTCGACGGAGTCCGAGCGCCTCGCGCTCCTCGAGAAGTCCTTCGAGGAGGCCGTGAATCTTCTCCATCTGTTCGGGGCTCAACTCCATCCGATTGATGAGGATAAGGAGCGGCAGGTTGCCCGCCTCTGCGTTGTCACCGGTGGACTTGGACAGGACCTGCGTGCTCACCGGAATCGCGACGATCACCCCCAACAGAACGACCAGTGGTCCGATGCGAAGCCATTTCCCCTTCATCTACAGTCCCTCCTTTTCCGTCTCAAGTCACCGAATGATACAGAAAGGAGATGAAGGCGTCGGTCCGATCTTGTGGCAAGATTGTGAAGGGAACCGAGCCCCTTGATGCGGGCGGCTGTCGTGTGACACACTTGCCTCGCGGAAGGCCCTTCGATCGGTGGAAGGAGCGAATGTGAAGAGGAGCGGAGCCTTGATCTTCTTGCTGATGGTCGCCTGCTCGTGGTCGGCCGTCTCGCTGCGGATCGTCTGTACGACGACGATCGTCGGAGACGTCGTCGGCCGGATTGTCGGAGAAGGGGGCGAGTTGAAGGTCCTCCTCCCGTTTGGCGCCGACCCGCACGCGTTCGAACCGACGCCCGGCGACCTCGTTTCGATCGCCCGCGCCGACATCGTCTTTCTCAACGGAGCCGGTTTGGAAGGGGGGATCGATCCGATCCTGGGAAGCGCCATGGGGCTCGTCGTAGGTCTCTCCGACCACCTCGATCTCCTCCGCCTCGATGCCCCGGATGAACATGGGGAGGTCGATCCGCACGTCTGGTTCGATCCGACCTATGTCAGCGCCTGGGTCGATCGGATCACCGATGTGTTGAGCGAACGAGATCCGGACAACGCGATCGCGTATCGAGCCCGGGCCGACGCCTATCGCGCCGAGCTGACGGCGCTCGACGCGTGGATCGTGGATCGGGTGAGCGGGCTTCCGGAGGACAGTCGGAAGCTCGTCACCGATCACGCCGTGTTCGGGTACTTCGCGGCGCGGTACGGCTTCGAACAGGTCGGCACGGTCTTCCCCGGGCTGAGCAGCCTCTCCGAACCCTCGGCCAAGGACCTCGCGGCGTTGGAGCGTTCGATCGTGACGCTCGGCGTGCGGGTCCTCTTCGTCGGGACGACGGTCAACCCATCGTTGGCCGAACAGGTCGCGTCGGACACCGGGACGCGGATCGTCGTCCTGTACACCGGCTCCCTGAGCGAGCCCGGCGGTCCGGCCGACAGCTACCTCAACCTGATGCGCTACGACGTGTCCGCGATGGTCGAAGGCCTGTCGGAGGCACCATGAGAACTCGAAAATCCTGGGCCGCATCGATTCCATCACGCCTTCACAGCCGGGGCACCGTCCACCTGGCCGGCGCCCCGGCTGTCGCCGCGACGGCCCTGACCGTAACAATCGGCGGGAGACCGGCCCTGACCGACGTCACGTTCGAGCTGGCCGAGGGACGACAGCTGGCCGTGGTCGGCCCGAACGGCGCCGGAAAGACGACCCTTCTGAGGGTCCTTTCCGGGCTCCTTCCGCCGTCGAGCGGTGAGGTCCGCGTCCACGGCCACGGACCCTGTGGACACATCTGCATCGCCTACGTCCCCCAAAAGAGCGGGATCGACTGGCGATTTCCCGTCACTGTCTTCGACGTCGTGATGATGGGACGCGTCCAGCGGATCGGCCCGATCCGTCGGCCCGGTGCGATCGACCGGCGTGTCGTCCAAGACGCCCTCGCCGCGGTCGAGCTCTCCGACCTGGCGCGCCGGAGGATCGAAGAACTCTCCGGCGGGCAGCAGCAACGGATGTTCCTCGCGCGCGCCCTCGCGCAGGAGGCCGACCTCATCCTCCTCGACGAGCCGTTCGTCGGACTCGACGTTCCTTCTCGAAGCGAGGTCCTCGAGCTGATCGCGGCGGTCCGCGATCGAAACGTCACCGTGATCGTCGCGCTGCACGACCTGGGGATCGCCGCCACGTCGTTCGACGAGATCCTCCTCCTCAAGCGAAGGATGATCGGCCACGGATCGCCGCGCGACGTGTTCGTCGAGGCGAACCTTCGCGAGGCGTACGGAAGCTGCCTTCATCTGGCCGAAGGGGAGTCGGGGACGGTCGTCGTCCATGACACGGCCTGCTCGGGGGGGGGACGATGAGCTTCGTTGACTCGATCGTTGAACCCCTCCGCTTCCCATTCATGGTCCGAGGCCTGATCGCCGCGATGTCCGTCGGAGGCCTGTGTGCCGTCGTCGGGTCGTTCGTCGTCCTCCGGGGAATGGCGTTCATGGGGGACGCGATCGCCCACTCGATCCTCCCCGGACTGGCCGGCGGGGTCCTCACTGCCGGACGCGGGGATCGCCGCGCGCTCTTCGGGTGGGCCCTCGGCACGGCGGTCCTCGTCGCGCTCGGGATGGGATGGATCGGCGAACGGGCACGGGTCCGCGAGGACACAGCGATCGGGATCGTCTTCGCCGGGATGTTCGCTCTGGGGATCGCTCTCATTTCCACAGTCCGCGGTTTTGCCGTCGACCTCGTACACTTCCTGTTCGGCAACGTGCTCGGCGTCTCCAACGGGGACCTCGTCCTGATCGGCGCGTTCGGTGGCGCCGTGCTCCTCCTCGTCCTCCTCTTCTACAAGGAACTGGTCGTCGTCTCGTTCGATCCGACGCTCGCCCGAACGCTCCGCCTTCCGGCGACGGCGTATCGCTACCTCCTGTTCGTCCTCGTCGCGGTCACCGTCGTCGTCTCGCTGCAGACGGTCGGCGTCGGCCTGATGCTCGCCATGCTGATCGTCCCGGCCTCGACGGCGTTTCTGATGGCGCGCCGCCTTCCCGCGATGATCGTCGTCGGCTCCCTCCTCGGGATTCTCTCCGGTGCGATCGGCCTCTATCTCTCGTTCTACTGGAGCGTCGCTTCGGGCGCCGCGATCGTCCTCGTCACGATCGCGTTCTTCTTCGCCGCGCTTCTCCTGTCGACTCGACGGCAGGTCCTTCGCCGATTCACAAACGGCTAGCCGTCCGGTCCGCCCGCCTTACGCAAACCGCACGGCTCGCTCACCAGCCTTCCACCCACCGGATCGACGAGCGGTCGCGAAGGGACGGGGACCGCTTGAAGCGAACGCAACTCCGCCCCAAGGGCGAACGGAACGAATCAACGGATCCAGCCGCGACCGCGTGGAGCCGCCGCGACCCTCCGAGGGGAGGACACCCTGAGAGAAAGGGGCTTTCGCATCGCACCTTCGCTCGCCGCAATGGCGTCGTTGGAACCGCCCGAGCCATCGATTACCATCGCCAGGCCATGGAAGAGATCGCGCTGCGCCCTGCGACATCCGACGATCGGCCGCGAATCGTGGAGATCTCATCGCAGATCTGGGACGGCCACGACTACGTCCCCGAGCTGCTCGACGATTGGTTCGGCGACGCGGAGGGAGAGGTCATCGGGGCGTTCGCCGGCGAAAGATTCATCGGCTTCGCCCGACGCACGTGGCTCGCTCCCGGTCTGGCGTGGTTCGAGGGGATCCGAACCGATCCGGCCTACCGCGGCCGCGGCGTCGGTCGAGCGATCACCGAGCACCTGATCGGCCGGGCGCGGGAGGTCGGTGCTTCGCGGATCGGTCTCTCGACGCACGTCGACAACGAGGCGTCCATCCATATCATCGAGTCGTACGGCTTCGAAAAGGTCGCGACGTTCGCCTACCGCGAGCGGCCGCCCGACGCCCCTCCGCCCGCCTCAAACGTTGGACCCGACCCGCGGATCGAGCTCGTTTCCGAGGGAGAAACCGTCGAGTACGTCGCCGATTCGTCGTTTCTGCGTCTCGCCAGAGGCCGCTTCCCGCGCGGATGGCGCTTCTTCCCATTCGATCACGATCCCTGTGAGGCCGTCGCACGGATGGGTCTGCGCATCGGCTTCCGCGACGGCGGACACCTCAAGGGGCTCCTCTGCGCCCGGTGGCGTCCCGGCGAGTCGGATCACACCGTCTTCAACTTCGTCGACGGCGAGCCCGCGGCGATGCGGGCGCTCCTCCACCATGCGCTCGCCCTCTACGCGGGCACGGAGATCGCCGTCATGGTTCCGATTTCGGGCGGGCGGGCCGCCTGTGCCGGCCCGCTCCTCGACGAGTTGGGATTCGGGTCGTGGTCCGACGGGCGGGCCGACGTCCTCGCCTACGAGCTGGCGTTGGGCAACGGCCGAATGTCGGTTCGTCGATCGACTAGGATGCGATCGGAGGTCCCTCGAGCGAGGGTGGATCAGGAATGAACGACCGACGACCCGTCCTTTCGGAGCGAGAGCGCATGCGGTACGCGAGACACCTCGCCCTCCCCCAGATCGGCGAGGAGGGCCAGCGGAGGCTGAAGGCGGCCCGCGTCTTGATCGTCGGAGTCGGAGGACTCGGCAGCGCGACCGCCTTGTACCTCGCGGGGGCCGGCGTCGGACGGATCGGCATCATCGACGACGACGACGTCTCCTTCCCCGACCTCCAGCGGCAGGTCCTCCATGGGGAAGGGACGCTCGATCGGCCGAAGGTCGAGAGTGCGGCGGCGCGTCTGGCCGACCTGAATCGAGACGTCGCCGTGGAGACGTTCCCAGAGCGTTTCGATCGGACGATCGGCCGGCGGATCGCCGCCGGGTACGATCTGATCGTCGACGGTGCCGACAACTTCGAGACGCGCTACGCGATCAACGCCGTCTGTCTCGATCTCGGAATCCCCTACGTCTACGGCGCGATCTTCCGGCTCGAGGGGCAGACGAGCCTCCTGTGCGCCGGAGGCGGACCGTGCTATCGGTGCCTCTTCCCGGAGCCGCCGTCGCCGGAGACCGTCCTGACCGGTGAGCAGGCCGGCATCCTCGGCGCCGTGCCCGGGACGATCGGCACACTCCAGGCGACCGAGGCGATCGAGTGGATCGTCGGCATCGGCGCGCCCCTCGTCGGGCGCCTGCTCGTCTATGACGCCGCCGCGCTTCGATTCGAGGAGATCTCGATCGAGAGAAACCGCCATTGCCCGGCGTGCGGCGACGGTCGCCACACCCCGCACCGGTAGCCTCCCGACCGGGAGTTCGTACCGGCGTCCCTCACGCGGGCGTTCCGCACCGTATCCGCCGCCCGACTCCCTCTCGGCGTTCCTCCCCCTTCGGGGAACCGATTTCCCCTCCGCCGCCCTCACGCGGAGGAACCCGGACGGCCGAGTCCGCAGGTGAGGCGCCCGGAATCCTCCTCCCCTGGCTCGGAGCGGAACAGGCCGCTCCGAGAAGCCTGGCAATCCAGACCTCTTCGGGGGGCAGCCGCTTCGTGACACCGCGCATGATCATCACCTCTCGGGACGAGTCCCCGCCGTCGCTAGGACCATACGTGCCCAGAAGGGCGTACCCTAGGGAATCTGGGTTACAGGGAGGTACCATTCGAAGGGTGTCGAATCCTCAGGGTACAGCGCGATCGGCGGCAGGCTGCACCGCGCGGTCGATCTTCCGCTCAATCGAAGACTGTCAAATGACAGCGCCTGCCATGGCAATCGGGAAACCGGTCCGCGGCCGCCGCCATTTCGCCGCGTGTCCGTTCGAGCGCCAAGGCGGACGCGAACCTCGGAGAGGGACTAGAGGATCTCCTGAATGATCGAGTGGTAGAACGGCGTGATCCTCGCTCTCTCCTTCAGGTTGGCCAGATCGATGATCGTGACGCGCTTGCCCGACGTGACGATCACCTTCCGATCCCGGAAGCGCTTCAGCGCCCGCATGAGGGACTCCAGCGACACCCCGAGCATCTCGGCGAGGGTCCTTCGTGGGATCATCAAGTCGAGCACGACGCCCGCGTCCGTCTGCTGCCCGTAGTTGTGCGCCAGCGCGAGCAGCAGCAGCGCGAGGTTGCAATCGGTCGTCTCGACGGCGTCGCGGGTCAGCTTGAGCTCGAGCATTACGACCTTGCGGGCGAGCCAGCGGGTGAAGTCCGTGCACAGCTCCGGATGCCGGTTCCGAAACGCGAGGAGGTTGTGCCGCTCGATGAACAGGAGATTGGTCTCCATCAGGGTCTTGGCGTATTGGAGATGGGTGGAGTGATCGAGGACGACGGCTTCGAGGCCGAAGAGCTCTCCCACGCCGAGGAACCGGAGGACCCGCTTCTCGGCCCCCGAGCTCCCGTACTTCCCGATCTTCACCAGCCCGGACCGGACGATGTACACGCCCGACGCGTAGGACTCCTCCTGAGCGATGAGCTCTTCCGCACCATGGTGGATCTCGAGGCAGAACGAAGCGAGCCGGTCAACAGCCTCGGAATCGAGCGCAGGAAAGACGCCCGCGAGGAGCTCCGTCTTCCGCTTGCGTTCCGGCGAGCCTTCGGGCACATCCACCCCCTGGGGAACCTCCGCATCATAGCCCCGGCGCAGCAGGTTGCCAACCCAGGTGCAGACCTCCAGGCGGCCCTCCCGACTCACATCAAGGATTTGAGAAGGGCCACTCCCTGCCGAATCCCCTCCGCCGGCGAGACGCCGACCGGGTGGATCTCCAGGACGGCGGTCCCCTCGAAGCCGATCCCGCCGAGCGTGCGAAGGACGCGCGGCCAGTCGATCGTCCCTCCGCCGGGGACGAGGTGCTCGTCGGATTCGCCGCGGTTGTCGTGCAGGTGGACGTGCACGAGCTGGCCGGCGTAGCGCTCGAGGTAATTTTGCACCGGCTCCCGCCCCGCGTCGTGCGACATGTGGGCGTGGCCGGTGTCGATGCAGATCCCGAGGTTCGTCCCCTCCGGGTCCTCGCCGATCTCCTCCAAGACGCGATCGAGCAACCAGATCGCGTCCTCCAAGTTCTCCAACGCGAGGCGAACCCCGCGCTCGGCGGCGTACCCGGCGAGCCGGAGAACCTCGGGCACGTCCAACCGATCCTCCGGCCTTACCAGGCCGAGGCAGACAGGGTGGAGCACGAGAACGGAGGCGCCGACCCGCTCGGCGAAGTCGATCTCGCGACGGAGGCCCACCGGATTCCACCTCATGTAGATCCCGCGGACATGGACCGTCACGAAGCTCGCAGCCCGGCAGACCTCGGCCAGCTCGGCGAGCTCCCGGTTGCTCGCCTCCGGAACGTCGAGGGCCTTCGATCCCCAGGCTTCGATCCCGAGGGACGGATCGACCGACAGGATCGATCGAGCCGCGTCGGGCAGCGTCGGCCAATCCTCGGGGTCCCGGCGCCCGAAGAATCCCCAGACGCTCGCTCCCAGACGGAACCCCGGCTCGGCCATGCGAACGCCCCCTTGCGCGCTAGGCAGTGTCGACCGTCTCTCTGAACGAAACGCCGAGTGCGGCGAGTTCGGCGAGGACGGGCTCGTAGATCTCCGGGACGACCGGCGTGCGCACGCCGGTCAAGTCGATCCCGCCCTGCAGGATCATCCGCGCCGCGATCGCCGCCGGGAGCCCGACGAGCCGCGACATCGACGAGTCGCCGTACGGGATCCCGTAGTCGACCATGGTCGACGTAATCTTCTCCGTCCGGCCCGGATGCTCGACGACAAACTCGTGCTGCATCACGAGCATGTCCCGTTCGCCCGGCGCGTACCCCATCTTGGAGAGCATCCGTTGCGCCACGACGTCGAGATACGTGTCCGCTCCCTCGGGCAATGGGTCCGCGCCGAGGAGCCCGAGCCACTCGAGATCGGAGATCGCCTTGGCGTCGAGCGCGACGCCGAGGTGGCTCGCCAAGTCGGCCTTCAGATCCGCGCCGTCGGAACCGATCAGCCGCGCGGTCAGCCGCGCGAACGTGAGCCCGACCAGGTCGTCGCGCTCGCTTTCGTCGAGGAGACCGAGATCGACGATCGCCTTCAGCGTGTCACACCATCCGGGATAGCGGAGCGTCCCGCGGAACATGCTTCGCACGGTCGGGATCTCGTAGGCCTCGATGTACGGGAGCGAGTCGCGGTTCGGATAGACCTCGAGCTCGGCGAAGCCGACAATCGGACAGGCCCAGTGGTGGGCGAACAGCTCCGGGCCGGGGACGTCGACGATCTCCCCATTCGCGAGGTACCTCGCCGGGTTCTTCCCGGCCAGGATCACGCCGCGCGGCGCCCACGAGAACTTGTACCCGAACGGGTTGTCGTTCGCGTCGGGCGCGGGAAGCCCTCCCGTGTTCGACGTGAACGAGACGAGGGTGCCTCCGCCCTTTCGGATCCGGTCGATCACCCGCATCGCCGACATGTGGTCGATCCCGGGATCGACGCCGATCTCGTTGAGCAGGATCACCTCGGCTTCGCGGGCCGCGCCGTCGAGAGCCCTCATCTCATCCTTTACGTACGACGTCGTCACCATCTGCCTGCGACGCTCGACGCAGAGGCGGGCGACGGCCGGGTGATGGACGTACGGGAGGAGGCTGACCGTCAGATCGTGATCGGCGATCAGCGCATCGAGCGCCTTCTCGTCCGCCGCGTCGAGGCCCGACGCCGCGCCGTTCGGCGCACCGCCGATCAGCCGCTCCGCCTTCTCCACGGTCCGGCTGGCGACGGTGACGCGGAACCCCGGGACGCCCAACAGGTAGCGGACGAGCGGCCCGGCGACGAGGCCGGCCCCGAGGACGAGCACGCGTTTCAACAGGATCCCTCCTTCGCTGCGGCCGGGGCTATGCCGTGCCGGCCGCAATGAGGTGCTTCTCGATGTCCCGATAATCGGGCGTCAGCTCGCCGCGATGGGCGATCACCGCGCGTTTGAGCGTCGCCGGCAGGGAGAGCTCGTCGAAGGTGGCGGCGTAGTCGGCCGCGGCGATCGCGGGGACGAACCCCTTCAGAATGGCGCTGAAGTAGCTCGACGCCTCACGCGGCAGCTCGGACGGCAGGATCTCCACCGCCATCACCACCGGGCCGTTCCCCTCGACGCCCGAACGGACCGTCCCGCTCTCGGGATCGTAGACGTAGATCGGGTCGTCCGGCTCGGTTCCCTTGACCGTGATCCCGATCGCTCCCTCGATGTCGCACGAGATGTCGCCGATCATCCGGAGGGCCGGCCGACCGGCCGCGTAGAGGTCGCGAATCGCCTCCACCGTCACCAGGCGCGGGTACCTCGGCGCCCAGTAGATACAGTTGACCAGCGCGTGGAGCTTCGGGAGATACCGCTCGAACGCGGCCCGGTAGCGCTCCGGATGATCGCAGTACTCCCGCAGGTCGAACGCCTTCCCGTCGACCAGCGGGAGGACCGTGTCCTCCTCCCGGAAGACGACCTTGAGGACCAAAGCGCGACTCGGGCCACGCGGACGCTCCGAACCGTTGAGAAGATCCGCAGGGCGGATCTCCTTCGTCGGCAGGAGATCGAGAATCTCCTGCGCCCCTCTGGAGACGTTTCCGTACCCGGCAATCCCGATCACCAGGGGAGAGATCTCCGCCGGCAGGCCCTCGGAGGCGATCCGCTCGCCGACCTCCACGATCGCCGCCTTCGCCTCCGCGAGGTCGGCATACGTCGACGCCTGCCGAATCCCCTCGAGCGGATTGGGGATCCCCTCCCACGCGAGGCGCCGGCCGAGCGCCCAGAGAGTGTCGATCATCCCGGCCAGGCCGGCATAGTTGCCGAAGAAGATCAGCCGCCGCCCCTCGTCGTCGACGATCCGCTCGTAGTCGATGATCGTGCAACGAAGCTCGAGACACCGGCGGAGCATCGGCATGTTCTCCGTCTGCCCCTTGATCGTGTGGGAGAAGAAGAGGTAGACCTTGTCCGGTTCCAGCGCGCCGAGGGGAATCTCCTTCAGCCCGATGACGATCGGGCAATCGTCGAGCCGCCCGACGACCTCCAAGCCCGCCGCGCGGTACTCGTCGTCGGAGAACGCCCGCTGGTCCGAGGACTCGATCCGGAAGCTCAGGCCGGCCTCGTCGGTCAGCTCGCGGAGGTGCTGGGGAATGAGGGGAACGCGCCGCTCCCACTGGTACATGTCCTCGCGACGAATGCCGATCCGATCGACCATCCGCTCCGCCTTCCCGTTCCGCGCACGGCCGGTGTCCGGCCGTGCGCGCAGTATACCGAACCTCTCCGAATGGGGCAAAAGCCCGTCTCCAACTGCAACGCGACCCTGTAAAACCCGGACGGATCACGCGGTCGTCCGGAGCGTCAACGCAGCCCCCAGCGCTCGAACGCCCGCTTCCCCTCCTTGGTGAAGAAGAGCCACCGCTCGATCCCCTCCGCATCGTGGTGGAAGGTCTCGCCGCAGCCATCGAGGAACGTCCTCACGGCCTCGACGAGGAACTTCGCCGCCCCGGGGTCGGGGACCCCTTGCAGGCGGGCGGCGCACGAGAGGAGATCCTCCGGAATCCCGAGCTGCCGAAGCTCCTGTTCGCTCCAGTGCTTCGCCGACGCCCACGAGCCCTTGGCGAGGAAGAGGAGCTTGACCAGGGCGGAGAGCGCGTCGCCGTAGAGGAGCCGAAGGTTGATCGTCGGGCCGCCTTCCCCGGCACGGTTCGCCGTCTTTCTCGCCCGGCCCAGCCGGTGAAGGAACTCGAGGAAGTGGACGGCCATCCGCTCGCGGCGAACGTCGTCGGACAGCTCGGCGAGCCGCTCGATGATCGGGGCGATCCGGCCCTGCGGGTCGTGAAGGACGACCGCATGCTGGTAGGGCTGATGGAACAGGTCGTGCGTCGACTCGAGGAGCGCGGTGAAGTCGGACCACGGGATGAGGTAGAACTCGTAGTCGACGACTCCCGGCTCGCCCTCCTTGAAGCGAAGGACCTGCCGCTCCTCGTCGGGCGTCACGTCGTAGACGGCGTCCTCGACGATCACCTCGATGTCGTAGTCGGACAGCCCGTCCCGATACGGCCGGGTCATCGAACCGAGGAGGTAGATCCCGATGACCCCGTCCTTCTCGGCGTACGGCCGGATCAGCTGGCGCGCACGTTCCATCGTCGACCTCCGGAAGGGCGAAACGAAGAAGCCCGCGACGGACCCCGCGGGCTGGTGGGTGGTACAGGGCTCGAACCTGTGACCTCATGCACGTCAAGCATGCGCTCTCCCAGCTGAGCTAACCACCCATCTCGGACTCTGAGGCGGCGACCGGACTCGAACCGGTGAATCAGGGATTTGCAGTCCCTTGCCTTACCACTTGGCTACGCCGCCTGCGAGACTTCGATTATACGGAACCCCCAAAGCGGGATCAATTCCCGGTTCTCTCCGATGGATCCGGCGTCGATTCCGCGCCCTCGGAGGCTTCTGCGTCGGCCGATTCCGCGCCTTGCCCGGGGCGCCGGCCCCGCTCGATCACCTCGTCGATCGTCCCGGTCATGTAGAACGCCTGTTCGGGGATGGCGTCGAGTTCGCCGTCGACGATCATCGCGAACCCCTTGATCGTCTCCTCCAGCTTCACGTAGGTTCCGGACCGGCCGGTGAAGTGCTCGGCGACGTACATCGGCTGGCTCATGAACCGCTGGACCTTGCGCGCCCGACGGACGGTCAGCTGGTCCTCTTCGGACAGCTCGTCCATTCCCATGATCGCGATGATATCGCGCAGGTCCTCGTAGCGCTGAAGGATCTCGAGCGTCTTCTGAGCGACGCGGTAGTGCTCGTGAGAGATGAAATTCGGGTCGAGCATCGTCGAGTTCGACTGCAGCGGATCGACCGCCGGGTAGATCCCCTTCTCGACGATCTCGCGGGACAGGGTGATCGCCGCGTCGAGGTGGGAGAAGACGGTCGCCGGGGCCGGGTCGGTCAGGTCGTCGGCCGGTACGTAGATCGCCTGCATCGACGTGATCGAGCCCTTCTTCGTCGAGGTGATCCGCTCCTGGAGTTCGCCCATCTCGGTCGCCAGGGTCGGCTGGTACCCGACCTCCGAGGGCATCCGCCCGAGGAGGGCCGAGACCTCGCTCCCCGCCTGGGCGAACCGGAAGATGTTGTCGATGAACAGGAGGACGTCCCTCCCCTGGTCGCGGAAGTACTCGGCGACAGTGACTCCGGTCAACCCGACGCGGAACCGCGCGCCGGGCGGCTCGTTCATCTGTCCGTAGACGAGGGCGGTCGACTCGAGGACGCCGGCCGCCTTCATCTGAAGGTAGAGGTCGTTCCCCTCGCGGCTCCGCTCCCCGACGCCGGCGAAGACCGAGTACCCTTGGTGCTCGTAGGCGATCGACCGGATCAGCTCCATGATCAGGACCGTCTTACCGACGCCGGCGCCGCCGAACGTCCCGATCTTGCCCCCTTTGGGGAACGGGGCGATGAGGTCGATCACCTTGATCCCCGTCTCGAAGACCTCGGTTTCGGTCTCCTGATCGAGGAGGCCCGGAGCCTTCCGGTGGATCGAGTAGCGCTCCTTCGTCTCCGGCGGCGGAAGGTTGTCGATCGGATCGCCGACGATGTTGATCAAGCGACCGAGCATCTCCGGTCCGACGGGAACCGTGATCGGTCCCCCCGTGTTGACGATCGGCATTCCGCGCGACAGGCCGTCGGTCGAGTCCATCGCGATCGCCCGAATGACGTCGTCGCCGAGATGCTGAGCGACTTCGAGGATCAGATCGCTCTCTCCGTCGCGCTCGACGCGAAGCGCATCGTTCACGCGGGGGAGCCGCCCCTTCTCGAACCGGGCGTCGATGACCGGCCCCTTGATCTCCGTGATCCTTCCGACTGCGTGCTCGCCTTCCATCGATCGGCCTCTCAATCCCCCCGTTACACCGTACGGAGCGCCTCCGCGCCCCCGATGATGTCGGCGATCTCGCGCGTGATCGCCTGCTGCCTCGCCTTGTGGTACGCCCGCGTCAACCCCTTGATCAGATCCTCGGCGTTGTCGGTCGCGTTCTTCATCGCCTGCCTGCGGATCGCGTCCTCGCTCGTCTTCGTCTCCAGCAACGCGGCGTAGAGCCTCCCTTGCAGGCTCAACCGGAGCGAGACATCGAGCATCCCTTCCACGCTTGGCTCCACCAGGACGTCGTTCGGCTCCGGTTTGATCGAAACCGGAAGGAACTCCTCGACCACCAGCACCTGCTTCAGATCGGAGACGAATCGCATGTAGACCAACGCGATCTTCGCGACCTGGCCTTCGAGATAGAGATCGATCAAGCCGTTCGCCATCCGCCGCGCCGTCTCGGCGGTCGGCTGATCGTAGACGTGCCCGTAGCTTTGCAGCGGCTCGATCCCCCGCCGAGCGAAGTAGCCCCGCGCCTTCTCCCCCCCGGCGATGAGCTGTGCGTCGCGGCCTGACTCCGCAAGGAGCTCCTCACCCTTGCGGTTGATGTCCCCTTTGTAGCGACCGCAGAGGCCTCGATCGGAATTGAGGACCATGATGCCGACCGACCCTGAGCCGTTCGACGTCATCAGCGGATGCGGATCGACATCCGGCGGGATCCGCCCGATCAGCTGGGCGATGTAGCCGTCAAGCTCCTCGAGGTAGGGGCGGACCACGGCGAGCCGCTTCTTCATGCGGGTGACCTTGGTCATCGCGATCGCGTTCATCGCCCGGGTGATCTGCGCGATGTTCTCGATATTGCCGATGCGGCTTTTGATGGTTCGAACATGCTGCGCCATTTCTCTTTCCCTCTACCTCGAATCGAACATCCCGAGCGCGATGAGTCCCAGATTCCCAATTCGGCCCTTGATCGCCCTTACGTGTTGCACCATCGACGTTCTCCTCAATCCCTTCCCGAGAACACCGCGCGGGGGGGGGTCCCGCTCGCGACCGGCAGGCCGCGCAACCTAGTCCCCGAATCGCTTCTTGAATTCCTTCACCGCTTCGTTGAGGTTCGCCCGGAGCTCGTCGGTCAGCTCCCTTCGATCGCGAATCATCGAGAGGACCTCACCGCGCTCTTCACGGACGAACCGGAGCCATTCCCGTTCGAACCGGCGCACCTCCCCGACCTCGATGTCCGCGACGTGGTTCTCGACGCCGACGAACAGCGCCACGATCTGCTCCTCGACCGGCATCGGCTGGTACTGCTCCTGCTTGAGGATCTCCATCAGCCGATCACCGCGCGCCAGCTGCGCCTTCGATTCGTCATCGAGGTCGGCGGAGAACTCGGCGAACGCTTCCAGCTCGCGATACTGCGACAGCTCCAGCCGAAGATCGCCGGCGATCTGCGACATCGCCCGAATCTGGGCCTCGCCGCCGACGCGCGACACCGAGTACCCCACGTTGATCGCCGGGCGGAATCCCTGGTTGAACAGGTCGGTCTCGAGGTAGATCTGTCCGTCCGTGATGCTGATCACGTTCGTCGGGATGTACGCGGTGATGTCACCGGCCTTCGTCTCGATGATCGGGAAGGCGGTCAGCGAGCCCCCGCCGCGCTCGTCGGAGAGTCGGACCGCCCGCTCCAGCAGCCTGGAATGCGTGTAGAAGATGTCCCCCGGATAGGCCTCGCGCCCGGGCGGGCGCCTCAGCAGAAGCGACAGTTCCCGATAGGCGACGGCGTGCTTGGAGAGGTCATCGTAGACGATGAACGCGTCGCGCCCGTTGTACGTGAAGTACTCGGCCATCGCGCACCCCGCGTAGGGGGCGAGGTACTGCATCGGCGTCGGCGCGTTGGCGTCGGCGGCGACGACGATCGTGTAGCCCATCGCGCCGCGCCGCGTCAGGGTGTCGATGGTCCGCGCGACCGTCGACGCCTTCTGACCGATCGCGACGTAGACGCAGACGACGTCCTCCCCCTTCTGGTTGATGATCGTGTCGAGGGCGATCGCCGTCTTCCCCGTCCGGCGGTCCCCGATGATCAGCTCGCGCTGCCCGCGGCCGATCGGAGTCAGCGCGTCGATCGACTTCAAGCCCGTCTGAAGCGGCGTGTTGACCGGCTGTCGCTCGACGACGCTCGGGGCGATGATCTCGGCCTTCCGGGTCTCCGTCGCCTCGATCGGATCCCTCCCGTCGAGCGGCCGGCCGAGCGGGTCGACGACCCGGCCGAGCATCCTCTCCCCGACCGACGTCTCGAGGACTCGCCCCGTCCGGCGGACTTCGTCGCCCTCCTGGACCCGCTCGCTGTCGCCGAACAGCGCCACGCCGACCGACTCCTCCTCGAGGTTGAGGACGAGCCCGTACAGCTCGCCCGGGAACTCGACGATCTCGGAGGCCATCGCCCGTTCCAGCCCGTAGATCCGGGCGATCCCGTCTCCGACCTCCACGGCGATCCCGACCTCCTCCATCTCCAGGTCGTACTGGAGCCCCTTCAGCTGCTCCTTGAGGATGGCCGTGATCTCGTCTTTTCGGGTTGTCGCCACTTCTCCCCCTAGGTCCGCAATCGGGCTCGCAGCCCCTCCAATCGGGCCCGAAGCGAGCCGTCGATCACTCGTCCTTCCGTCTCGATCCGCGCGCCGCCGAGGAGATGCTCGTCGATCCGCTCCTCCAGTTGAACGCGCTGTCCAAGCGCCTTCTCCAGGTTCGAGAGCAGTCGATCGCGCTCCCCCTCGCTCAACGTGCGGGCCGTCGTCACGGAGACGGGGACCGATCCCTCCGCCTCCGCTCGTGCGGCGAGAAACTCCGAGTAGATCAGATCGAGGTACGATTCGCGCCGGTTGCGGATGAGCAGGGCGAACAGGTTGCGCATCCGCTCCGAGAGCTTTGGGAAGGCCCTGCCGACGAACTCCGCCTTCCGCGCGCGCGACACGAGGGGATGCGCCAGATAGCGAGGGATCTCGCGGGTCCGCGCCATGTCGTCGACCACCGCACGAAGCTCGTCCTCCGTGGAGTCGACCGCCCCCTGTTCGGCAACTACCTGGTAGAGCGCGGCCGCGTAGCGGCGCGCGACCTCCTGCGACCTCACGATCCGATCCTCAGCCTTTCCTCGTCGATCTCTTCCAGCAGCCGGTCGAGGAGCCTGCGGTGGTCTTCGATTCGGATTTCTCGGTCGAGGACCCGCTCGGCGCCGAGGACGGTGATCTCCGCGTACGCCTCTCGCAGCTCCGCGATCATCCGGTCTCGTTCCTGCGCCAGTTGCCGTCTCCCGTCCTCCAGGACCCGCTCGGCGGCCTGCTTCGCCTCGCCCTTGGCGGCGTCGATCACCACTTCCGCTTCGCGCTGCGCCGACTCGCCGATCCGCTCCGCGCGCGCGCGGGCCTCGGCGAGGGCCTCCCGCTGCTCCGCCACGAGCGCAGCGGCCCGCTCTTCGTCCGCCCGCGCCGCCTCCATCCGGGCGTGGATCATCTCCCGCCGGCGGTCGAGATACTCCAGCGCGGGTTTGAACAGGAGGCGCTTCAACAGATAGAGAAGGATCGCGAAGTTGATCAGGTTGAAGACGAGCGTCCAGTTGATGCTCTTGACGATCGTTCCCCACTCGAACGACATGGTCCCTCCCTAGATGACGAACAACAGGACGATCGCGATCAGCAACGAGTAGATCCCGGTCGTCTCCGTAATCGCCTGTCCGAGGACCATCGTTCGAAGCAGCGCGCCCTGCATCTCCGGCTGGCGCGCCATGCCGTCGAGCGCGTGCGCCGCAGCGAGCCCCTCGCCGATCGCCGATCCGATTGCCCCGATCCCCATGCAGAGCCCCGCGGCGATGTACTTCGCCGCCGTCGCGATGTCGGCGCCGCTGATCCCACTGACCACGTTCTGTGCGTCCTGCAGCATAATCCCTCCTCTATTCCTCCACAGCCACGTTGATGTAGGCCACCGCCAAGATGGCAAAGACAAACGCCTGAATCCCCCCGAAGAAGAGCCCGAAGAAGATGCTCAGCACCGGGGGAACGATGATCGGAATGAACTTGACCATGACGACCGTCACGAGGATCGTCCCCGCCAGGATGTTGCCGAACAGACGGAACGAGTGAGACAGCGGTTTGGCGATCTCTCCGACCACGTTGATCGGGAGCATGAACGCGTACGGCTCGAGGAAGCGCCCGAGATAGCGGCGGAACCCCTTGAACCGGACGGCGAGGACCTGCGACAGGACGAACACGAGGAGCGCCAATCCGAACGTCACGTTGAGATCCTGCGTCGGCGATGTCAGGTACGGCAGGACCCCGAGCCAGTTCGACAGCAACACGTACAGGAAGAGCGTCGAGATGAAGGGGAACATCAGCGTCGCCAGTCTCTCGGAGGAGAAGTTGCCGGAGAGCTGGCTCTTCAGAAGGTCGATCAGCGCGTCGAGCGCCGCCTGAACCCGGTTCGGCTTCTCCTCGATCGGCTGCCGAAGGCTGCGCCGGAGCCAGAGAGCCAAGAGGACAAGGAGGGCGATGACGACCCACGACATGACGATCGTCGTGACGTCGAACCGGATCTCAACTCCGAGCAGGTGAAAGACGGCAATCCGCTTCTGGCCGAGGTTCTCAAGCAGGCCGAGCAGCTGCCCGTAGACTTCCCCCATCGTCAGACCGCCTCCGTGGACCTCGTCGCCCAGAGAGTCAAGTTTACCTGCGTGATCAACAGCCCTCCACACGCACCGAGGAGGGCCTCCCGGCCGAGATAGACGCCGACCAGGGCGAGGAGGACGCCGAGCAGCAACAGCCTTCCGAGGCTCGCCCCGACCGCCATCGAGCGCCCTGCGCGGCGGCTCCGCGCCGTCACGAGGGAACGGGCGGCCTCACAGAGCAGCAGGAGATTCCCAGCGAATAGCGCGAGCCCGATCCACACCCCAAGCGCCGCCCACGGGTGGCCGAGGAGTCCAAGAACGAGCGCCAACACCGCCGCGGTCAGGGTAGACCTTCCCAGCCGGAGCCCTCGGATCGACCGTCTCAGGGAAGGGTGGATCATCGGGGAACGACCGGACCTAGATCGTCCGGATCTGCCGTCCTTTCTCCTCGATCAGCGCGTCGATCTTGTCGGAGTACTCGCGGATCGCCTCGTCGTTCTTCTCGCGGTGGCGACGATGCTCGTCCTCCGAGATCTCCGAATCCTTCTTCATCTGATCGAGCTTGTCGTTCGCGTCGCGCCGGATGTTCCGGAGGGCGACCTTCGTCTCTTCGCCACGCGCCTTGATCACCTTCGTCAGCTCGTTGCGCCGCTCCTCGGAGAGCTTCGGAATCCGAACCCGGATGACGTGTCCGTCGCTCTCCGGGTTCAGTCCGAGATCCGCGCCGAGAATCGCCTTGATGGATTCGTCCATTTGGCTCTTGTCGTACGGTTGAACGACGAGGAGATTCGGGTCGGGCGCCGCGATCGTCGCCAGCTGCTTCAACGGCACCGACGTCCCGTAGTAGTCCACGATGACGTCTTCGATCATCGCCGGATTGGCTCGCCCCGTCTGAACCTTCGCCAAATTCGACTTCAGAACGTCGAGGCTCCGCTTCATGTGCTCGATCATCTCACGGCGAACCTGTTCTGGCATGTTCACACCTCAAGCGAAAATTGTAGGGCCAATCGGTGTTTTCGACAAACCGGACGACGTACATCGGGGATCCGTCGCGTCCGCGACGGGTCTCGCTCGCTATCCCCCGCTCGATCGCGCCCGAAACTTGATGCGGGACGCACGCAGGATCGCAGGAATGACGACCAGGGCTCCCGCGGCGCTGATCAGCATCGTCATCGTGATCAGGAGCCCGAAGTGGCGCATCCCCTGAAACGCCGACAGAAGGAGGATGCTGAACCCCCCGGCGATGGCGAGGGCGTTGTAGACGATCCCGCGCCCCGCCGTCCGCGCCGCGCGCACGAGAGCGGCCGAGCGATCCTCGGTCTTGGCCATCTCCTCGCGCACCCGCTCGATGTAGTGGATCCCGTAGTCGATCCCGATCCCGATGGTGATCGACGAGATCATCAACGTGGCGATGTCGAGCGGCATCCCGGCGTACGCCATGACGCCGAAGCTGACCACGATCGTGAACAGGAGCGGGACGAGGCTGATCAGACCCGCAACGACCGAACCCATCAGCAGGACGACGATGATCCCCGCGGCGCCGATCGACGTGAACAGGCTCGTCAGCTGGCTCCGGACGATCGCCGCGAACATGCTCGATTGGATCCGCGTCGGGCCGACCAGACGGGCGTCCTCGAAGTGTTCCTCGAGGTAGGCGGTGACGTCGCGCACGAGCGCGACGCACTCCTTCCCGGTCCTGAGCGCGTGGAATCCGATCACCTCGCCGGCCGAGTAATCTCCCAGCGCCATCGAACCGAGCGTCCCGCCCTGAAACGTGAATAGGAGAAGGAGCTGCGCGACCATCCGTGGATCGTCGGGGATCGTGTAGAACGAGGGGTCGTCGGCGTGGAACCGTTGGTTCATCTCCCGCACGATCCCCGCAAGGGAGATCGTCTTGTGGACCCCGCGTTCCGCCAGGAACCCCTCGAGCGCGACCATCTCCTCGAGGAGGGCGGGATCCTTGAGGCCGTTCGCGACTCCCGTGTCGATCTCGATCACGGTCTGGTCGCCCCCGGAGAAAAGCTCGTCCATCCGATCGAGCGTCTCGACCGCCGGGTGATCCTCCCCGAGATAGGCGCGCTGCGACGTCTCGATGTGGAGCATCGAGATCCCGCCGGCGAAGACCGCGGACAAAGCGACGATCCCCGCCAAGACGAACCACCGATGGCGGAGGACGCCGCGGACGACGGCGCCGAGCCCCGACGAGATCGGGCTCGGCTTGCCGCCGTTCCTGGCGGGCACGGGCGGGGCCTTCACCAGTCGAAGGACCGCGGGGATGAGGACCAGCGACAGGATCATCGCGAAGAGGATCCCGGCCGACGTGAACAGGCCGAACATCCGCTGGGGGGCCATGTACGCGTTGAGAAGCGACAGGAACCCGGCCGCCGTGGTCAGCGACGTCATCACAACCGGCCGCTGCATCGACGTCATCGTCCGCAGGATCGCTGTCGCCCTGTCTTCGGTGCCCCGGACCTCTTCCCGATAGCGGCTGAGCAGGTGGATCCCGTCGGCGATCCCGATCGCCATCAACACGACGGGGAGGATGAACGACAGGACGGTGAGCGGGACCGAGAAGATCGCCATCAGACCGAGCGTCCAGAGGACCGAAAGGCCGACCACGGCGAACGGGATGAGGACGCCCCAGCGCCAGCGGAACGCGACGTAGAGGACGACGACGATCGCCAGGATGACCAGCGGGAGGAAGAGGCCGAGATCCCGCCGCATCGACCGGCCGAGGGACAGGTTCATGTAGGGAATCCCCGCGATTGTGATTCGAAGACCTTCGGTCTCGTATCTCGCAGTGACCGCCTCGATCGCCTCGGCGAACGGGACCATCTCCACGTCGTCGATCGCCCGGACGTAGATCGCCACGGCCGTCCCGGAGGACGAAACCACGTAGTCGAGAAGCGTGCGGTCGCCGAGGATCCTGTCGCGGTACGCCGCGACCTCGTCGTCCGTCTTCGGTGCGTCTCCGCCGGGTCCGACCGACGAGATCGTCACCGCGGTCTCCGTCCCCCGGATCACCTTCGAGTTGAACGGGCCGTCGACCTCCGCGACGACCGACAGCCCCTCCAGCTCGTCCTCGAGGGCGTCGATCCGGGCAAGCGTGTCGGTCCGAAAGAGCCCGTCCGGGGCTTCGACGATCACCATCGACCGAAGTTGTGAACCGTATCGATCCTCCGCCTCGTCCGCGGCGATCACCGACGGGTCGTCCTGATTGAGGTAGTCGGAGAAATCGACGTCGATCTCGAGCCGGGCGATGAACCCGGTCATAACGGCGGTGATCGCGGCAAGGATCAGCAGGACGAGGATCGGATGGGCAAGCGCCCAGCGATAGACGGGGACGAAGATCGCGTCGAAGACGGATCGTCGGCTATTCGTTCTCACTTCGGCGCAGCCCTTTCCACATCAGGTCGGCCAATTCCTTCGGCGCCGCCTCGAAGATTTCCTCCGCCTCGCTCGGGTCGGAGAGGACCCAACAAGCGGTCATCGTCTGGACGAGATCGAAGAGGGCCTGGGCGACGACCTTCGGATGGCAGGGCCGGATCCACCCCTCCTCGATCCCAGCCCGGAGGATCTCGGCGATCCGCTCGACGATGCCCCGCTGCATCGGGACGATCCGCTCCCGCAGGCGGCTTTCCCGGTGGAACCGCTCGTACAGGAACAGCTCGGCGAGCTCCTTGTGCTCGCGCGTCCGAGCGAAGTGTCCCTGCAGCAGCTGCTCGACCTGATCGCGGGCCGGGAGCCGCGCCTCCTTCAGCTCCTCGAGAAGCCCCATCCGCTCGTCGAACTCCTCCTCGAAGATCGAGATCAGCAGGTCGTCCTTGTCCCGGTAGTGGTTGTAGATCGAGCCGACGGCGACGCCCGCCTCGGCGGCGATCGACTTCACGGACGCCCGGTCGAAGCCCTCGCGGGAGAAGACGCGGACCGCCGCAAGGCGGATTCGTTCGGTGGTGTCCTGAGGTCCGTTGTCCGTCATGATGAATGAACGTTCATTCACCATGATCGGTGACAGAGCCTCGTCTGTCAAGGCCGGTCGAAGGTTCGGACTAGCAGAGAAGTTCCATCATGTCTCGCCGTCGAATGCGGTGCCCGCAGGACCATGCACTCGTCGTAGACGGGGGTCACCTGGACTCTGTTGAGAAGCGTCGGGAGGCCGTCGGAGAGGGGCGAGCCGTTCCGATCGATCTCGTTCGAAAGACCCGGGTGTACGCCTCGTTCGACGCGAGCTCCCGCTTCATCTTCCCGCCACACCGCGGGCAACGGCACCGCCAGCCGAATACGGAGCAGACCACCGCCCACAGCTTGACGAGCACCCCCGCTTCTTCCTGAATCCCCGCATTGGGATACACAATGAATCCAGCATAGGACTCCGGAGAGTTTTCGGACAAGCTGTCTCTCAACCGCATCCAGACCGGGCATGAATTGACATGGTGGGGTCTGGGTGAACGATTGGGGAGCTTTCTCTGACCTGCTCCTGGGCTTGAAACTCCCTTCGAAAGGACACTCCGCCGCTTCAGCTGCTCGGAGCGACATCTTGAGCAGGGGAGCCGAGGTGAACGTTTGGAGAACCCAAGCCCAGCGGACAACAGGTGAGCAGGGCAATCTGGATCAGTTCACCGGCCGCACGCGTATCAGCATCCTCTCCAACCGTGGCATAACTCGGTCACCAACTTGGCTCCGCGAACAAGATCAATACTGAAGCCGAAGATGCCCGGCCGCGCCTCGAAGACCTCTGCGGCGTAGGCAAGCCTGACCCTGCGTATCAGTCGCTGTGCCGCCGCGAATGCGTCTCCAGCAGGGTCGTGTACAGCGCGTCTGCAAGGGAAGGCTTCGCCAACGTGTCGCGAAGCTCGTGAGAACGCCGGGGACACTGCCGTTCGACTCCCCGACCGAAGTCCAGCTGGATCCAAGGGTGTTCCCTGGGATCGAAGATGTCAAGATCTTCACCAATCATGAGGAGACCAAGGGTCCTGCGAATCTCCCCTTGACCTCTCGGTCCCCCCACGGTTTGTCGAGCACGTGTTTGCGCGTGCTTGCCATGTCACCCGCGAAAGGACGCGCAACTGTCCCCCGCGCTGCCAAGCTCTCGGGCGAAGCGCTCCAAGTACAGGTCCAGCTTCTCGTACAAACTGCGTCTGGATCTCAATGTAGTCCTCCGAGCAGCAAGAAGAAGAGACAGCAGTAGCTTCTCGCCGTTGTGCCCAGGTAGCTATGAATAGTGGAGCGTCGAAAACCTCCTCTTGCTTGTCGCGGTCTACTCCGCCGCCTTTGCCTGCGGCCCCCTAGCCCCTAGCCGTTCGTCGACACTGACTACACTGGTCACTCGTGGCTGGGTCATCTTCAT